>JAFRXM010000001.1 GCA_017443515.1 Bacillota bacterium | reverse complement strand
GGCTTATAGGACAAAAAGCGTTGGTGATCAGTCCCAATAAGTTGGGAAGGATTTGGACATGTGCAGCTCATTCCAAGTGACTGCATCGCCCCAACCTGGAATAGTCCCTTCAGTTTTGTTCTTTAAACTCATCTTCATGTAAATGTCTGCAATACTTTTGTCTGTAGGCATCACATCCAGTATTTCAGAAGCTGAAAGCGGTTTCGGCGAGTGCATATAGCACCACCAGAAAACCGCTTTTATTCTTCTCTCGACTGAAAGTCCTCTATGATCCCTAAGCATGGCTCTAAGCCTTGAATTAACGCCTCCTTCAATGCGATTGTTTGTTGATGGTATGTCTTCCACATCAATATCTTCGTCCAGATAAGTAAACAGCGTATTCTCTCTAAGCAGCCTGAGAAGTGAATGCTCTGCTTTAAGAAGTCTTTCATGAGTGGGCCGCAGATCCCCGTTTTCATCTTCTGTCATCTGACTCAGAAAGTCTTTGTACTTGATGATCCATTTCATGAATCGATCTCGCCATTTGTCTGATTCCTCCTTGCTTTTCAGCTTGAGCAGATCTTTTGCTAACTCATACAATTCAATGCCTGCAAGGGTTTTAGGCCTGCTTGTTGTGTATCTTTTTACCTGACAGAATGCATGAAATACACACCTCTGATGCTTTGAATTTGGCCATACTTTCTTCAGGGCTTTGTTAAATCCTGTGCCTCCGTCAGAGACTACGACTACCGGCTCTGCGATCCGCTGCATAAGCGCTTTCCAGGCCTGTGAATGCTCATCTCTGCATAGATACCAACCAAGCACATTTTTGTCGTCACAGCAGATCAGGATGCACGCTTTTCTGGCGATATATATTCCGTCAACATAGACAACATCACGCGATTCTTCTATCTTTGGAGGCATTGGCCATATATTCCAAAACTCGACGCTCTTGCGTCTGAATGTTCGGCCTTCTCCTGACATTTCCTTCTGGATATTCCTGCTAAATAACCAATCAAGAAAGACTTTCAGGTCTCTGCTTGAATGATCGATCGCAGGGGTAACAACGATTGAACAATTCTTGCAAAACCAGCGTTGAGAGCCTGATCTGTTCTTCCCATACCTGATACAAACGCCGCTGCAAATGGGACAAATGACATGTTTCATACTATCTTCCTCCGAGTTATGGCTCTTCAAGAAGATAAAACACCTTTCAGCCCTGTAATTTCAATGGGTTTGAGCATTTTTACCAACGCTTTTTGTCCACCCTGAATAATCTTTCAAAAAAGATATAACCGCTGTAACCATTGATTTTTCAACGATTACAGCGGTTTTTACCAACGCTTTTTGTCCTATAAGCCCATATACTAAAAAGCCTCCTGTTTCAGGAGGCTTTTAGATCTCATGATGTGACAGAGAACCGTCCCCTTGTCACATTTTTACGCAAGCTCTGCGGCAAGAGCCTTGAGCGCAGCGATGTCATCGTCTTTTGCGTGGCCGGTGATCTTCACCTTCGTATTGGCGAAAGTGATCTCCTTGCAACCGGAAAGAAGATCGCCCATGATCTTCGCGCTGCACGGAGCCCACATGCCTGTTTCCACCAGTGCCACCAGACGCTTCTGATAGTTGTGGTCAGCAAGAGCCATTATGAAGTTCTTTACCGCCGGGAACACGTTGGAATTGATGGTAGGCGATGCGAGCACCAGTTTCGGATATCTGAACGCTGCCTCAAGAGCCTCGCTCTGATCGCACCTTGCCAGATCGAACAGCTCGATCTGATGCTGTCCGCTGATCTCCAGCTGCTTCACCAGCTCCTCCGCGGCAGCCTTCGTACCGCCATAGACGGAAGCGTAGCACACGGCAACGCCATCGCACTCCGGGGTATACGAAGCCCACTTCTGGTACAGATCCACGCAGTAAGCCAGCTTTTCCTTTATTACGGGCCCGTGGAGCGGCAGTATCATGGAAATATCCAGCCCTGCAGCCTTTTTCAAAAGGTTCTGCGCCTGGGCTCCGAACTTGCCGACTATGCCAAAATAGTACCTTCTGGCCTCGCAGGCCCAGTCATCGTCCCACTCAAACGGTCCGAAAGTACCGAAAGCGTCGGCCGAAAACAGCGCCTTGCTGCAGCTGTCGTAGCTGACCATTACTTCCGGCCAGTGCACCATTGGTGCCGCGACAAAGTGCAGGGTGTGCTTTCCGAGCTCTAAAACATCGCCCTCTTTTACCGCTACGCAGCGCTCTGAAAGATCCTGCAGGAAATAGTTCTGTGCGACCTTTACGGCCTGCGCCGAAGCGACCATTTTTGAGCCGGGGTACTTCTTAAGGAAGGCCCACACGCTTGCGCCGTGATCCGGCTCCATGTGGTGGACAACGATAAAATCAGGCTGCCTTCCCTGCAGCTTTTCTTCTATGCCGGCGAGCCAGGCACCCGAAAAACGCCCGTCCACTCCGTCCATGACAGCTACCTTGCTGTCCATAATGATGTAGGAGTTGTACGAGACACCGTTCTCTACGGGATACTGGCCTTCGAAGAGGTCTATCTCCTCATCGAATACGCCTGCGTACAGGATATCCTCGGTTATTATCATTACTTATCTTCGATGACGTCTACGACTGCTTCCTTTATGTCCTCAGCCTTCTCAGCGACAGCCTCTGCAGCTTCCTTTACGTCTTCCTTAACGTCTTCTACCTTATCGGCAGCGGCGTCTTTAACTTCCTCGACCTTGTTGGCAGCCTTGTCAGCCAGAGCAGCGATTGCAGCCTTTGCCTTCTCGATGACGCCCTTGAATTCATCTATCTTACCGATAGCTTCGGGGAATTTTTCCTTTGCCAGTTCGGGGAATTTCTCGAAGAGGTCCTTACCCATAGCGGTGTAGACGTCCTTGATGTTCTTTTCAGCCTCAGCGATCTGAGCCTTCTGCTTTGCGGTCTCTGCAAGATCTTTTGCCTTGTCTGCTGCATCGCCTGCAACGTCCTTGATCTTAGCGCCGGCTTCGCCTACGAATCCTTTGATGTTATCAAAAAGTCCCATAATTTCCTCCTTGCCCTTCCGGGCATACCAAGCTTTTTAATATACACTTTATTATACTTTATTGCCTGAACTCAGTTCAAGACTATAAATGATAAAGACACAAAAAACTCATAAAACCTACTCCATCGCGGCTATAAGTTCCAGGGCGGTCTTTGCGGTGTTTTCGTTCTTTGCAAGCGTAAGGGAGAGCCTCGGTTCCACGCCGCCGTATATCATGAGCCTGGGTCCGAACGCGTCCATGAGCCTTCCGAAGCACTCCGGCCCCAGCTTGTTGCGCTGTTCAAACGACAGCACCAGCCGGCTCTGCTGGCGCACCAGCCTCAGGATTCCAAGCCTGCTTGCGCGGTTTCTTATCATGGCTATATCCAGGAGGTTCAGGGCCTCCGCCGGAGGATCTCCGAAGCGGTCTATCAGTTCTCCTTCGGTCTCCAGCTTGTCGTCGTCCGTAAGTATGGTGGAGATGCGCTTGTACATCGAAAGGCGCGTAAGCTCGTCCGCGACATAGGATTCCGGAAGGAAGGCAGAAATTCCGAGTTCCACCTGGGTGTCCGCCTCTATGGGCTTTTCCTCCGGAGCCTGTCCGCGTATCTCCGCCACGGCTTCCTCCACCAGTTTGCAGTAGAGCTCGTAGCCTATGGACAGCATGTGCCCGGACTGCTCCACGCCAAGGATGTTGCCCGCACCGCGAAGCTCCAGGTCCCTCATGGCTACCTTAAAGCCTGAGCCGAACTCCGTGAACTCCCTTATGGCGCGCAGCCTCTTTTCCGCAACCTCAGTGAGGACCTTGTCCTTTTTATAGAACAGGTAGGCGTAGGCCATGCGCGTGCTGCGCCCCACCCTGCCGCGCAGCTGGTAGAGCTGCGAAAGGCCGAAGCGGTCCGCATCAAGCACTATGAGCGTGTTGACGTTTGGTATATCCAGACCGGATTCTATGATCGTGGTCGCCACGAGCACCTGGAATCCACCCGATGTGAAATCCATCATCACGTCTTCCAGGGCGCGCTCGCCCATCTGGCCGTGAGCCACGCCTACGGTGGCCTCCGGCACCAGTTCTTTTATCTTGTCCGCTATGCGGTTGATGCCGCGCACGCGGTTGAACACTATGTATACCTGGCCTCCGCGCCCAAGCTCTCTCCTTACGGCGTCCGCTATCAGGGCGTCGTCCTGCTCCATCACGTAGGTCTGCACCGGGTAGCGGTCCTCGGGCGGCTCTTCTATGACGCTCATGTCGCGCACGCCGATAAGGCTCATGTGCAGGGTCCTTGGGATAGGCGTTGCGGAAAGCGTCAGAACGTCCACGTTTGACTTGAGCTTTTTTATAGTCTCCTTGTGCTCCACTCCGAAGCGCTGCTCCTCGTCGACTACGAGCAGCCCCAGGTCCTTGAACTTAACGTCGTCCGACAGCAGCCTGTGGGTGCCCACGATGAGGTCAACCTCGCCGGTTGCGAGCTTTTCTACTATCTGATCCTGCTCCTTATCCGTCCTGAAGCGGCAGAGCATCTCAACGTTGAAGGGGTAAGGCGCGAAGCGTTCCTTGAAGGTGTGGAAATGCTGGTTTGCGAGTATGGTCGTAGGCACAAGAACGGCGGCCTGCTTGCCGGCCTCAAGGCACTTGAATATTGCCCTGGCCGCGACCTCCGTCTTGCCGTAGCCCACGTCGCCGCAGAGCAGTCGGTCCATAGCCTTTGGGCTTTCCATATCCTTTTTTATCTCGGCGGCGCAGCGCAGCTGGTCTTCTGTCTCCTGGAAGGGGAAGGCGTCCTCAAATTCGTGCTGCCATACTGAATCCGCCCCGAACTCGTAGCCGGGGTGCAGCTGCCTTTCGGCAGAGAGCTTAAGAAGGTCCTCGGCCATCTCCTTGATAGCCGCCTTAGCGCGCGCCTTGGTGATCTGCCAGTCCGGGCCGGAGAGCTTGTTGATCTTAGGCTCTACGCCTTCGGAACCCACGTACTTCTGGATGTTCTCCATCTGGTCCACGGGCACGTAAAGCACGTCCGCGCCTGCGTACTGTATGCGCAGGTAATCCATGGTGGACCCGTCCACGGTGAGCTTTTCTACGCCGGTAAAGCGCCCCACGCCGTGCGCTTCGTGGACGACGAAATCGCCCTTCTTTATATCCGTAAAGGCCTTTATCTCCTGGCCTTTTGCGTGTTTTCTCCGGGCCTTTTTGGCGCTTGCGAAGATGTCGGACTCAGCAAGGAACAGCTGCCTTTCCAGCGGGAACTCCGTGCCGGAGATAAGGCTGCCGTCTTTGAGCTCAATCCTTCCGGGGCCGGATTTTGCGTCTGCACCCGAAAGGCCTGCTCTTTCTAAAAACTCCCTGAGGTTTACGAGCCTGTCCGGGGTGGAACAAGCGATCTGTATCTTATATCCGTTCTTAAGGAAGCGTTTAAGGTCCGTCTCCAGCACGTCCATGTGGCCTGCGTAGACCGGAGCCTGCCGCGCCTCTATGTGCGTTACGTAGTCCAGCACCGGGGCGAAGCGTATCTGCTGCGCGAAGGGCGTGCACCAGAAGGCTCCAAGCGCCGTTTTGAGCGTATTTATCTTTCCGAGGTCTGATATATCGGGATGGCTGTCAAAGTCGCTTAAAACGCCCGTAGAGCGCTCCAGGACCTGTTTCCTGGCCTCCTTCTCCTCTTTTTCATAGAAATCCAGGACTTCAGCTATTCGCGAAGGGTCGTCAGCCATCACGAAAGAAGGCTCAGTAAGGTAGTCGAAGATCAGGCCGGGCTGCTCGTAAAAGTAAGCGGCAAAACCCTCCAGGTAGCGGGTGTTTACGCCCTCTTCTATGCACTCGATGAGATAGTCCCGCTGCTCAGGAAGCCCGCGGTAGGCCGCAGAGATCTTCTTAAGGCCGCGCCTGTTCTCCTCTTCGCCACGCACTATGAGCTGAGCAGGATATATAGTGAAACTGTCGAGATTCTCCACGGAGCGCTGCGTGAGCGCATCGTAGGAGCGTATGGAATCGATATCGTCGTCGAAGAACTCTATGCGGACCGGATCATCGCTTCCGGGAGCAAAGACGTCAACAATGTCGCCGCGCACCGCGAACTGCCCGAATGCCTCCGCTGCGGGCATCCTTTCGTAGCCCATGCGCGATAATCTTGCGATAAGATCGCCGCGTGAAAAAGTGCCGCCGGACTCGATCGATACCACGTCCCTAAGGAACGCCTCGCGCGGAGCCAGCTTTCTTAACGCACCTAGCACCGGAGCTACGACCACTACCGGCTCGCCCGACGCCAGTGCGCAGAGCGCTGCAAGTTCATCCAGAAGATCAGCCTTGCTTTTGGCCTCGTAGCGCAGCGAAGCCGAATCTGTTTCAGGCAGCACAAAGACCCTCTGATCCGTGAAAAACTGAAGATCGGAGGCTATGCGCTTCGCCCTCGTTAGACTCGGGCAAATAATTAAGGCTTGCCCCGGCTTCTGCCGCAGAAGCCTTGCTGCTACAGGGGCAAGCTGATTGTCTGTGATTCCTGTATAATTAGTTACCATCAGTGCAAGGGATTATATCAGATTTCAGTGCCAGCGTCAAACGACACTCTCAATATACCAACAACGACATGGAACTGCTAAAGAAACCCCCGTCTCAAGCGCCTGAACGGGGGTTTACTAAGGAGATTATTGACTGCAGGATCATGATGCTATATATGCATCATGATCAGTCTGTTTGTTGTTGTTTACTATTCATTAAAACTATCTGCTAGATCACCTTTCTTGCCTTGAGATCTGCGATCTGCTCATCAGTCAGGCCAAGGACCTCTTTGTAGATCTCTTCAGTCTGTTCACCCAGATCCGGGGAAGGCTCGATATCTATCTTGGAATCGGAAAGCCTGATAGCCATTGTCGGCAGGACGATCTTTCCAAGCTTGGGGTGATCGTAGTCGCGCAGGAATCCAGATTCCTTCATATCCGGCATCTGAGCAAGCTCTTCGATGGAAAGAGTTGCGCCCGCGTTGATCCCGTGCTCGCAGAGGACCTTCATGACATCCAGCTTGTCGTGCTGAATAGTCCATTTTGTAACTTCCTCTTCAAGCTCCTGATTGCCGCTTCTCTGCGGGCCGGTAGCATAACGCTCGTCCTCAGCAAGGTCGGGCCTTTCCATTATCCCGCAGAAAGTCTTCCACATCTTCTGACCCGGAGTATCGCGGATAGCGATGAAGCAGTAGTTGTTTTCATCGTTTTCGTACCTGGGCTTGCAGCGGAACAGGTTCTTCGGACCATTTGCGCCTATAAACTGCATCGGAACGCCTCTTCTCTGAGAAGTGTTCGACAGACTGAGCCTGGAAATAGACATGACTACTTCCTGCATGTTGATCTCTACTCTCTGGCCGCGTCCGGAATGCTCCCTCTGGTAGAGTGCAGCCAGGATACCCGCAAGAGCATAGTCTCCGCTCGGGATATCAGCAAGAGCAACATTGGATATTACCGGAGGCGAATCCTTAAGACCGGTCTGAGCCGCAAGTCCGCCGCTCGCCTGAATGAGAGCGTCCATTCCGCCGAATTTAGCAAACGGGCTGAACTTTCCGTAGCCCTTTATCTGGCAGAATATGATCCTCGGATTGATCTCATGGATGCGTTCCCAGGGGAAGCCTAGGCGCTCTATCGTACCCGGGCCGAAATTCTCGATCATCACGTCGCATTTTTTAATGAATTCTTCCAGAAGCTTTTTGCCTTCTTCCAGCTTAAGGTCAAGAGTTACCGATTTTTTATTCGAATGGAGCAGCGCCCACTTATAGCTCTGCGGGATCTTTCCATCCGGATACTTTTTCAGGTTGTCATTGCGGCCGCGCTCTCCGATTATCGGCTGCTCGACCTTTATTACATCAGCGCCGAGCATACCGAGTTTTTCAGTACAGATCGGTCCTGCTGCCATCTGTGTAAGATCAAGCACTCTTACACCGGATAATGCTTTGTTTTCACTCATTTTTTGCACCTCTTTCTGACAGATCACTCCACCTTCAATCCCTTCTTGGGATAGATGCGCTGTTCAATGAAATCACCGACAGCTTTGGTCATAGTCTCCTGATTCCACTTTCTTGCATCCACGGGATCCGCTCTGAGCTTTAGGACAGGTATGCCGGCCTTCTCCAGATCGCGTTCCGTGAAGTAGGAACCTTCAACATTGAGGATGCAGTTTTCGGGCACCAGATAGACTACGCCGTCGATACCGTTCTGCTTAGCCTGATTTACGAACCACTCGCAGTCCCAGGGAGGCATGTGGATGATATCGGTGTTGAGGATCTCCTTTGCCGCGATAGCTCTGAGAGGATTCTCATCGACGTGGTATCTTGCATGCGCGTCAGCACCCATTGCCAGGTACATGGACCAGACGAATACCGCGCCGTACTTCTCCTGGAAGTACTGGTAGAATCCTACGTTGAACCAGAGGCCTCTTCCTATCCACATAAGGCGGACCTTCTCATTCGGGCAGGCGCTCTCGCCTTTATCGACCTTTGCCTTGATCTCCTCGTAGAACATCTTCGCGTGGTCTACAGCCCACTGAGTTCCCTGATGCCACTGCGCAAGCATTACGGAGTTTACTGTATCTGCGATGGAGACCGGAGCCGGGTATGTGCTTGCAATAAGGTCTCTTATCTTTCTGTAGTACTCCTGCTGCTCGTTCATCCTGTTCATGCGTGTGCGCAGCTCGTTCTCATTGAACATGAGCCCTGTGTCGGCTTCGATACGAGCAATGAACCCGCGCAGTTCTTCTTCGATCTCATCGAGGACTTCGTTATCGCACCATGTCGGCCAGTTGTGAGCTACGTTTTCAAACCACCGTGGCGGGATCTTGTGCTGTACGGATCCTTCCATCAGATAAAGCTTTGCGCCGTACTGCTGGGCGATGAGCTCGAATATCTTAGCCGTCGAATCGCAGAGCGATCTTGCTGCAACTATCTGAGGAGTCGGAAGTCCGCCCCACGCTGCAGCAGCGTGAGTCTCGTCCATAGAGCAGGCAAGTGCAGTGGCGCAGTATGAGCACAGGTCGTCGCGGTAGCCGTTAGCTCTGAGCAGGCCGAAGTATTCAGCAGACATCTGTTTGGCTGAGCAGATAGCCGACCACCAGGGGCTGCTTACCGTTTCTATGCCCATAGACTGAAGGATGAGTACTGGAACGCCGTCTGTGTAAGCAAACATCGCGCCGTTCTTTACCTTTTCCTTCATGTTGAAGAACCACTCTTTTTGATGCTTTGTTGCGATCTTTGCGCTTTCAAGAGTCTTTACAGACCTGAGGCCTTTTTCATTCTTCTCCATTACTGTATGTCACCTCCTTTAAGAAAGCTGCCAAGTTTTTCCTTAAGTTCGGCATTGTCCTCTATTCTGTACTTCTGTTTTGTCAGAGCGAGACATTCAATGCCGCGGTCCTTCAGGGCCTTGATCTGGCTGGGATAATCCCACGACGGAGATTCTTCATACTGATGGACGAATATGAGTCCCTTGGATACTTCGCCTCTTTCGGAATCCGCAACCACCGATGCTACTCTGTCCCTGATCAGGGCATGCTTGGTGCTGGGCGTTCTGAGCCAGTATCTGTCGACAAGCGCTCTTTCGGGGGTGATCATGTTCAGATCTATATCCATTGCAGCATACCTGTCGCCCCAGTCGTGGTCCTCAGCGGTAACATTTCCGCCAAGGGCTTCGATCTGCTCGTACAGATCCGTGTCTTCCTGCGCACTTCCTGTGAGGAAGATGTTGACGGCCTTTACCTCGTCCCATGCCTTTGCATCTTCAAGGAGCTGCTTCATGAGCTCGATGTGCTTTTCTACAGGCATGAACATCGAAGCGCCTACAGCGACAAGGAACTCACTTCCAAGAACCGTCGGATGCTCGCCGTGCCTTAATGCGGAGAAATCGCGAAGATATTGCCTGTCCTCGTTGTAGAGTCTGCAGGATTCCCAGATCTCCTCATCGCGCAGTTCCCTTGCGGCCCATGCCTCGACAACTTTCCTGAACTTGTTGAAGCGGGTGATGTTCTTCCTCTGGTTGTCGAAGTTGCGCAGGAAGAACTGTTCTATGAAGTATACCGGAGGAACAGGCACATCCGGCTCAGTCAGTCTTATCTCTCTGAGATAATAGAACACGCGGGTAAGCGCATCCGAAGAGCGCGACATGACTACGAAATCGACCAGATTGCTGTATGTCCCGTCGACCATTTTTTCAAACTGTGAACGTATGCACGGATCGAATGCATACTCCAGGTACTTATCTGCAGCCGTAAGATCCAGGTTTTTGCCGCCGTATACCTGAACAGGCAGCATTCCTGCAGCATGCAGTATCTCGACTGGAACATCGGAACCAAACACGGCTATAACAGTCTTGCCTTTTTTCTTTGCTTCTACAGCATACTGATCCCTATTAGTGTATACATCCAATAATGACGTGAAGGCCTTGCTTTTTTTTGCACAGCCTCTGACTTTCATAACAGGCACCTCCTTTCGGCCATAAAATGTATTATTCCAATTAGTTTCAACGAATCAGCTGATGACGATCTCGTCTCCGTCCCATTCGTACTTTGCATTCAGCCCGGCGCCTTCGGTGATCTTTTTCAGATAATCGAGGACCTCGTTTCCGGTCTTGGTGTTGCCGTGGACATAAGGCACGCCGTCCTTTTCAACCTTTATAAGTATCGCGCGGTTGGAAACGATCTTTTTGTCCCTGATAACAAACTTGGCCGCCGCAGTATATATCGATTCCGGATGGAAAGGATATGTCGGATAATCTGGATCCGGAACGAAACCGAATCTCTTTACGCGGTTCTTCACCCAGTCGTCTCTGTCCTTGTCTGTCGTTATCTTCCCTTTGTAATTGGGGGAAAGCATCGGAACACACATTACAAAGTTGTTCAGTCCATGATAGATCGCTTTGCCCTTGTATACTTCTATGCCGTGCATAATGTGGGAGTGTGAAGATACAACAGCGTCAGCGCCGTTATCGATAGCGATATGGGAAACTACCCTTTCGAACGGAGCGACCGTAACCGGACGGTGCACATACCCTTTGTGGAAGTACACAAGCAGCACGTCGCACTGTTTCTTTGCGTCCGCAACTTCGCCTGCCATCTTCATGCAGCTCTCATCGTCGAGATAGTTGAAGCCCATGCACTCTTTATCGAGCTGAACAGGTTCTTTCATCTGCCAGGTGTCGTGCTCGAGTCTGGGATACTTTTCCTGAAGCTCGTCGAGTGGGATATAGGCGCGGTGGAAATCCACGAAAGCTGTTCCTGCCTTATCCTCTCCCGCGAACGAAGACTTGGGTCCGATAACGTTGTAGGCCAGAACACCGACTTTAACACCGCATTTTTCCACGAATGCGGGTTTTACCGCTTCTTCTATATTCATTCCGCCGCCGCAGCAGGCTATGTTATTGCGGTGGCACCAGTCCAGAGTATCTTTTACACCCTTTTCCTTGTAATCGTAGAAATGGTTTCCGGACAGAGTTACAAGTTCAAATCTTCCGATGAGCGGAGCTATGCACTTATTGTCGCGATGCATAAGGCCCGGATCAGTGACGCCGTCCATAAACGCGTTTTCGAGCTGAGTCATCCTGATATCGGAATTGTTCAACACGGTATCCACGCTCTTGAAAAAGTTCTCATCAGGCGTGGAAAGTGAAGTGTCTCCGCCGAAAAATAGTGTTACATCTTGTTTTGCCATGGTTTTATTCCTCTAGAACAGTTTGGAGAGCACGAGTATATAGAAGAATCCAAGCGGAACACTGACGATAGCAGTTATTGCCATCCACTTCATGCAGACTGGGTGATCCTTTTCCGCAATACCGATGAGGGTTCCTGCGCCTCCCTGAGATATCGGGGAAATGCTGGAGAACATCGATCCAAGGGCGATAGCCGTATAAATAACATTGAAGCTTACGCCTGTCGTCTCCATAAACATGGACGCCAGCCCCATGAACATCGGGTTTATTACAGAGCCGGATACGAAGAAGCTCAATACTCCGCAAACAGCTGCAAGTGCAGGAACGACCATCCACTTAGGTACTGTCTGAACGAAATTGCTGAGCGTATCTGCAACACCCAGATCCGAAGCTATTCCAAACAGGATGGACATACCGCAGACCATGAGTATAGTATTCCAGGATACTCGCTTGGAAATGACCTCTTTGAGGTCTGCGCATCCCAGAATAGCGAGAAGTATCGAACCAAACGTCCACAGGAACTGCATGCTCAGTACATTAGTAAGCAGCTTTGTGACCTTATTGGGAGCTATTACCTGAATAAGAGACGGAACAAGGAGCAGAATGAAAACGACCAGCATGACAATAAGTGTCTTCTTCTGTACAGGATTGAAATCAGCTGGTTTTTCATACTGAATGCCAACACTCTCTGCCTTGTTTCTTCTTCCAAATATGATAGCTATTACGAGGAATTCAAGTCCGAAGAACACGAATGCGCTGATTCCGGTGAAATAACCTGCAGCCATCGCCTGCTCCTGAGAGACGTATTTCTCAGCAATACCGACATTTGTGGCACCGGTGGAGAGGAACGGGAAAAGGCGGACCATCGACTGTACCAGGCTTGTGCCGGCAGCTGCGATAAACGGATGCAGACCCATAGCAACTGCGATAGGATAGACGATCGGGGATACGACGCCTGTGCCTCCGCCGCAAAGCGAGATCACTATGGAGATCAGGAATATAGTTAATGTGCCCGCCCAGTTAGGAGCATTGCGCATAGCATATCTTAATTTCTGCGCAAAGAGTATGATCGCCCCATTGGAATTGGCGAAGCCAAAGAACATCGTAACGCAAAATACATTATAGAAAATTGATACCGGGAATGCGCCTGCAAGCAATCTGGCAGGGGATTTGTTGATCACCAGATAACCTATAAGGAGCGCAAAGCAAATCGCCCAAAGACCCATATTGGTCTTTGTCTTGGAGCCGATAACTATCGCGAGTATAACGGCAAGAAAGAAAATAATCAGATTCGTCATAGTTCAATGAACCTCCATACAACAATTGCAGCAGCTATATGATAAAACTAAGAAATAATCATCTTGTTTACCTGTAAATATCTGATTCAGGACGTTGCTGCTATAGACCTGAACCGGCAGCATTCAAGCTGCGTGAAGATCATCCTTTTTTCTTTACACTCACCTCCTCAGATAATGCAAGCATACTTTACTGCCAGTATGCTTGCATCAAATACACTGGTCTATTTCTCTGAAATAACCACCTCGTCACCACACCAGTCATATTTGCAGTTAAGGCCTGCACCATCAGTGATCTTTCTCAGATAATCCAGACACTCATTACCAACTGGTGTATTACCATGAACATATGGGATGCCGTCTTTTTCGACCTTCATCATTATTGCCCTGTTCTCAACAATTTTCTTATCTCTGATAACAAGTTTTGCTGTAGCAGTGTAAACGGATTCCGGGTGGAACGGATACGACGGATACTCAGGATCAGGAACGAAACCGAATCTATCAATTCTATTTTTGACCCACTCTAACTCAGTCTGAGATGCATGGGCTCTATCTGTGTACTTCGGTGAAAGTGATGGGACATACATGATAAAGTTGTTAAGGCCATGGTATATAGCTTTGCCTTTGTACATTTCAATACCGTGCATTACATGCGAATGCGAAGCCATTACAACATCTGCTCCGTTATCTATTGCAATATACGAAACAAGCTTTTCAAATGGAGCTACCTCGATCGGTCTGTGTACATACCCTTTGTGGAAATAGGTAATGAGTATGTCACATTGTTTTTTTGCCTCATATACTTCCCGCCCCATCTTTATCAGGCTTTCGTGATCAAGGAAATTGTACCCCATAAATTCCTTATCCATCTTTATGGGCTTCTTGATCTGCCAAACATCATGTTCAAACTTTATATTCATCTCCTGATCTATCTCATCAAGAGGTTTGTATGCTCTGTGGAAGCGCACGTACGAACATCCGGATTTTCCTGATCCAGGTTCTCCAGCCCACTTTGTTGTCCCACCGATGACGTTATATGCAAGAACACCTACCTTAAGGCCCTTCTTTTCTACAAACGCCGGTTTTGAAGCAGCCACGATGTCTGGGCCTGCGCCGCAGTGCTTTATCCCTACATTCTCACACCATTGTATAGTGTCTTTCACACCCCGTTCTTCAAAATCGTAAATGTGATTCCCTGCAAGTGTGACCAGATCAAGCCTGCCAACAAGCGGATCCAGAAATCTGGCGTCCCTTTTCATATACTTTGGCTCATCAGGGTTTATAATATATGGATTTTCAAGCATTGCCATCCGGAAATCCGCTTTTTCAAGTAATGGACCGAGATCTACAAAAAACCTTTCTCCATTATCTTCAAAGCAAATATCCCCACCAAAGAGCAGTGTTATTTCTCTATTATCCATAAGTTACCTCCGTATGATTACTGTGTGATAAACTCAGTTCCAGGGCCAAGAAGGCCACCAATCATGTCAAAGAACCCTACTGCCGCCAACACTGCTATCACTGCTATGAAGATAAGTGATGTATAGAATTGCGGCATTACCAGTTTTGCTTTTACTTTATCGTCCGTGCAACCTACAACTGCTACATTTCCACCAGCAGAGAACTGGCTTATTCCAGAAAGCGAAAGCGCTGCCTGAACACAGAACGCCAGACCAAATATATTTGCTCCCGATACGCCTGCAAGAATTGGGACGAAACTGTTCATCATTGGCTGAACAACAGCTCCGTGTACTACAGAAGAAAGGAGACCGCAGCAAATTACGAGCACTGCAGGAACAAGCCACTTTGGAATGCTCTCACCCATGAACTTTCCAATAACTTCAGTAACACCAATATCGTTTGCCATTCCCATAAGAGTACCCATACCAGCAACTATCCACATCGATTTCCAGGGTATTCTTTTAGTCACTATGGTATCGATATCACCAAGCTTTAGCGCGTGACAAACAACAGCACCCACCGTAGATAGTACATAGATCGTAACATTGGACTGTAGGAACTTGCAGATCTTGTTTGGAACAAGCATTCCAATAATAGGCGGAAGAAGAAGGGCAAGCGAGAATATTACTATAATGACCAAATTCTGTTTCTGTTTTTTGTTTAACGGCTCAGGCTCGGTTATGCTCACTGCAGCTCTGCCTTTATATGACTTGGTTATAAAGAATACAACCAGAACAGCGATAGTCATAAACACAAACTGGAAAACAGAATATGCGGACATGACACCATGAGCGGAATCACCAAACTGAGGAACCCACATAGCCTCTTTTCTTGCGAAATCTGAAGTCCAGGGCATCATGCTGCCACCAGTGGCGCCACAATACACAATAAATACGCCCATTAATGGGTTTACACCCATTTCAGTGAGTATTGAAAAAACTATAGGTGAGAAGAATATGCAGCATGATCCACTATTAGCGCCTAAGAAGCAAACGAGCACTGCAGTAATATAAAGAATAATTGGCATTATCTTTGTCTTATTTCTAAATTTCCAAAGTATCTTTCCTGCAATGTTCTTAAATGTTCCATTATCTATCGCAAAGCCATAGAAATATGTTCCACAAAAGATCATTAAGAACGTGCTGACAGGGAAATAGTTGATCACCTTTGATGGCCCAATTCCCCAAAGAAAAGGTCCGCAAATAAATGCAAACGCCAAAGCAATAAGACCAATATTGGTCTTAAGTTTCATGCCTATTACTATTGAAAGCACAATAGCAATGACAAAGATCGCAACATTCATACCCATGATAATTCTCCTTTCTAAAAATTTATTTGTTTCTGCGGTTCTTTTTCTCTAAGAGTTATTTTTCGCTTATGTCCAAATAGTTTTGAGGCTATAAGTCATATTGGTACCGCAGGCTTTTGCGATTATTCCAGCGCATTTATTCTGACAATTCTTCCCCGGGACTTCTGCAATGCATTTTATTCCTCCTCAAAATGCTATATATTGTTATTCCAATAACATTATCCTGCCTGGTCTAATGCAAATCAAATGCATGCAAAACATCATCATTGATCCATAAATATCAATGCGAAAATTGATAGACAACTTGAATCGACCAATGCACTTTCATTTGTTTTTTTGTCTTTTTATTTGGTATAATTTATTTGAATCGATTCATAACTTTTATCATTCGAGGAAAACACAATGGAACTGGATCAGCTGGTTTATTTTCAAAAAACCGCAGAGTTGCAGCACTTTACACAGGCTGCAGCAGAGCTTTTTATTTCACAGCCTGCCCTGACTCATGCAATGAAAAAGCTGGAGGAGGAGTTCGATGCACCTATGTTTAAAAAGAGGGGTCGTAATATCGAGCTTACTGAATATGGCAAGATCCTTCTTGAACACGTCGATCCTGCACTGGAACACCTGAACCTGGCAAAGAAAGAGATAGCAGAATTAAAGCATACGGAAAACTGCAGGCTTACCGCAATTTCAAGGCCTCTTTACTCATTTCCCGGGCTGATGGAAAAGATCATCGAGACCAATCCGAACATATCCATAAACTATATCAGGAACGATATGAAAAACGCCAGACAGCACCTGCTTTCCGGCAAGATAGATTTTTACCTTGGACCGATAGAGATGAACGATGTCCGGATCAGATGCATAAAGCTCATAGAATCTCCTTTGGTTCTTGCTGTATCTGAGAAGCATCATCTTTCGGATTCCAAATATGTAAAAGCTGATGATCTGTCGAAACTCAAATATGCCGGTCATGAAAAGGGAACCGTGATCAGAAGCAATATAGAAAAAAAGTGTATAGAACTTGGATTTGTGCCGAACGTTCAATACGAAGGAACGCATATCGAAGATATGCTCGCGGCAGCACGGTCCGGACAGTATGCTCTTATACTGCCTGTATCAAGATTGTACAGCGATATCTCAATGCGAACTTCGCAATTAAAAATCATCCCCATTTTGGGAAAATGCACAAACTGGGCCACTTACTTCTGCGCACTGAATGAAGGCGACTGCAAGGATTCAACAAATGAAATACTAAAGAACGTCGTCCAGTATTTCAGCGTCCTCCAGAAACAAATGTATGAAGCATATCCTGAGCTTCGCGACCAATGATCCGCTGTTTTATACCTACTGTCAAAAGAGAGCCTTTCCGGCTCTCTTTTTTATACTGCTTCAGTTTTCCTGCGTTGATCTTTTCTGCTACACTATCCCGTTGTATTTCTGCATGGCTTCGTCCAGGCCTTCGCGAACTATCGTTTCGCAGGCGTCGGCGGCGCGCAGCACGGCTTTTGCCAGCGCCGGCTGCTCCTGGCTGGTCCAGTGCCCTATTACGAACTTGTCCAGCGGGATGTCGCCGTGCGGGCCAAGGCCTATGCGCACCCTCGGAAAGTCGTCGAACTGCAGCTGGTAGATGACAGAGCGCATGCCGTTGTGGGTGCCTGAACTTCCGGAAGCGCGCACCCTCGTGCGGCCCAGCGGAAGATCCACATCGTCGTAGACCAGAACCAGCTTGCTGTGTTCGGGCTTGTAGAATTCCACCAGAGGGCGCAGAGCCTCGCCGGAAAGGTTCATGTAGGTCTGGGGCTTTACCAGAACCACCTTTTCGGTGCCAATGCGCCCCTCGCCTATGAGGGACTTGAACTTCAGTTTGTTAACAGGTATCCCGAGCCTGTCCGAAAGCACGTCTATGGTAAGAAAGCCCATGTTGTGACGTGTGTGCGCGTACAGCCTGCCGGGATTGCCCAGTCCGCAGATAATATACATCGGTATTTACTGATCCTACTTTTCAAACAGCGAGCTGAGCGGCTCGTTGTGGTACACTCTTCTGATAGTTTCGCCGAATACCCTGGCCACGGAGAGGTACTTGAACTTGGCGATGTGCTTTTCTTCAGGGATCTCTATGGTGTTGAGGAAGACCATCTCTTCGATTGCAGAAGCCTGGATCCTGTCGATGGCCGGGCCTGAAAGCACGCCGTGGGTAGCGCAGGCTCTGACGCTCTTTGCTCCGCGCTCCTTAAGGGCGTTGGCGGCGTTGCAGATGGTGCCTGCGGTGTCGACCATGTCGTCTATGAGTATGCAGTCCTTGCCTTCGATATCGCCGATGATGTTCATTATCTCGGAGACGTTCGGCTTCGGACGGCGCTTATCTATAATTGCGATTGGCACATCGAGCGGAGCTGCCATATCCCTGGCTCTCTTTACGGAACCGTGGTCCGGAGAGACTATTACGACATTTTCGTGAGGCTGGGACTTGAAGTAGTTCACCAGGATGGGGCTGCCGAGCAGGTGGTCCGTGGGGATGTTGAAGAATCCTTGGATCTGCGGTGCGTGAAGGTCCATGGTTATGACTCTCTCGGCGCCTGCCACGGAGATGATGTCAGCAACGAGCCTTGCCGTGATGGGGTCTCTGGGGCGTGCCGTCCTGTCCTGCCTGCCGTATCCGAAGTAAGGGATGACGGCGTTGATCCTGCCGGCGGACGCTCTCTTCATGGCGTCTATGAGGATGCAAAGCTCCATGAGGTTGTCGTTTACAGGGTCGGAAGTGGACTGGATGATGTAGCAGTCCTTTCCTCTTACGCTCTCGTTGATGTTTACAGCTACCTCGCCGTCGCTGAATTTCTTGACTGTCGCATCGCCCAGGGGCTTTCCGAGATACTTGCAGATCTCTTTTGCAAGAGGAAGATTTCCGTTGCCTGCGAAGATAGCATAATCTTTGTACATTCCGCTCATTTTTTCTGCCTTTCCGCTATATCATTCAAAATTTAATGGAACCGTATTTATTCTCCCAATATCTCCGGGTTCGGACGCACCCTGCATTCCGCGTCGTTGTCATCGTAGAGGAAGATCGGGAAATACCCGCCTATCTTCTTCTGCGCATTCTGCCCCGCGGCTATTACGACCCCAACGCCTACGGACTTCGCGTCGAACTCCGCCAGCATGTCCTGCATCCCCTTTACAGAACCGCCTCCGCGCATGAAATCGTCTATGATTATTGCCCTCGAGCCTGGCTTTACCGCCCTCTTCGAAAGGCTCATCTTCTGTATCCTGTCCGCCGAGCCTGAGAAGTAGTTGATACTTATCGTGGAGCCCTCGGACACCTTTGCCTCGCGGCGAATAACTATGAGTGGCATGTTGAGGAGCCTTGCGGCTTCCATGGCTACGCCTATGCCCTTGGTCTCGACTGTGACTACTATGTCGGCCTCTGTGGCCGCGAAGCGCTTTGCAAAGAGCCTTGCAGCCATGCTGACGAACTCGGGGTCGGACATGAGGTCCGTGGTGTAGACGAAACCGCTTCCAAGAACCCTTTCCGGAGCTGCCAGAGCCTCGCCGAACTTGGTGATCGCCGGGACCGAAAGCTCCTTGCTGATGTACGGTACGTAGCGCACGCCGCCTTTAGCCCCGGAGGTGGTCTCTATGTAGCCCAGGCCGGCTTCCTCGAACGAAGCCCTTACTATCTGCAGATCCTCGGAAATGCTCGATTTTGCGCATCCGAAGCGCTCCGCAAAATACCCGAGCGGGAAATCCCGGTTCGGGTTCTCTGTGAGTATCTGAGTTATTACGCAGGCGCGCTGTGCCCTCTTCAACTCTTCTGGCCTTTCTCGAGTATGATCTCGCCGACTTTATATATATCTCCGGCGCCCATGGTGATGACCACGTCTCCGGCTGCAGCGTTGTTCAGAACGAACTCAGCCATGCTGTCGAAGTTGTCGAAGAAGCACACTTCCTTTTCTGGATGGCGCTTCCTTATGTCCTCCATGAGCCTGGATGACGAAAGCTTGTATATGTTCTTTTCTCTGGCCGCGTAGATCTCCGCAAGGCAGACTATGTCGGCGTCCGCAAAGGCGTCCGCGAACTGGTCCATAAGGGCCAATGTCCTGGTGTAGGTGTGCGGCTGGAACAGGCACCATACCCTGTTGTGCTCCAGTTTTTGAGCCGCCGCCAGCGTAGCCTTTATCTCCGTGGGATGATGGGCGTAGTCGTCCACTACCAGAAAGCCGTTAGTGCGGCCTATTATATCGAACCTGCGCTGCGTGCCCCTGAAGGCCTCGAGCGTTTCCTTTATCACATCGATGTCCACGCCGAGCGTCATGCAGGCCGCTATGGCAGCGAGGCTGTTGGTGACGTTGTGCTCTCCGGGAACGGAAAGCGTTATGCGGTCTATGAGACCCTCTTTTCCGAACAGGTCGTAGGACGGATGCCCCATGGAATCGAAGGCTATGTTCATGGCGTAGTAGTCCGAGGACTCGCTGTAGCCGAACGTTACAACGTTGCAGCTAAGGCCGTCTGTTACGGACTTTACGAAGGGGTTGGAATCGTACGCGATGACTGTTCCGTCCTTGGGGACTGCCGAGGCGAACTTATCGAAAGACCTTGCTATGTGGTAGATGTCCTTGAAATAATCCAGGTGATCAGAGTCTATGTTGAGTATTATCTCCATGTTCGGACGCAGCTCAAGGAAGCTGTCCATGTACTCGCAGGCCTCGGAGACTATGTACTTGCTGCCGCCTACGCGCACGTTTCCGTGGAACTCGTTGAGTATGCCGCCGACCAGTATGGTAGGATCTTTCTTGGCGTTCTCAAGAATAAGGGAGACCATGGAAGTAGTAGTGGTCTTTCCGTGGGTTCCGGAGATGGCTATGGACACCGGATACTCGTCCATGAGCATGCCAAGAGCCTGGGCTCTTGAGATGACGGGGATGCCGTTTTCCCTGGCCTTTACGATCTCGGGGTTCTCCATGGAGACCGCGTTGGAATACACCAGAAGGTCGGCGTCGCCAAGGTTTTCGGCGTCGTGGCCTATGAAGACCTTTATGCCTTCCTTTTCCAGGTGCTCTGTTACTGTGCTCATCTTCATGTCGGAGCCGGAAACCTCTACGCCGCGGTCGTTCATGATCTGAGCTATTCCGGATACGCCTATTCCGCCTATCCCGAGAAAATGTATGTGCCTGAACTGCTTAAGATCCATGTTTTATAACCCCAGAAGCTGCTCTACGCGCTGCTTCATATCCTCTCTTCTTATGGATTCGGTGTGGATGACCTTGCGGCTGCGGAGGTCTTTTAGGCCCTCAGGGATCGGATAGCCGGTGGCTATCATGAGCCTGTCTATGGTGTCGAACTGGTCCGCGCCCTGCCCTATGCCTATACTGTCGGCAATGGTAGCTGCGAACTTGTAGGGGCTTGCGGTGGAGGCTATCAGCGCGGGAGTGTAGTCGTTCTCGTTTGCTGCATAGTCCTTCCAGACCTTGTATCCTACGGCGGTGTGGGTATCCATCAGATAGCCTTCGCTGTTGTAAAGTTCACCTATGGCTGCGCAGATCTCGTCCTCGTCGGCGTAGCCGGCGGAAAACAGTGCCTCGAGCCCGTCGCGCACCTTAGCGCCCACGGTGTATCTGCCCTTTTCCGTAAGCTGGCCCATGAGGCTTCTCACCTCTTCGGCGTCGTTGCCAGCAAGGTGGTATAAAAGCCTTTCCAGGTTGCTGGAGATGAGTATGTCCATGGACGGGGAGTTGGTGACGAAGAACTCCCTGTTGGCGTCGTAAGTGCCGGTATTTATGAAGTCCGTGAGGACTTTGTTTTTATTGGAAGCGCAGATGAGCCTCTTTACAGGCACTCCCATCCGCATGGCGTAGTAGGCCGAGAGTATGTTTCCGAAGTTTCCGGACGGAACGCAGATGTTGACAGGATCGCCGGCCTTTACGGTGCCGTTCGCCACGAGCCTGGAGTAGCCCCATACGTAATAGACGATCTGGGGAATGAGCCTTCCTATGTTCATGGAGTTTGCGGCGCTGAAGGTGTAGCCCTTTTCAGCCATGCGCTCCGAAAGCTCCTTATCGTTAAGTATCTGTTTCTGGGTGGTCTGAGCGTCGTCGAAGTTGCCAAGGATGGAGAACACATGGGCGTTGTTCCCGCTGGCCGTGCGCATCTGCTGCTCCTGGACGGGGCTTACGGCTCCGTCTGGGAAGAAGACCACGATCTGGGTGCCGGGGACGTTCTCAAAGCCTTTTAAGGCGGCCATTCCGGTGTCGCCCGAGGTGGAGACCAGTATTACCACGGTCTTGTCCTCGTGCTGCTTTTCAACGCTCTTGGTAAGAAGCCACGGCATCAGCTGCAGGGCCATATCCTTAAAAGCCGCCGTTGGGCCGTGGTAGAGCTCTATGAACCAGGCTCCGCCGGCCTTTCTTACGGGTACTATCTCCTCTTCGGAGAACTTTCCGTCGTAGGCTCCGGAAATGCAGGCTTTGAGCTCTTCTTCGGTAAACTCCGGGATGTACGGCGCGAGCACGGTGTAGGCAAGCTCCTTGTAATTGAGCATCGAAAGTTCTTCCCAGCTTTTCGTAAGCTTAGGGAAGCTTTCAGGAACATACAGCCCCTTGTCGGAGGCTATACCCTTTATTATGGCGCTGCAGACGTTCATCTGCGGGGCCTGTCCTCTTGTACTGTTGTAATTCATGTGGTTCTCCGGTGGGGTTTTAAGCGTTTGCGGCTCTTTCTATGCGGGCTTTTACCATCTTTTGGCCCATGATCTGCTGTATGGTCCAAAGGTCCGGGCTGTTGGCCCTTCCGGTGATGGCTATTCTTATGACCCCGCTGACGTGGCCGACGTGGCCCTTGTAACTGTCGGGGTTCTTCTTGTGATCCTTGGGCTTTACCGCGTAGCCCAGATCCGCTGTTATACCGCGGATCTTCTCGAACCAGGCGGAATTGTCATCCGCTGGGTCGTAGCCTTCTATATAGCGGCGCAGTATCTCTTTTCTGTCTTCGGCACTGACTTCCGCGGGCCACTCGGACTCGTACTCAAAGGTCTCGTCGAAGAAGTACTTTATGAATGCAAAGATCTGCTGGGCGTAGACAAGGTCTTTTCTGGGCTTTTCGCCGCCGCGGTCTATGTCGAAGACCTTAAGCAGCATATCCCTGTTTTCCGCTATCAGCGCGTATTTTTCCTGATCGAACTCCTTTGCCCAGCCGAGCATGAAATCGTAGATCTCTTCGGCGCTCTTTCTGGCAAGGACGTCCTTGGACACATCGTTCAGCTTGTTGATATCGAACAGCGTGCCCGAATCGCTCATCTTTTCGGGCGAGAAGACGAACTCGTTGTAATCCGTTTCCGGGTTGGCTATGCGCCACTCCTCGAAATCGGAGCACAGTATGGTCATCAGATACTCGCGCACGGCCTCGGGGAAGTAGCCCAGCTCCTTGTAGAACGAAAGGCCCAGCTCCGGGTCCTTGCGCTTTGAGAGCTTGCGCTTCTGGCCGGTGGCTTCGTCTATCTTCATGAGCGAGGTGGTGTGGCAGTAGAGCGGAAGTTCCCAGCCCATGGCCTCAAACAGCTGCACGTGTATGGGAAGGCTGGCCATCCATTCCTCGCCGCGCACCACTATATCTGTGCGCATGAAGTGGTCGTCCACCACGTGCGCGAAGTGGTATGTGGGAAGGTCGTTCTTTTTAAGGATCACGACGTCCTGGATGTTCTCAGGCATCGAAAGATCCCCGCGTATAGCGTCCTTTGCGGTAAAATAGCGCGAAGGATCGCCTTCAGAGCGGAAGCGGACCACCCAGGGCTGCCCTTCTTTTATGCGCTGCTCGACTTCCTCAAAGGAAAGATCCCGGTGCTTTGCGTACTTTCCGTAGATGCCCGGGTCTATCTTGTTTGCGCTCTGCTCTTCCCTGATGGCTGCTATCTCCTCTTCGCTCATGAAGCAGGGATAGGCTTTTCCTTCGGCCACCAGCTGCTTTACGCAGGCCTTGTATATCTCGCTGCGCATGCTCTGCCAGTAGGGCCCGTAGGCACCGGTCTCGCCAGCGCTTGGCTCAACAGAACTGGGCCTGCAGCCGGGCTTGTCCGCCTTGCAGGCTCCTTCGTCGAACTCTATTCCAAAATAGCTGAGAACATCCAAAAGCACGGGGACCGCACCTTCGACCTCGCGCTTTTCGTCTGTGTCCTCTATGCGCAGGTAGCAGACGCCGCCGCCCTGATGGGCCAGCCTTTCGTCCACAAGCGCTCCGTAGAGATTGCCCAGATGTATGAAACCCGTGGGGCTGGGCGCAAGCCTTGTTACCAGCGCGCCTTCAGAAAGCCCTCTTTTTGGGTATTCGGCCTCGTAATCCTGCGGAGTCTTCTTTATGTCCGCAAAGAGAAGCTCAGCCAGTTTTTTATAGTCCATATCTTATCCTTTCAGATCAGATTCCATTCGTCTTCGTACCAGTTGTCCTGCGGGCACTTGTCGAGCCTGCAGTGCACCACGAACCTTGCGCCGCTGAAGTTGTAGGCGCAGGTGGAAAGCGTCAGCACCTTGTCCTGTGCTGTGATCTCGACATCGGTCTTGATCTTGGACTGCTCCAGTGCTTTGTCCACCCAGTTCATGAAGGCCTCTTCGTTTTTGAACGACCTGTTGTAGGCGTCCGAGGTGGAGTGCGTTGTGTACGCCGCAAAGATCCTGAGTATGTACTTTCCGCTTTCCGTGGTGAAGTAGACCACCGGGTGGGCGTCGTAGAACTCCTGCTTTGCGTAGTCGTCCAGGCACGCGAACATCATGCCGTTGCGCAGATGGTGCCCGTAGATGACCGTGTTGTAGTCCTCAAAACCGTCCTTGTTCCTGTAGTCCACGAAAGGACAGCCGCCGTTGTTCCACTTGCCGCCCAGGGCGTGGTTGAGATAATAATCGTTGTCCTTGCCCTTTACCACCGGGTAGTTCATGACGGTGTCCGGTATGTAGAGCCAGCCGAAGGCGTTCTTGTCCATGTCGGCAAGCACTGCAAAATCGATCTCCGGTATCGGGTTGGCAAGGCGCTGGGGAAGAGGCCCCGTGCTTTCGCCTTCCTGCTCGATGCTGGGGATGTTGTAGCTTGCCGGCTGGATGACCACCTCGTTGATCTCGGCGTAGGCTTCCTTGTTTTCCTTGTACATCTTGTACTTGTCGTACAGCTTGTACCCGCTGAAGCAGAAAACACATATGCATATTGCAAACAGGACCCAGCGGACGGGCCCCAGACCGCCGCCTTTCTTTGCCTTCCTGTGTTTTGCGCTCCTTGTATTTACTGCGCTCCCTGATTCCATATTTCCCCTTTGTTCTATACTAACAGACTGTGCCCTTCCATCTCTTTAGGGACGGGCAGTTCCATAAGCTCAAGCAGTGTCGGCGCAAGATCGCACAGCGCGCCGGACCTGATGCCTGCCGGTGTGCCGTCCGCCCCTGCCGGACCGTTCACAAGTATTACCGGCACCGGATTGGTGGAGTGGGCGGTGACAATGTTGCCTTCCGCGTCCAGCATCTCGTCAGCATTGCCGTGGTCCGCGGTGACGATGAGGCGTCCGCCAGCCTTCTTAATGGCTTTTGCGATCTTTCCGACGCAGGTATCTACCGTTTCCACAGCTGCTACCGCGGCGTCGAAAACCCCTGTGTGGCCTACCATATCGCAGTTGGCCAGGTTCATTATTATCATGTCGAGCTCGCCGCTTTCTATGCGTTCGAGCACTTTTTCGGTGACTGTATAGGCGCTCATCTCCGGCTGAAGATCGTAAGTTGCGACCTTTGGAGACGGCACAAGTATGCGCTCCTCGCCTTCGTACGGGGCCTCAAGGCCGCCGTTGAAGAAGAAGGTCACGTGGGCGTATTTTTCCGTCTCTGCTATGCGAAGCTGCTTTAAGCCAAGGCCCGAAACGTACTCGCCCAGGGTGTTCTTAAGCGACTGCGGCTTGAACGCTATGCGCACGTTGGGTATGGTAGCGTCATAGGTGGTAAAGCACACGTAGCAAAGGTCCTTTAGTATCACTTTGCGCTCGAAACCGTCGAAGTTCGGATCCACGAAACAGCGGGTTATCTCCCTTGCCCTGTCGGGACGGAAGTTGAAGAAGATGACGGAATCGCCGTCGTGGATGGTGTGTTTCGCGACGCTGCAGTCAGCTTCCCTGCCGCCTTCGCACACGGAGCACTCGGCTACGATGCCCGGCTTTACGAACTCGTCGTTTTCGCCGTCTTTTCTGGCGCGCTCCATGAGGGCCTCGGGCGTGAGCTCTTTATAGCCTTCGCCAAGGGTGTAGCAGTCGTAGGAGAGCTGCACGCGCTCCCAGCGCTTGTCGCGGTCCATGGTGTAGAAGCGGCCTGCAATGGTGGCTATCTCGCCGCAGCCGATCCTGGTCATCTCTTCCTGAAGCTCTGCGATGTATTTTTCTGCGCAGGCGGGAGGAACGTCCCTTCCGTCCAATATGCAGTGCACGTAGGCTTCCTTAAGACCGTACTGCGCGGCCATCCTAAGCAGCGCGTATAGGTGGGTGTTGTGCGAATGCACTCCGCCGTCGGAAAGAAGCCCCATAAGGTGCAGAGCGTGCCCTTCCTTCGCGTGCTCCATGGCAGCGGCAAGGTCCGGATTCTTGAAGAATTCGCCGTTTTCTATCTCGTTTGTGATCTTTGAGAGCTCCTGCCAGACTACGCGGCCGGCGCCCATGTTGGTATGCCCGACTTCGGAGTTACCCATCTGGCCGTCGGGAAGCCCCACGAACCTGCCGCTTGCCTGAAGCTGCGCGTTGGGGCAGCTTTTGAGAAGCTCATCCAGATTCGGAGTCTTTGCAGCGTATATGGCGTTTCCGGGACCCGGAGGGGCTATCCCGAAACCGTCCATTATAAGCAGCATCACTGGTCTGTTCATGCTATACCTCTTCATCTTTCCATGTAAGATCCAGGACCTGGGTGAAGAACTTATCGTCCTTTACGTTTTTTTCGGCCTGGGCCGCGTCCTGTACCTTTTCCGAAGGCTCCGGTTCAGACTCGTCAAAATCTATCGGCGAATAGTCGACGATCTCGAGCTGCGGGAGCTTTTCGCTTTCTATCTTCTGCAGGACATCTTCCCTGCTGACGTTCTTTTCAGTCGCGGAAGCAAGTTCGGGCTGCGGGAGCTCCACCTTTTCGAAGACCACGCGGCTGCCGTTCTCGACCTCTTCGAGGTTTACGGCGCCGAGCTTCTGTTCGCCCTCGGAAGCGTCCCTTCTGGACTTCTTTTCCTTAAGGATGTCGTCCACGTTTATGACCGGGATCTCTTCGGGGGCCTTGAAGCTGACCCTCGAGGCGGCATCGAGCTCGGCTACGCTCTGGGCGAGCCCCTCAACGGCCTTTTCGCCTTCGGAGAGCGGCTTTTCGGGCTCAGCTGCCTTTTCGGCTTCGGCCTTTGCTTCAGCAAGGACCCTTGCGTCCTCTTCGAGCTGCTCTTTTGGAGCGCCCTCTACCACCTCTGCAACTTCTTCTTTTGTCATAGGTATGGTTGCGCTCTGGGCTTCCACCATTGCGCTGCGCGCCTGGCGCTTGGCCAGCTTCTCCTGTTTTTTGGCCTCCTCGTAAGCGCGCTGATCCGCAAGAAGCTTTGCCTGCGCGGCATCGCGCTCCTGTTTGTTGAGGCTGC
The DNA here is from genome assembly GCA_017443515.1 of Bacillota bacterium. Taxonomy (GTDB): domain Bacteria; phylum Bacillota; class Clostridia; order Peptostreptococcales; family Anaerovoracaceae; genus RUG13409. The sequence goes on along the minus strand of JAFRXM010000001.1, from coordinate 43,377 downwards.
GGAGCTTGTCGCGCTGCTCCCTTTTGGTGCGCTGCAGCTGCTTTTTGGCCTCCGCCCTCTGTCGGGCCTCGGTTTCGGCTCTTCCCTTTTCAGCGTCCTTTCTGCGCATGAACATGGCGTAGACCAGTATGCTGAGGCCGTCGATAAGGAAGGCTCCGCCTACCAGCATCAGGGGCATCACAGCCGAAAGAAGGCTTGGCATCATCATCACGACGCCGAGCATGGTAGCGACCAGCCCTAAAGGCATTATCTTGGCCCAGTCCCTGGGGTTGAAGCGGCTTACGTAAAAGCTCTGCGATATCCTTGTTACACCGCAGATCGTAAGCCAGGTGCCGAAGAACATCGTAAGACTCTGGTCCGTGACCTGGTTGTTGAGCACTGCAAAACCGTAGAAGAACGTTACCAGACCTTCTACGAGCGCTGTATCCGTGAGGCGGTTTGCTCCGCGTCCGGAAACGAGATATGCTACAGTGTGGAGCACGCCTGCGATCATCATTACGACCCCTACCACGAACGCAATATCCGTGAACGGGTTGCTGTAGACCACAAAACTAAAAGCTCCTGTAGCGCAGATAAGTAATCCTGCTATAGCTGTTAAAATCCTCATATCACTTAATTATAAATCCAACAGCCCCTTAAAGCAAGTAAAAGACTTGTGAAATACAAAGAGCAAAAGACCGCGCAAGCCCTTTTGGACCTGCGCGGCGCTGATGCCAGCTTACTTTATCTTCTTGTTGTCGACGTCGTCTTTTAAGATGGCCAGGAACTGATCGTAGGTCATGGTCCCGAGGTCGCCTTCTGCGCGGTGGCGCGGGGCAAGCGTGGAGTTTTCCATGTCGCGGTCGCCGACGACTATCATGTACGGTACCTTTTCGATCTGTGCGTCGCGGATCTTGCGGCCGGTCTTCTCGTTGCGGTTGTCGACCTCGGCGCGGTAGCCAAGGGCCTCGAGCTTTTCGCAGATATCAACGGCGTACTCGCAGGCGCGGTCCGTAACGGGCAGGATCTTTACCTGCACCGGAGCAAGCCAGGTCGGGAAAGCGCCCATGGTCTCTTCTATGAGGTAGGCCATGAAGCGGTCCAAAGATCCGAGGATGGCCCTGTGTATGACCACGGGTGTGCGCTCAACGCTGTCCTTATCCATGTAGACCAGGTTGAACTTTGCCGGCAGGCAGAAGTCCAGCTGGCAGGTGGAGAGCGTGTACTCGGCGCCTACCGCGGGCTTTACGTTTACATCCAGCTTGGGGCCGTAGAACGCGGCCTCGCCAATCTCTTCGGTGTAATCCAGGCCGAGCTCGTTGAGCACGTCGCGAAGAGCGTTCTCAGCGGTGTTCCACATCTCGTCATCGTCGTGATACTTGACCTTGTCAGCAGGATCGCGCAGCGACAGCACCATGCGGTAATCGGTGATGCCGAAGTCCTTGTAGGTGTCGAAGATCAGATCCACTACCCTCTTGAACTCGTCCTTGATCTGGTCCGGTGTTACGAAGAGGTGGGCGTCGTTCTGGCAGAAGTGCCTGCCTCTTTCAATGCCCTTAAGAGCTCCGGAAGCTTCGTAACGGAAGTCGTGGGCTATCTCGCCTATCCTTACCGGCAGGTTCCTGTAGGAGTGCGGCTGGTTAGCGTATATGCGCATGTGGTGCGGGCAGTTCATCGGGCGCAGCACGTAGGTCTCTTCGTCCACCTGCATGGCCGGGAACATATTCTCCTTGTAGTGATCCCAGTGACCGGAGGTCTTGTAGAGCTGTACGGTGCCTACACAGGGTGTGAGCACGTGCTGATAGCCAAGTTTTATCTCCTTGTCCCTGATGTAGTTCTCAAGTATGCGCCAGAGCGTGTAGCCCTTGGGAAGGAACATCGGCATGCCGCGGCCTACGAGCTCGTCGGTCATGAACAGCGACATATCCTTGCCTATCTTGCGGTGGTCGCGGAGCTTTGCCTCTTCGAGTTTTTTGATATACTCGTCCAGCTCTTCTTTTTTGGGGAAGGCTATTCCGTAGATCCTCTGAAGGGTCTCGCGGCTGGAATCTCCGCGCCAGTAGGCGGCGTTGCAGGTGAGCAGCTTGAAAGCGTTATGCTTTACGCGGCCTGTGCGGTCTAGGTGCGGGCCTGCGCAAAGGTCCGTGAACTCTCCCTGTTTATAGAAGGATATCTCCTCGCCCTCCGGAAGGTCGTTTATGAGCTCGACCTTAAAGGGTTCTTCCTTTTCCTTCATGAAAGCAAGGGCTTCATCTCTTGGAAGCACGAAGCGTTCCAGGGGAAGGTTCTCCTTGCATATCTTCTTCATCTCGGCTTCTATCTGCTCCATGTGCTCGGGTGTGAACGAGAACGGAGCGAGCATGTCGTAGTACCATCCTTCTTTGATGGACGGGCCTATAGCCAGCTTTACTTCCGGCCAGAGCCTCTTTACGGCCTGCGCCATGATGTGGGAGCAAGTATGCCAATACGTCTGGCGGTACTCCTCGTTTTCAAAGGTGTATTTATTATCCTCTGCCATTACTATTCCTCCTTATACGTCAAGGCTAAAATACTTCGATATTATACTACTATACGTATACACTTTGCAATCAGTAATTGCTGACAAGGGGACGGTTCTGTGTCACGCCGCCTGGGGCGCCTGTGCGTTCGGACACTTTCAGAGCCCTCTGCGGAGCGGTAGAAGAGACTTTACGCTAAAGCGAGCCCGTAAGGACGGACGCAGTACGATCAGAACGGCAGCGAGCTTCGAAAAAGGCTCGGCGTGAAGCCGCGAAGCGGGCGGATGAAAGTGCCCGAACGCACAGGCGCCCCAGGCGGCGTGACACAGAACCGTCCCCTTGTCACCTTTGAATATTTGTGTTATTATGCAGCTATGAAGAGAACACTGGCAGATAAGATAGTTGAACTGAATAAAAAGCGCAGCAAAGGCAAGGACCAGGCGCACGGCAAGGGTCTTGCGCAGGCGAACGTCAAGGGCGGCATACTCGCGGGCCTGGGGCTTGCTGTTGCCGTGGCGTGCCTTACGATAAGCGGGGCGTTCGACTCTCCGTCCGAGATAGTTTCTCCGGAGATTCTAAGCCCCACCCCGGTTGTGGATACCCTGACTATGGACGAAGCCCTGGATGCAGCTCCCGAGGCCGAAAAGCACAAGGCACGCAAAAAAGGCCTGAAAGCTTCCGTAAAGGAAAAGATCCAGGCGCTTCCTTCCGCTGTGCGCATCGGGGTAGTACTGCCTATGTACGCTGCCGGTATGGTGCTGACAAAGGTGCTGGGGGCGTTCTTTACGACAGTGATGGCTCCGGTGCTGGCGGCAGTGCTGAAGTGGGTCATATTCGCACTCGTAGTCTTCCTTGCGATAGGCCTTCTGATAAAAGCCATTTTCCCGGATATACCTTTCAGCAAGATATTTACGCTTAAGAACTTCCTGTACGTGCTTTTGGCCGTCGTGGTGCTGGCTCTTCTTGACAAGGCCATGCCTCTGGTGTTCAGCGACTACCGCAAGTGGGCGGACGTGTTCAAGTTTACGGCAGGACTGCTTATAGTGATACTGTCCGTGGTTCCGGTATCGGTGCACTTCATCAAAAAGTCGCGCGATAAAAAAGCCATGCAGACCATGTAAGGCCCAGATCCTGCCGGCAGTACTTATTACCTTTTGACCCATTCGTAGGCGGCAGCTCTTGCCGCCTTGTTTTTCCAGACGAGCTCCGCTCGCACTCCACTGCTTCCGAAAGAACTGATCCTGACGCCAAGAGAAGCTTCTCCGAACGTTTTAAGATACGAACTTTGCGCAAGAAAACTCTCCGCGGCAGCCTGTCCGCGTGCGAGATCGATGCATATTCTCCCCTGTTTTTGACTCTCTTCCTCGTCGATGCACAGCGCGGCAGCCTCTGCGCACTCTTCGGCCAGAACCTTGAGCCTTTTCTGAAGCAGCACGAAACGCAGGCTGTCCGAAGCGAACGCCAGGGCGCCGGTGAACACTATCACCAGCGCCAGAAACACCAGAAAGACCTTCATGAGTTTCCCTGCCGGTAAGAGCCCGGCGGCAGGTATTCGCTGGTAGTATAGCTGTCTATTATGTAGTAGAACGGCCCGCTTTTCTGCTTTACTCCAAGCAGCGTGCCGGAACTTCTTTTGGGCATGGGAATGCTGATCTGGTAGCGTATGAGCCCGGAAGAGCCTTCGGCGCTTCCTGCCCGCGGAACAGGCCTGGTATCTGTCTTGCTGCCAATTATTATGTCTTCCCGGCTTATGCCCCGTATCCTCTTGCACAGCTCCGCCCTGAGCCAGTCCTGTATCTTCTCGGAAAAACAGCCCTCCTGCTTTGCCATTTCCTTGGCAGCATACACCGCGTCGTCAGCCGCCGCAGTAAGAAAGTTGTATTCCTGTATCTCGGAAAAACTGATGAGAAAGACCAAAAGCAGCGGCAGCACCGCAGCCATGACTATGAACTGTTTCACGCGCCCTCCTCCGTCTTACCTCGCAGGCTCATCCGCAAAGATCCGAAGATCCGCTTCCTTCTCCCAGACATTTCTGACCGTGGAATACAGGCTGTTTTCACTGCCTGCTATCATGCCGAACAGCGCCAGCCCCAGTATCACGGAGGCTGCAAGAACTATGAGCTGTTTCATGCCGCCGCCTCCACTGCCGCATCCGAGCGCATCCATCCGTCTACGCTGTTTATGATGCGTTCGTTGGTGCTGTCCTTTATTCTGCCGGCAGTATCCGAAAAGCCCAAGATAAGGGCGCCTATGGCAATGCCCAGAATTATCATGGCTATCATGACTATCAATTGCTTCATCCCGCACCTCCTGTAGGGAAATCCTAAAAGAACAGTTCCATAAGCTCCTTTTGCTGCAGGAAATAAGCCACGTAAAGGAAGTTAAGGAGCACCACCATGCAGTTCAGCACCACGGGAAAGTATATCAGGTCCGAGACCAGCTCGTCCCTCTTCCTTATCCGGGTGATGCGCTCCTCCCTCAGCATGCTTCGGTACACTTCGAGTGTCTGGAGCAGCCCGCCGGGCTCTATATCCTCCCACGATGCAAACATGCCGCCAATGTCCTTTGCGTAGGGTTCCTTCAGCACCGAATACAGCGCCTCCGAAGTTCTTTTACGGTCGTTGACGTTCATGGCGTGCGCCATGTCCAGAAATACCGGCTTTAAAAGCACGGACTGCTCCGCAAGAGAGGAAAGCAGCATTCCTGCGCTGATGTGCGTCCTGCTTCCAAGGACCGCTATGTTCCTGGTGTACGAAAGGCTTTCCGCAAGCTCGTCCTTAAGCTTGTCCCTGCGCCGTCCGGCCGCCGCCGTTCTCAGCGACCTTACGGGCCTTGAGTTTTCCGCCGCGCGAAGGCCTTTGCCTGCAAGAGCGCTTATGCGGCGCTTTGCCGCCTTTATATTGAAGAATATGAGGCCTGTTCCGCACCAGAACAGAACAAGTAAAATGTATGGAACCGCCTGTTTCATGAGTCAGATGTCCGCTGCGCTGTTCTCCACAGCCTGCAGCACTATAATATCCACAAGAAAAAGAAACACCGATATGAGCAGCAGCATGATCCCCTCCGGGCTTGCAAACTGGTTGCGCAGAAGGTCAGACAGCTCCACGCCGAGGAACCTGGAAGCAACTATCATGGTGCCTGCGTACAGCAGCGGCACCAGAAAGACCGTCATCCTGGCGGCCTCGCTGTTGAGCCTTTTCCGCTCCTCGCGGAGCTTGTTCGCCGAAGACAGCTGCTCGGAAAGATCCTCCAGAGCAGCCGAGATGTCCGCGCCGGTAAGGACTGCGGTCTCTATGCAGCCGGAAAGCATCCTGCCCCAAAGGCTGCCGCACGAGCCCCCGAACGCCGAGCACGCTGTGTGCACAGCAGGCCTTCCGGATGCCTCCCGGAGCTTTAAGAGCAGCACCGAAAGGCTCTTCCTGCAGACCGGAAAACCCGAAGCTGCTGCAAGCGATCCTTCGATCGCTTCATAGATATTGCAGTTCTTCATGCGGTATTGCCTGCCGAGTTCTGAGACCAGGCTCGCGCCCTCGCGCCCCGCCAGCCTCCTGCTGCGGCCTCTTCCCGCAAGGTGCACAAGAAGCGGCAGCAGCCCGCAGATGACCGACACTATAATAGCGGAAAAGAAGGAGAAGCTCTTCAGAGCCATCGCCAGCGAAGCCAGAAAGAGCAGGCCGCACAAGATCAGCAGGCGCAGCGTCTTCTGATCAGGGAAACTGTCCTTATACTTGCCCGCAAAGGCAAGGCGGTGCCGCAGTTTTATCCTGTTGGCTATCACGGCTGCGGTCCGGCTTGCTGCCATCACGGTCCCCAGAAGATAAAGCGCGTATATCGTGATATTTACGGCAAAAGCGAGCTTTTCCATGTTACACCGCCTCCCGCCCGGAGAGCTGGGAAAGAGCCTGCTTCATGCGCTCAAGCCCTTCCGGCGACGAGCTTTTCGCGTACTGCAGCTTGTCCTCCCCGATGTAGTCCGTAAAGTACCAGCAGCCCTTCTCGTAATCGTAGCTGCATATCTTTTTATATTCCGCAGCACCGTTTTTTCCGCAGCTCATCTGGTATATGCTGTCCAGCTTTTTTACACTGCGGTCCGATCCCGGGCTTACGAAATGGAAGATATAATCGAAGCTTGAGGCCACCATGCACATGGTAAGGCCAAGGTCTCCGCCGGTGGATTTTACGATCTCCGTTGCCGCTTCCAGGGCAAAATGATCCGGACGTCTTGAGTGGAAGGTCATCTTCATGCGCTTCGTGCCTTTTGCGGCAAGCCTTACTGCCGTGTCCAGGGCTATGCCGTCCCTGGCTTCGGCCAGTATGAAATAATCCGCGTCGCTTCGAAGCAGATTCTTTGAAATGCCCCGCAGCTCTTCGCCGTCGGCGATCAGCTGCATTATCGGGGAGTCCGGCAGTATCCTGTGCAGCGGTATCTCCGGGTCCGTCTCCACCATCACGCCTTCAAGGTGCGGATCCTCGCAGCTCTGCCAGGTCGAAAGAAAGGTGGTCTTGGCTGTGCGCACAGCCCCTATGAAGGCGACGTTGAAACCTATCTCGACCATAGCCTTGAAAAGCGGTATCGCGGCTTTGGGTATGGTGCCGCGCGCTGCCTGTTCCTCGAAGCTGAGCTTTGGTATCAGGTAGCGCCGCAGGACTATGCAGGGCTGATCGGCTTTAACCATGGGCTCGGTGTAGATGGTGACCCTGGTGCCGTCCAGCATGTAAGTCTCGTAATAGCTGCGGTCCATGCGCTCTCTTGGGCTAAGCAGCAGAAAGGCGCGTATCATCTGGTCCAGCCTGCTGCGCTCTATGCGCTGCGGCATGAGCCGCATCCGCCCGCCGTCCATGAAATATATTCGGTCCGCAACTATCTTGGCGGAACTGCTGCCGCAAAACGCCGGAGAGAACCATTCCGCAAGCCCGGCAAGCCCCCAGTTCTCGTGATACACCGCATCGGAAAGCTCGGAATACCAGGACGGAAAAGCCGTACCGCGCGCATCCAGAGAATCCACGATCTGTAGTATGCGGGTCTTGAAGAAGGTCTTCTCGCGTTCGCAGCCGGTTATCGCTTTTTTCTGGATCTCAAGGGCGGATCCGCTGTCCCCGAGGGCGTCCCAGTCCTTGTAAAATGCGGCCCGGACCCTCTCGCAGAGCCTGTAGAATCCTTCCACGGAACGCTCTGTTTCAGAGCCTTCTTCAGCGCAAAAGCTGCTCACGTAGCTTGCGAAACTGAACCTATCCATTCGCGGCCTTCTTTGCAGCCGGGACAGCAGCCTGGCTTATAATGTCCCTGGCGAGCATGTCTATGTCCTTCGTAAAGCCCGGATCCTTGTAGCAAAGAAGGCTCTTTTCGTCTATCTCCGCAAGTATGCCGAAGTCCGATCCGCGCACTGTAAAAAGCCTGTCCCGCGTCGTGCCGAGGCGCTTTTTTACGTATTCCCTGGTGTACGCGGAATTTGCGGTGAAACGGTTTATGACAAAACCGGAGATGTTCAGCCCGAGCTTTCCGTACAAAGGGAGCAGCCATTCGTAGTGCTTGAAGGCGTTCTCTTTTTGCTCAAAGACCATGTAAATGCTGTCTGACGCGAACAGCGCCCCAAGGGAAAGGCCATGCTCCATATTGGCGCCGCTGTCGCAGACCACGATGTCGAAGTTCTGAGCCATACTGCCCAGGAAGAATTCCGCCATGTCCGGGTGGAACAGCTCCGAGCTTCCGGGGCGGTCAGTACCTGCTATTATGGAAAGATTGTCCCTGTAGCCGGAACGCTGCACGATATCGCTTATGTCCAGCAGGCGCTCCGCAAGGTAAGGCCTGATGCGCTCCATGGACTCGCGCACGTGCGGCGAATAGCCTGTGCCTTCGGACTGCTCCGCGTGTATCAGAAGCACACTTAAGCTGCTGTTTTCCTGCGCTATGCGTTCGGCCACGCACTGGCTGAGCATGGAGCAGCCGCACTTGTGGTCCGCCCCGTGAAATGTGAATACTTTTTTCATTATTTCTCTCCCCTTACCTGGCTTTTGTGTTTATGACTATGATGCTGCCCGGACCGTTTTCCTCGGCTGCGCTGCGTACGAGCATGTAATCCTCAAAACTCGCACACAGTTCCAGGCTGCTTTTAGGACCCGGCAGCGCGCTGATCTTATATGAGCCCAGATATTCCCCGCTTTTTACGAGGCGCAGGCTTACGGTATCGCCCACCTCGTCCAGACTGCTCTGCGAACAGATCCAGCTGCCGTCTATGACAAAGCTTGCCGTGCCTTCTGCGGCCGGCCCCTCCGATGAAAAATATTCCGGCAGAAGCTGCTGGTTCTCGTGGAGCGGCAACGTCGTTTTAAGCCCGATGTATTCGGCGGCATCGTCCTCCGCCGCCCCGTACACGGCAGATTCCGGCGTGATCCGCACGAGCTTTACCATGTCCTCGGTAAAGACCTCTCCGGCCGGGATGTCCGCAGCACACACCGCAGCCCTGCGGAAGACCAGCTTTTCCCTAAGCTGCGTCTCCCACAGGAACATTGCCGCTATGCTTAAAACGATCAGGCCGACGCCTGCCCACTGCCTCCACCTCATCCGTAGCCCTCCGTTTTTCTAGATGGTAAAATTATACATCTATGGCGCAAAAAGTCAACCCATAATTTGGCATTTCTGTAAAATAAAAATGGTGGAGAGGGACGGTTCTTCTCCACCATTTTCAGTTATTGTTACGCGGCGTGATCTTCCGTCAGGGCATAGCCCCTATGTATTCTACAGCATTCTCACGAAGGTCCCGTCATCGGACCACTCGAGCTTTACGCCAAGATCTGCGCCGTCCGTCTGAGCGCGCATGAAATCCAGAACCTCCTGGCCGCCGTTTTCGCGGTTCTTTACGACGACGTTGCCGCTGTCCTCTATGTAAGCCGGAATGAAGCCGCACTCTACGACCCCGTTTTTATCCGCAAGCACCTTCGCGATGATCGTTAGCCTGGACTTTTCGGACCAGGGGTAGAAATCCACCTTGTAGTGTCCGCCTCCGCGGCCCTGCCTGGCGCGTTCCTTAAGATACGCGATCATCTCAGGAGTGTCGTTGTAGCCAGCCGTCATGGCGTAGGTGAAGCACACGAAGTTGCCAAGCCCGTGGTATATCGGTTTTCCCTTGTAGTACTCCACGCCCTTCAGCACGTGGTGGTGAACGCCGAAGATTATATCCGCGCCGGCGTCTATAGCCAGATAGCTCATCTCCTGTTCGTAGTCGTCGAGCCTGGGGATGTCGCCGCCATTGCCTTTGTGGAAGACTATGACCGCTATGTCGCACGCAGCTTTTAGTGCCGCAACTTCTTCTGCCAGCTGCTTTCTTGCCTCCGGCAGCAGGTAGGTATCCGTTCTGCAGGGGCAGCCCGGCATGTCGAACTTGGGCGTGTAGGCCGTCTCGACCTTTACGTAGTTGGCGCCGGGTTTCTGCGAGGTAGCCCAGCCGAGCTTCGGACCGGTGGCATTGTAGGACAAAACGCCCACCTTTACGCCCTTCTTTTCTATAAATACAGCCTTTTTCGCGTCTTCGAGATTTTTTCCTGTGCCGCAGTGCGAAAGGCCTATCTCATCAAGTTTTGCAATGGTATCCAAGACACCGTTCGGGCCGCAGTCGTAGGCGTGGTTTCCGGCGTTTGTCGCCACGTTGAAGCCCATCGAAGGCAGGCACTCCAGGTGCTGCGGAGGGGAAGGCGGAGCCTGGATCTCCACGCACGAAGGCTCGGTGCGCTCCTTGGTGGTGTGCGGGGTCTCTATGTGGCCGATCATGACGTCCTGCGCACGCAGCACGTCCTTGCAGCCCTCAAAGTACGGTTCAGCGGGACCCGGCTCGTCCAGTATCAGGTCGCCGACGCAGCATATGCTGATCTTTTCCGACATTATATATACCTCCTGTAATGGTTATTGCTGATGCGATGCGGCCCACCGGGCACAACATCATTATAACAGAAGAACTGCAGTGAATGCATCAAAAAGATACAACTGCAGTCCTTCCGGGCATATCATGAAAAACTTTTTGCTTAAAGGTTGTTGAGCTCCCTTACGCGTTTGCAGGCCACGAAGTGGTCCTTGGAAAGCTCTTCAAGCTTCGGCGTGCCTTTGAAGCACTCCTCGCACGCGTAGTTGCAGCGCGGAGCGAATCTGCAGGCATCAGGCGGGTTGATGGGGCTCGTGAGCTCGCCTTTGAGGAGCTCCCTTTGCTTCCTGTTCTTAAGCGACGGAACAGGAATAGCCGACAGCAGCGCCTTTGTGTAAGGGTGCCAGGTGTGGCTGAAGAGTTCCTTCGTGGGAGCCTTTTCTATCATCTGGCCCAGGTACATTACGCTGATGTGGTCCGAGATGTGCTTTACTACGGACAGGTCGTGCGTAATGAACATGTAAGCCATGCCCTTCTCCTTCTGAAGATCCTGAAGGAGGTTGAGTATCTGCGCCTGGATAAGTACGTCCAGAGCCGAGACCGGCTCATCGCAGATGATCATCTTTGGTTCCAGAGCCAGAGCCCTTGCGATACCTATTCTCTGGCGGCGTCCGCCGTCCAGTTCGTGCGGGTAAGTGTCCACGTAGCGTCTCGCAAGTCCTACGGTGTCCATCAGCTCAAGCACGCGTTTGTCCAGGGATTCCTTGTCATGGCAGACCTTGTGTATGAGCAGCGGTTCAGCGATCTGTTCGCTGACGCTCATGCGCGGGTTAAGCGAGGACAGCGGATCCTGGAATATCATCTGCATCTTGGGACGCAGCTCCACGAACTTCCTGGCATCCACCTTGGAGATGTCTTCTCCGTCGAAGATGATCTTGCCGCTGCTGGGTGATATGAGCTGGAGTATGGTCTTACCGAGGGTGGACTTTCCGCAGCCGGACTCGCCTACTACGCCGAGGGTCTCGCCCATGTCTAAGGTAAAGCTGACGTCGTCTACGGCGTGCAGCATTCCGTCCGGGACCATGAAGTATTTTTTTAGGTTTTCTACCTGAAGAAGAGCATCACTCATTGGCTGCCTCTCCTTTCTCCTCCGTTTCCATTACAGTTGCCGAGATATCCGTTGCGTCTGCAGGGACTTCTTCGTCTTCTTCCTTTGGAGGATTCTTTATCAGTTCGATCTCTTCCGGGGTCATGAACTTGATGCACTTGACCAGGTGACCCGGAGCGATCTCTTTGGTTATGGGGTCTATGATATGGCAGTCTTCGGTCTTTTCCGGGCACCTGTCGCAGAACGAGCAGTATGTCGGAAGATCCATGGGATCGGATACCAGACCTTCGATGGAGCGCAGCCTGTCCACCTCAGTGTCGAGGCTTGGAAGAGCTTCAAACAGAGCCTTGGTGTACGGGTGGCTGGTGTGCTCAAACACTGCTTCTATCGGACCGTACTCCACTACCTCGCCGGCGTAGATGACGGCCACCTTGTCGCAGGTCTCGGCAACGACGCCAAGGTCGTGGGTGATCATGATCGTCGCGGTGTGGAACTGCTCCTGGAGCTTTCTCATAAGATCCAGTACCTGGGCCTGGATGGTAACGTCCAGAGCGGTGGTAGGCTCGTCAGCTATGAGAAGCCTTGGGTTGCAGGCGAGAGCCATAGCGATGACTATACGCTGCTTCATACCGCCCGAGAACTGGTGCGGATATTCGGCGTAGCGGGCGCCGGGGATACCTACGGTCTCCATCATCTCGATGGCGCGGGCCTTTGCCTCGGACTTACTGACCGGATTGTGCAGGCTGACTACCTCGGCGATCTGATCGCCTACGTACTGCACCGGGTTGAGCGCAGACATAGGATCCTGGAAGATCATGCCCATGGTGCCGCCGCGCAGGTGGCGCATCTTTCTGTCGTGTCTCTTCTTATCGCGCTTTTTACGGGATGTTGTGACTATGTTCACGCCGTCAAGAAGCACCTCGCCCCTTATGACGTGACCCGCATCCGGAAGCAGGCCCATGGTGGTGAGCGCTATCGTGGTCTTTCCGGCGCCGGTCTCGCCTACGAGGCCTATGGTCTCGGATTCGTTTACGGTGAAGCTGATGCCGTTTACCGCCTCGGCAACACCTTCAGGAGTCTCGTAGTGGACTACAAGATCTCTGAGCTCCAGCACAGGAGTCTTGGCCTTTGGTTCGGGAGCCATTTCGGGAACAGTCTCGAAAACTTTATTTTCATCCATGTTTCCCACCTCCCTACTTGAGCCTCGGGTCGAGGGCATCGCGGATGCCGTCGCCGAAGAGGTTCAGAGCCAGAACCGTGATCATTATCGCAAGACCCGGGAACAGCAGCACGTGCGGCGCTGTACGCAGATAAGCCTTGCCTGCGGAGAGCATAGCGCCCCATTCGGGAGCAGGCTCCGTGATACCAAGACCTATGTAGCTCAGCGATGAGATCGTAAGGATTGCTGTAGCCACGCTGAACGTGAAGCTCGTGAGTATGGGGCCCAAAGCATTGGGAAGCATGAACTTTATCAGCTGCCTCTTCTTGCTGGCGCCCATTGCCTTGGCGGACTCGATGTAGTCGTTCCTCTTTACTGTAAGTATGGAAGCACGGACTATACGGGCTCTTGCAGGCAGCGAGCTTATAACTATGGATATTACCAGGTTGGCTATACCGCCGCCGAGCACCGCAACGACAGCGATGGCCATCAGCATGGGCGGTATAGACTGGAATACGTCCAGTATACGCATTATTACCATATCCACCTTGCCGCCGTAGTACGCAGCGATAGCGCCGAGCGTTCCGCCGACCGCGAAGGCGAATATAACTACCAGGAATCCGATAGGCACGGAGTATCTGGTACCGATTATGAGTCTGGAGAAGATATCTCTTCCGTAGGGGTCGGTACCCATGATGTGCTCTGCGCTGGGCTTCTGGTTCCAGTTAGCGTAGTCCGGAGCCGTATAGTCATACGGCGCTATCCACGGACCGATGATAGCTACGATGAATATGATTATAAGAATGATCATACCCACAATAGCCAATTTGTTTCTCTTAAGTCTTTTCCAGGCTTCTCTTGTGGGTGTAGATTTGACTTCCTTACCATGGTGCCTGGCCATTTCCCTGGCTTTTCTCTTGTCGATCTTAGCCATAGCAGGTGTGTATAGTTTTGCCATTCCGCACCTCCTATGCCTGAGCCTGATTGGCTGCCTTAGCAGTCGCACGGGCCTGCTTCTTCATAGCTCTTCTGTTGGCGGCCATCTTGTTCTTTGCGTTGAACTCGTCCTTAAGACGCGGGTCGACGACCGTGTAGAGAAGGTCTATGAACAGCATTACGATACTGAATACAACGGCCAGGAACGCAAGTCCGCCCTGTACCGCAGGCCAGTCTCTGCCGTTTATGGCGTTGAGCATGTAGAGGCCTACGCCGTTGACGGAGAAAATGGATTCAGCGATTATGGAGCCGCCCAGCGAGGAAGCTATGGTATTGCCCAGTGTGGCAATTACCGGGATGAGGGAGTTGCGCAGAGCATGCCTGAAAATGACCTTGCCCTCTTTCTGTCCCTTTGCCCTTGCTGTCCTGATGTAGTCCTGACGTATTACCTCAAGCATGGAAGAACGCGTGGTCCTTGCTATCATACCGACGTTGGCGATGCCGACCATGGCCACCGGCAGTATCCAGCCGAGTGCGCCGTTTCCGGTAGTGATTGCGGGGAGCCATTTGAGCTTTACCGAGAAGATCAGCATCATCATCAGGGCGAACCAGAACTGCGGCACTGATACGCCGAACAGAGCGAATACCATCGTCGCGTTATCGATGGCTGAGTATTGTTTCACAGCCGCGATAACGCCCAGCGGTATTCCGATTATAAGTGCAACGAGCACCGCAAAGAACGTGAGTTTAAGGGTGTTCGGGAATTTCGAAAGGATCTCGCCGAAAACGGGCTGTCTGGTCTTGTAGGAATTTCCCAGATCGCCCTTGGTGACGATGCCTTTAACGTATCTCACATACCTTATCAGGAATGGATCGTTGAGGCCCAGTTCTTCTTCCAGAGCCTGTTTTGCTTCTTCGGGGGCATCGTAGCCGAGGATCGAATCCGCGACTCTGCCCGGAGCTACAGAACTCAGGAAGAATGCTATGAGAAGAACTCCCAGTATTACCGGGATCATCCACAGCACTCTGTTTATGATATACCTTACCATGATATGCTCCTGACTGTCTGATAATATGCATTGTCCGGGGCAGTATATGCCCCGGGCAATGCTGAAATTTAAAGTTTACTTATCGATTACTTGAATCTGCACTTCGAGAAGTTGATGTCACCGACCTCGGTGAGGATGAGACCATCGAGCTTGCTGGTAGCAAATGCCAGTCTCTCATATACGAAGAGAGGAATGGACGGAACCTGAGCGTTGATGATCTTTCTCAGCTCCTGATAGTACGGAGTGGCCTTAGCCATATCAGGCTCGGAAGTGATCTTGTCGAACAGAGCGGTAACTTCAGCTCCGCCGTTCCATCCCGGGCCGCCGTTGAGGTCCTTGTAGTTGAAGTGCTCGCCATCGTAGAACTTCAGCTGTTCATAGGGGTTCGGGTTGGAGTTGTTGACTATCCATGCCTGCTTTTCACCAGTAGCCATGGTGTTGTAGAACTCTGCCTGTGCGATCGGGGTCGGCTTAACAGTGATGCCGATCTCCTTCCACTGCTGCTGGATGAGAGGTACATACTCTGCGTGCTGCGGTGTGTAGTAGATCTCAACTTCCGGGCAGTTGGTGGCGTACTTGGACTTAGCCATGTACTCCTTGGCAAGAGCGAGGTCGAACTTGTAGAAGGACTCTGCCGGCTTCTCGTACTGCGGGTTACCGATAGGCAGTATGTCGTCGGAGTGCTTTCCGTATCCGCCGAGAGCTCTCTGGATGTTAGCATCGTAGTTGAGCGCAAGCGCACATGCGATACGGACGTTCACATCGTCGAACGGAGCCTTCTGGGTGTTGGTGAACAGGGTGTGGTGGTTGGTGGTAGGATAGTTGTAGACAGCAAGATCCTTGTTGTCCTTGATGAGGCTTGCCTGAGCTTCGGAAGGCTCGAGAACAAGGTCTACGTTGCCAGCTTCGAGAGCCTGTGTACGGGACTGAGCGTCTGCGATGGAGTGGATCACGATCTCATCGAAGTACGGCTCGCCGCCCCAGTACTTTTCGTTCTTGACGAACTTGATGAAGGAACCGGTGCTCCATTCAACGGGCTTGTACGGACCGGTGTAGCAGTTCGGCATGTTGCCGCCCTGGCCGTCCATCTTCTCAAGGCCGCCGCCAGCTTCAACAGACTTCTGTACGATCATGCCGTAAGGAATGTTGGACAGGGTCGTCTGGATGAACGGGTCTACCTTCTTAAGAACGAAGATGAGGTGGGTGTCGTCTTCAACTACGAAGTTGTCAACGTCGAAGTTGCCGTAGTATCTGGCGTGCTTTCCGGAGTCGATAGCTGCCTTGACGGTGTACTTGACGTCCGCAGCGGTGAACTTGTCGCCGTTCCAGGAATATACGTCGTCACGGAGTGTGACGCGGAAGTGTGTTCCGTCGATCGGCTCCCACTTGGTAGCGAGCATCGGAGTCGGCTGACCTGTCTTGTAATCATATTCGAACAGACGGTCCATCATCAGCTCGTGAGCAGGAGTGTTTGCGCTTCCTACAGCGATGGATACATGGCAAAGACCGTTCGGGTCTCCGCGGAATGCTACATTTAATACCTTCTTCTCAGCAACAGGCTCCGTGTTGTTGGCCGGAGTTGTGTTGTTGGAAGGAGCAGTGTTGTTGTTTGCCGGAGTTGTTCCGCCGCCGCATGCAGCAAGGCCGATGACCATTGCAAGGACGAGGAGTACGGCTAAAATCTTTTTCATGATTTCCCTCCTATAATGATATCATGATATTACTGATTGATTATAGTTTAACACAAGTGCAAGGGAGCTTGTTCGTGAATTATCATGTTTGTTAAAAGATAGACAATGGCATATTGTGCAAAGTGCACTAAAAAATGTTGCCATTTTCATAAAAAAAGTAGTAGAATCATGTTGACAATACAATGACGATACAAAAGGAGCCATGGTTTTATGTTCACGACCAATATTCTAAGCGCCTGCCTGGAAGGCCACATCCTGTCAGACAACATGCCGGATCACTCCGACAGCTTTGACAGCTTCAAGATAATCGACGAGGAAAACTGCATGCTGCAGAGTGGCCGCCTGCACCTGGGGCGCGCCCAGGCGTTCTACAGCGCCACCCGAAACGAGTGGAACAGAGACGAGATCTACACAGTCGTAATAACCGACGGCGATGAGGTGATGGGCTTTTATATCGAGTCCCCGAACTTCCATATAATCACCACGGACCTCGGTATGACCTCAATTATCAACAATCTCAGCGAGCTTTCCGACGAATACGCCAGCATTTACTCGCTGAAGCGGCATCTTCGCAGCGCCGTTTCGGTATCGGATCCCATGATAGAAGGCGCCGCAAGGGCCATGAAAGCCGACGTCGCGTACCTTTCCGGAAGGCTGCGCGTCATCTCGGTCTGCAGGACTATAAACAGCGAAGAGTTCGCATATCTTACGGTAAACGAGCACTTAAGCTCGGAGCACGCATCGGTTCTTAAAGACGAGTGGCAGAGCCTCGGCGATCTTACAGTAAGGCTCGCGCCGCTGGAATTCGAAAATCGCACATCTGGATATCTTCTCGTCATTATGCACAAAAATTCGAGGGAAAGATTCAACACAGAGCTGCTCGACCTGCTGCGATCGAGCATGCTGGAATACCTCAGGATGAGCTTTTCCGACAGATCCGTTTCGGATTCCCGCTTTACGACACTGGCAATGGATCTGATCGACGGCAAAATAACCGACCGCGAGATGCTCAAAGAACGCCTGCGCCGCATTCCCAACACCCTCACCGGCTACTATTTCATGATACTGATAGAAGCCGATGACATCACCGACCGCGTGCCGGCGGAGGTACTGCCGGCCATAACCGCGATCTTCCCGGGAGCCTTCCCCATTCAGTACGACAACAAGCTGGCGGTGCTCCTGCAGGTAGAAAAATACGCACCGGTGCCGCAGCTGGACGAGACTGCCCTGATGCACTGCCTGGAGGAATACAGGCTCTGCGCCTGCATCAGCAACATCACCAGGAACCTGCTGTCACTGCGCACGGATTACGACAAGACCTCGAAGTGCCTGACCTTTGCCAGGACTTTTTGCGAAGATAAGAACAGGCGCATCTTCAGAGCCGAAGATTACGCCATTTACGCGCTGATCGACATCTGCTACAACGCCGCGAAGAACGAATACCACGGCGACTACATCAAGCTCTGCTGCCCGGGTGCCATAACCCTGAACTACTACGACAACAGGCACGGCACCAACAACGCGCAGCTGCTGAAATACTACCTGATGAACGACTGCAACACCACGCGCACCGCGGCGGATTTCGGCCTGCACCGCAACACACTTATGTACAGGCTTGAAAAGATACAGCAGATCATAGGCACCGACCTCGAAGACCCGATGCAAAAGCTCCGAATGCTGATGTCCCTTATCGCCCTGGACTACATAGAGACCTACCAGCAGCGCAAGACCATCTACACCCCCGCCTCCGACATGGACCGCCAGAGCCAATAAAAAACCGGGGAAGATCCCCGGATCGTCTATTCGAACAGGCGGGTGACTGAGGCTCGCAGGTCGTTGCGGGCTTTGACCGCGTCTATGGTGGTGTATTTGCCGTTGTCGTAGAGGATGCGGCCGTCCACCATGGTCATCTTAACGTCGGAGGCCTGCGCACTCCAGACAAGAAGCGCCACAGGATCCAGAGCCGGCACCATGTGCGGTCCTGTCATGTCCACGGCTATAATATCCGCCTTATAACCTTCCTTCAGCACTCCCGTGTCGGGGCGTCCCAGTGCCTTAGCGCCGTTCACGGTCGCCATGTCCAAAACCTGCGCGTCGGTAAGCAGCGTCGGGTCGTGCCCCGCGCCCTTTTGCAGCAGCGCCGCTATGTGCATCTCCTCGAACATGTTGAGGTTGTTGTTGCTCGCAACGCCGTCGGTGCCCAGAGCCACGTTGACCCCCGCCGCCACAGCGTCTGCTATCCTTGCGATGCCGCTGCCCAGCTTGAGGTTGCTGCTGGGGTTGTGCACTATCGTAGCGCCCTTCTTCGCCATTATCGCGAAGTCCTCATCGGTAGCCCATACGCAGTGCGCCAGATACGAGGGGTTGTCCAGTATTCCCATGTCCGCAAGGTATGCCGTCGGCGTCTTTCCGTGGCGCTGCTTGCATTCCTTGTGCTCCTTTTCGGTCTCAGACACGTGTACATGCATGCCCGCGTGCATCACGGAATTGGCCTCGCTTATGGCCTTCACGAACTTCCTCGTCGTAAGGTACTCCGAATGCAGACAGAAGTCCGCCTTTATAAGGCCGCTCTCCACCGCGTCCCTTATAACCTGCGGCAGCGTAGCGCCTTCGCCTTCAAGCTTTAGCTCCTTTATGGCTTCCGGGTTTATAGCCGCCTTGCCGTTCATCACGTTTATGAAATTGATGCACTCCGCGGTGCGGCCCCACTCTCCGGGTTCAAGGTACGGGTCAAAGCACAGCCCCACCCTGCAGAGGTTGACCTTCATGCCGACCTTAGCGTAGGCAAGCGCCCCGGCGAACGGGAAATCGTACATGTCCGCTACCAGCGTGGTGCCAGAAGAAAGCATCTCCATGATGGCCCAGGTATCGCCTGCGATAATGTCTTCGGGCGTCATCTTCGCCTCTACCGGAAAGATCGCCTCGTTGAGCCAGCGGTCCAGCGGCAGGCCCGAGCCAGCGCCTCTTACCAGCGTCATGGCAGAATGCCCGTGCGCGTTAACAAGGCCCGGCATCAGCAGCATTCCGCGCATGCTGCGGGTCTCCTTGTAAGGCTCTGACGGCTCGTCGAACCCTATATAGTCTATCCTGTCACCGCGGACGCCCAGGTACGCGCCGTCCAGCACGTTGTAGCCGTCCTTATCGCGGACCAGAACGCTTCCGCCTTTAAAAAGTATATCCATTACAAACTCCTTATTACATCAGCCAGGTATTCCGCGAACATCGGCCCGGCTTTCTGCGCTATCTCTGTCACTTCCTCGCCCGAAAGCGGCTGGTCCAGTATGCCCGCTCCCATGTTGGATATCATGGAAAAGCCCAGTACCGGAATGCCGCAGTGAGCCGCGGTGAGCACCTCTGTTACCGTGGACATGCCAACGGCGTCGCCGCCAAGGATCCTTGCGGCACGCACTTCCGCCGGGGTCTCGAACTGCGGACCTGTGAAGAAGAAGTACACGCCCTCGTGCACCTTTATCTCGTGCCTTTTAGCGCATTCCCTTGCAACAGAGCGCATCTCCTTGCTGTAGGCGTCGGTCATGTCAAAGAACCTCGGCCCGAAAGCCTCATCGTTGGGGCCGCACAAAGGGCTCGCGCCTGTCATCTTTATGTGATCCTTGATCATCATCAGATCCCCGGGACGGTAGCTCTCGTTTACCGCGCCTGCAGCGTTGGTAACGATCAGCTTTTTAACACCCATCAGCTTCATGACCCTCACCGGAGCCACCAGATCCTGATAATCGTAGCCTTCGTAGAAGTGGAAGCGCCCGGACATGCACATGATCTTTTTGCCGCACAGCGTCCCGAATATGAACTTGCCCGCGTGGTCAGGCGCGGTGGATACCAAAAAGTTCGGGATGTCCCTGTACAGGACCTCTACAGGGTCTTCTATCTGAGCGGCGAGCCCGCCAAGCCCCGTGCCAAGGATCATTCCGAGCTCCGGCTCAAACCCGCCCGTCCTTGCCTTTAAATACTCCGCGCTGGCAGTGTAGTATATTTTATCGTATTTCATCAGTAAATGTCCTCCTTTACCTCTTCCGGCGGGATATCCAGCTGGTCCGGGTGCTGCAGCAGCGAGCGGATGAGCTTGAACGCCGTGGCATAGTAGTGGCCGTCCACTATTCGCTCGTCCGTTACGCACTTGTAGTCGATGTATTTTCTGCGCTCAACGGTACCTTCCGCGTTCACGCCGTACTCAGTGCGCTTGGCGCCGAAGGCTATGAACACCGGGATGTTGCCGAAATCGTACAGGTGGTGATAGATGGGAGGTATGCCCAAAGATCCCATAGACGTTATGAACATCGAGCCGTGGAACGGGCTTAAGGCCAGCAGTTCCGGAGGCAGCAGGCCCAGGTAGTCCAGTGTCTTGAGGAACCATATCATAAACTTCAGGAACAGGCCGGGGATCATGTTTATGATGCCTGCAAGCTTGTCGAAGCTGCTGTCGAGCTCGGCGCTCTCCTGCGAGGCTTTGAGCTGTTCGTCGAACTTGCGGTATATCTCCTCCGGGCCGTCCGAAGGCAGCAGGTCCACGGAGATTATTGTCTCGGGACTGTTGAGCTTGAGGTCCTTCTTTACAGCCATCTTCATCGTTACGTACATGCGCTGGTAGGCTTTCTGCCCGGAAAGGAAACGCATGATACCCGGGTACGCTGCGCACGCCCGGAGATAGGCCGCGATTATGACGTGGGTGATGCCGAAGTGCTTTAAGCCCTCGCGCCTCTTTTTATGTATGTACTTTTCCATCGCCGACACTTCCACGGTATCCGCGATGAAGTTGCTCGCGCCGTTGCGGTGCGTCATTATGTAAGGAGACACCTTGTCCAGAGGCTCCCCGCCGCGCACCAGCCTGCCGTCCATGCGGTCGCCGTAGCGGAAGCGGTAGGGATCGCCAGGCTTCCAGGGCGGAAGCTTCTTCGCAGAAAGTATGACGCAAAGCACTCCGAGAGCGGCCGCAAGATCGGACACCGTGCCGGCCCACACCCCGTGCAGATTTGCGAAGACCACAGTACGGAACAGCTTGTCGAAGCACATGATCACCATCGGCACCAGGTATCCCACAAGCACCGGCCACTTTGATCCGGATCTTCCGGAAAACGTGTAATAGAACAGGAACCCCTGCCCTATGCAGATGAGCAGATACGATATCATCACCAGGACGTACGGCGAGGTCATCTCTATGCCGCGGAACGCCATAACGATACGGTAGATGAAAAGCAGCGTGAGCATCATCACAGGCCTTACCGTCAGGTAGAAATATTTTTCTCCCCTGAGCGGCAGGCGCACCGCAATGAAAAGACACGCAAGGAGCGGGAGCACCGCTCCGCAAACTACTAAGAAGAATCCGCTCTCGGCGGTCTGGCAGAGCCAGATGATGCGGGTCACTGCAGATACTAGCATCAGCAGGACAGCGAGCCCCACAAAGACATTGCTTCTGCGGGCTGAGTAAGTTGTTACTTTCTCCATGATACCTTAGTTGTACTCTTAGCTTTATTGTTTTTACTTTGACACCGTGGCGCCAAGGTTTATGATCTCTTTTTCGAGGGCCGCTATGCGGTTCTTTAAGGCCACCAGCTCGTCTTCGGTGAGCTTCTTGTCGGTGGCAGCCTCCGCGTTGTCTATGACATCGGAAACATCTGAGAGCGCGTTCTTTAAGCGGTCCCTTATCTCCTGCACGCTCTCCTGCCCGGCGAACTCCTCCTCGGCGGTATCGAAAGCTGTTACAGTCTCGTTTTCGCCCAGCTCGTATTCACAGACGCGGTCTATGACAGTGCAGTCCCAGCCGAGGCGGCTCTTAACGAACTTCGCGAAGTCCTCCTTGGCTTCCTTTTCGCCGTGGACGAGAAAAATCTTCTGGGGCATCTTCTGAAATCCGCACAGCCAGTCGAAAAGCCCGCCCTGGTCCGCGTGGCCGGAAAAGCCCTGAAGGTTGTAGATCTGCGCGTTTACGGCTATGGCTTCGCCGAAGAGCTTTACCTCCTTGGCGCCGTCTAAAAGCGTGCGGCCCAGCGTTCCTTCGGCCTGATAGCCGACGAAGACCACTGCGCATTTTTCGTTCCAGAGGTTGTGCTTAAGGTGATGCCTGATGCGCCCCGCGTCGCACATGCCGCTGGCGGAGATTATGACCTTGGGCACCATGTCCACGTTTATGCGCTGGCTCTCTTCGGATGTCCTTGCGTAGTGAAGACCGCGGAAATCCAGGGGATGGTCTCCGGAAAGAATGTAGTCCTTCATCTCCTGGTTGTAGGCCTGGGCGTTGGCGCGGAAGACCTCGGTGGCGTCCACCGCCATGGGGCTGTCCACGTAGACAGGCACGTCCCTCAGCTTTTCCGTGTAGGGCGTGTTGCCGTCGTAGACCTTGTTGAGTTCGTACAAAAGCTCCTGGGTGCGGCCCACGGCAAAGCTGGGTATGACGACGTTTCCACCGTTCTTTGTGGTCGCGTATATGATCTGCAGCAGCTTTTCCACGCTCTCGCGGCTCGGCTCGTGCATCCTGTTGCCGTAGGTGGATTCCATTATGAGGTAGTCTGCCTTCTTGATCTTTGTGGGGTTGTTGATTATCGGGCGGCCGCCCATACCTATGTCTCCGGAAAAGACCAGCTTGCTGGTGCGCTCGCCTTCTTCCACCCAGAGCTCGACTATAGCAGAACCCAGTATGTGGCCTGCGTCGTTGAACACCACCTTCATCTGCTCGTTGAGAACGATGAGTGTATCGTAGATGCAAGGATCTACGTGCGTGAGCGTGGCCAGGGCGTCGTTGGTGTCGAACAGCGGCTCCACCAGCGTCCTTCCGGCGCGCTGGTTCTTGCGGTTGTCGCGCTCCGCGTCCTGTTCGCAGATGTGTGCCGCGTCTTTTAGCATTACGTCCAGCAGGTCCGCAGTGGCATCGGTGCAGTATATAGGCCCCTTAAAGCCGCGCTTTATAAGCACCGGCAGTCTTCCGCAGTGGTCTATGTGCGCGTGAGTCAGCACCACGCAGTCTATTTCAGCGGGGTTGAACGGAAAGTCCGCGCGGTTGGCGGCGTCAGGGTCGTCCCCGCCCTGAAACTGGCCGCAGTCCAGCAGCACTTTGTATTTGTCCGTGCTGACGAGGTGACAGGAACCGGTGACTCCTGTAGCAGCGCCGCAGAATTGTATCTTCATAGATAGCCTCCGAAATGTTTTACAGGTCGCCTCCGCCGATGAACTCCCTGATGACGGAATCTGCTTCGATATAGGATTCGTCCTTCAGTTCGTCGACCTGGTCCAGCAGTTTTTTGAGTCTTAGGGCCTCTTTATAGAATCTGCTTTCAGGCTTGATGTCCAAAAGCAGCGGCATCGCGTGTTTTTTGAGCGCAGCAAGCTCATAAGGCTGCGACGAGTTGAAGATCTCGTCCGCATCCTTGCTGTAGGGGAAGATGTTGACGTCCTCGCCGTCCCTTACTTTTGGCCACATCTCGAAGGTCTGCTCCAGGCCCCAGCCTCGCTTGGCGTGGTCGCGCACCATGCGGCGCAGCTTTCTTATGTCGCCGCGCTTTGTGTGGCTGCCGTCGTTTTGTTTAAGAGTCGACAGCGGGCAGGCGTAGATGCGGAACTTTTCGGACTCCGGAAGGTGCGCAGTGAGCTCCGGCTTGAGTGCCAAAATGCCTTCTATTACGATGGGCTGGCCGGCCGAGACCTTTACGTGCCTTTCGCCGAACACCTTGTGCCCCAGCAGGAAATCGAAACGCGGAACGTCCACGGTCTTCCCGTCCAGAAGCTGCGCCATCTGCTTGTTGAAAAGCTCCGTATCTATGGCGGTGATGGACTCGAAATCCTGCAGCCCGTCCGGGCCGGCGGGGATCTCGTCGCGGTCCTTATAGTAGTCGTCTATGCCTATGTACACGGGTTTTAAGCCTTCGGCGTGAAGCTGTATGCACAGCTTCTTGGCGCAGGTGGTCTTCCCCGAGGAACTAGGCCCGGCCAGAAGCACCAGACGCTTTTTGCTGCGGTGTATGCCGTAGGCGATCTGGACCATGCGGCGGTCGTGCATGGCTTCACAGATCTGTATGATCTCGGACATGTAGCCCTTTTTCTGCTGTTCGTTGAGGTCGGCGAGCTTGTCGAGGCCGAGATATTCTCTCCACTGCCTTTCGACTTCCAGACCATTTTCTAAGATTATATCATGCATGGTGTATCTCCTGATGCATCGTGTTCTACGCGGCAAACAAAGGCCTACGCCCCTCGTTATTATTATAACCTACCTTCCGCAAAGGTGCAAGAGTGACAACAGTGGAATGGTACAGTTCTGCTCCGCGGGTCTGCAGGCCGCAAGGCGAACTCGGGCTAGCGCTTGATTGAAGCAGGCCTGACGGCAGGAAGGCCCGATGAGATCAAAGAGCGGTGAGCTGGCGGCCTGCAGACCCGCGGAGCAGAACAACTTATTCAGACTGGTGATGCAGATGCCCTTTTGCGCAGGACTTGGCAAATTATCGATTATAATGTAAAATATAGAGTTGATGCAGAACGAAAACAGCTCAAAACTGAATGATACGCCCTGGTACAGGCTGCTGCCCGCGATCCTCTACGCCGCGCTTCCTATGATAACTCCGGAAGGGCTGTTTCCAAACGCGCGGATGTGGGCTGTGCTGGCGCCTGCGCTGCTCGCTCTCCTTCTCCTTATCGCAGACGCTTTGCGCAAAAAGCTGCATATCCGAGGCTTCATAGAATATGCGCCAATGGCCTGCTACCTCGTCATGCTCGCCGCAGCCTTCATATCCTGCAGCGCTGAAAACACTGCGGTCCTCGGCGCTTTTGAAGATGCGCAGAGCTTCCTTATAAAGCTCAGCTTCGTGTTCATGCTCTTCTACATCATGAACACCGCAGCCTCCGTCCGCAGCGTGCGCTGGATCATGGGCGGCATTTTCGCTGCCGTCATAGTCCTCGCCCTTATGGACGCAGGCCGCGTCATAAAACTCTGGAACATAGAAGGCCTCCCTGACGAAAACGCCAGGTTCCTTTTCATAAGCGCGCTCATCCCGGTCTGCGCAACTCTCTTCGTGCGCGAGGACAGAAGCTACCTTAAGCGCCGGATAATAAAGCTGCCGCTTCTTCTGATCATCTTCGCGGCGCTGTTTGCCCAGCTATTCCTTACCGACATCTCCGCGGGGATCCCGGCCATTGCCGCCGCCGTGCTCATCACCCTGCTCTTCTTTACGAAAAAGCTGCGTGCCTGGTCCAGGGCTCTGGTGGTGCTTGGCATCGTCGTCGCAGTGCTCCTTACCGCTACCAGCAAGACCTGGCCCGCGAATATCGATACGCTTGGGCACCGCCTCGTTTCCGGTCTTGGCAGGATATCCGCAGCCGAGACCAGTCCTTGTATAAACAGCATCAGGACCGAGGGCGATACAGTGTCAATAAGTTTCGGGCAGGACGGCCTGGTGCTTAACGCTGAGGTCCTTTCGGACAGCCAGGGACGCATAAGCAGCGCGGTCTTCACCGACGGAAAAGGGACGCCGCTGGTAATAGAAGCCTCCGGCCAGGCCGAAAAAGAGTATATTTTTTCCGACGAACCCTACAAAAGCACCTTCAGATTGTGTATAATTAAGAATCATGATAATTACTGTCTGCAGATAGCAACAGCTGAAAAGAGCTGGAGATTCGCGCCGTCGGAAAGCGGGCTCCGCTTCGCTGCCCAGGGCGCCAACAGTTCCTGGGTGCAGACAGTTCCGGTGGCTGCACTGCTGCTGATCTTCCTGATCCGCTGCGCCGCGCAGCTGTTCTGGAGGGATCCCGAAAAGCTTCCGGCAGGCTTCGAGGCCGCCGCTTCGCTCAAGGGCGTTTTCGCGATGGCTGCCGCGCTCATCATGTGCAGCCCGGACTATACGGCACTTCCGCTGTTCTGCGTGCTTTTAGGCGCCGGAACGGCCTCACTGGATATCAACGAACGTTTTTCTGTAAATGAAAGGAGCATTCAAAATGGTATTTGAAAAGCTGCAGGAGATCATAGCCGACCAGCTCGACGTCGACAAGGAAGAGATCACCATGGACACCGACCTCATGAAGGACCTCGAGGCCGATTCTCTGGACGCTGTTGAGATAATCATGGCCATAGAGAGCGAGTTCGATGTGGAAGTCCCCGACGAAAGAGCTGAGGAGTTCAAGCTCGTCTCCAACATCGTAAACTTCCTGGAAGAAAAGGCATAAAACATGGAGAGAAAAGCGCTTTCAGGGATCAGGGTCATAGATATGACCCAGTTTGAGGCCGGGCCGGTCTCGACACTTACGCTCGCGCAGATGGGCGCGGAAGTCATAAAGATAGAGCGTCCCAAATACGGCGAACAGGCCAGGATGGGAGCCCGCAGCAGCCGCGGCACGCAGGGACCCGGAGCGGATTCCATACACTTCGCACTGCTCAACCCCAACAAGAAGAGCATCACCCTTAACGCCAAGACCGAAAACGGCAAGAAGCTCCTCACCGAGCTCATCAAAAAGGGCGATGTAATTATCGAAAACTTTGCCGCAGGCACCATGGAGCGCCTCGGTTTTCCGTGGGAGAAGATCCACGAGATAAACCCCCGCATCATCTACGGCACCATAAAAGGCTACGATGACCGCAGTCCCTTCGCCAAGTACCCGTGCTTCGACGGCGTGGCGCAGGCCATGGGCGTTGTGTGCTCCATAACAGGAAACCACGACGGTCCCCCGATGATGACAGGACCCAACCTCGCCGACAACCTCTCCGGTATATACATGGCCACTTCAGTTCTGGCCGCGCTGTACCAGAGGGAGTTCACCGGACAGGGACAGATGGTTCGTGTCAACATGCAGGAAGTCGTTATGCAGACCTGCCGCGGAGCCTTCGTCTGCCAGTTCGACGACGACCAGGAGAACGTCCGCTGGGGCAACATCAAGTTCCCCAACAGGGCGCCGCACAACATGTACGCGTGCAAAAAGCGCTCCGAGGATTCGATCAACGACTACGTGATGATCTACGTTTCCCCGGTGCCGGGCTCCAAACAGTGGGGAGAGTTCTGCGACATCATAGGAAAGCCCGAGTGGACGAACGACCCGGTCATGTCCGACCCGATGGAGAGGGCAAAGCACAGGGAAGAGATCGATTCCGTGATAACCGCATGGACCAGCCAGCACGACAAAGAAGAGGTAATGCGCATCATGTCCGAGGCAGGCGTGCCCTGCGGAATGGTGACCAGCACCAAGGATGTCGCCACCGAGCCCTTCTACCGCGAGACAAAGGCTGTCGTGGAAGTTGAGCACCCGGTGCTCGGAAAGCACCTGACGCTGGGCAGCGCATGGCACCTTTCGGATTCTCCTTGCGAAGTGACCGCATCCCCCACCCTGGGGCAGCACACCGAGGAGATCTACAAAGGCCTGCTCGGCCTGACCGACGAACAGCTCTCCGCGTACAAAGCCGAAGGCACGATCTAGTCAAAAAACGATGAAACCGGGAACGGTGGAGAGGGACGGTTCTTCTCCACCGTTTTATTATTGGTGGAGAAGAACCGTCCCTCTCCACCTATTCATCAAGCTTGTAAAGCTGGGTCTCTATGTTCAGGCCTGGGAAGCAGTCCAGCCGGTCTGTCGCAAACAGCCCGAGGCGGGCCTTGCGGTAGGCGGCGGCCGCCACCATGGCTCCGTTGTCCGTGCAGAGGATCGGCGAAGGTATCCAGAGCTTTTTGCCGCGGCTTTCAAGCGCCGCCGCCAGAGCCGCGCGCAGCGCGCTGTTGCAGGCGACTCCGCCTGCTGCCGCAAGGCCCGCGTACCCTGTCCTATCAAGCGCCCACATGGCCTTGTCCACTATCACGTCTATCACAGCCTGCTGGAAAGAAGCCGCAACATCGGCCGCCTTCACTTCCTCCCCCCGCTGCTGCGCGGAATGCAGGTAGTTAATTACCCCGGTCTTCGTGCCGCTGAAAGAAAAGTCCAGGCTGTCCTTCTCCAGGTACACCCTCTTGAACTCTATCGCGTGCGGGTCGCCCTCTTTGGCCAGCCTGTCCACCTTGGGCCCTCCCGGGTACCCCAGGCCTATCACCCTGGCCACCTTGTCGTAGGCCTCGCCCACAGCGTCGTCGCGAGTCGCTCCAAGTATCTTAAACTCGTTGTAGCCCAGCACCTCTATCAGGTGCGTGTGCCCGCCGCTTACCACCAGCGACAAAAAAGGCGGCTCAAGATCCGGGTGCTCTATAGTGTTGGCGAGTATGTGCGCCTGTATGTGGTGCACCCCCACCAGAGGTACCCCGCTGGCCGCGGAAACAGCCTTCGCAAAAGCTGTTCCCATCAGGAGCGCTCCTGCAAGCCCGGGCCCGGCCGTCACCCCTATCTCGTCTACCTCTGTAAGGCCCAAATTCGCCTCTCTGAGCGCTTTTTGGAACACAAAGGGTATATTGTTCAAATGATGCCTCGAAGCGATCTCAGGGACCACTCCGCCGTATTCCTTATGTATCTCTATCTGCGATGAAATTACATTGGAAAGTATCTCCCTGCCGTCCGCCAGAACCGCTATCGCTGTCTCGTCGCAGGACGATTCTATCCCCATTGTTATGTGTTTTCCGTCTTTCATTCTTCATGCCGCGCCATCGTAAGCGCGTCCTCGCCGTCCTGATAATAGCTCTTCCTCAGGCCATCCGTCTCAAAACCCAGGCTCCTGTACAGTTCTATGGCCGCCGCATTGGACACCCGTACTTCCAGGTACGTCTCCGGCGTTTTTGTTTTTCTGCAGGTCTCAAGCAGGATCTCAAGAAGCTGCCGCGCTATGCCGCGCCTTCTGTATTCCGGCAGCACAGCTATGCTTCCGATCTGGCATTCTACCGGCGCGATGACCCATGCGATGAGGTACCCGGCTATCCTGCCGCGGCTACTGCCTTCACCGGCTCCGGCGTCTTCCGCCACCACGAACAGCGCCAGGTCGTTTTCAAGCTCCTCCAGGAACATCTGCCTGCTCCAGGGCTCTGTGGGAAAACACACGGCCTCGAGCCTTACTATCTCTTCTATGTCTTCGGGCTTAGCCAGCCTGTAGAAAACATCCGCCATCACTTTCCTCCGGCAGGCAACTTTTTCTTCCTGTCCGGCTCCGCCGCCCTGAGGTAATTAGGCTGCGCGGTAAAGCAGTCCTTGATCTTGCCCTCGGCAAACAGCTTAGCGCCAAGCACGGCAACGCTGTCCGCCCTCTGCAGGTAGTGCTCGTCCGCTGCGAATTCCACGCTGTAGGAGGGTCCTTCCCCGCAGCAAGGCCCATCCAGGCAGGTCCTTATCTGCTCCTCGAACTTTCTGCTGCCGTCTCCCAGGAAGAACAGAGTGTCGCCGTCCCAGGCAGCCTCCGCCAGAAGCTCAAGGTATTCCTCCAGTGCGTACGCCCCTTCAGGAACTATGGCGCGCACCTCTGGCTCACTGCCCTTCATCGGAACGCAGCACGCCTCCGCCTGCCCCGCGGACCTTCTGAAAGCCGCTGCGTAGACCTGGCTGCGCCTTGCGTCGAACACCGGACATATAAGCACGCTGTTTGTGTAAGGCATATCAGCGTACGCAAAGCTCTCAAGCGTAGGCACCTCAACTATAGGCTTATCCCACACCTGAGCCAGCCCCTTTGCGGTAGCCATGCCTATGCGTATTCCCGTAAACGATCCCGGCCCTCTGGAGACCGCTATTGCGTCCAGGTCCTCCGGACGCACAGCCTCTTCTTCCATGAGCGCCTTGACCATAGGCACGCACTCCTGGAGGTGCGAAAAGCCTTTGTCGTTTATGGTATACAGAACCTTGCCGTCCTTATTTATCGCTGCCGAAGCCAGCGGCCCGGTAGTTTCTATCGCAAGTATAGTCATTCTATCGCGCAGATCCTTTCGTCTTCGTGCTCTCCGTACTCGAGCCTCACCCACACGGTCTCTTCCGGCAGTATGTCATCTATCAGGTCCGCCCACTCTATGAGGCAGACCCCGCCGGAATGCAGGTACTCCTCGAAGCCTATCTCAAACAGCTCGTCCTCATCCGACACCCTGTAAACGTCGAAGTGGTAAAGCGGCAGGCGCCCGCTCTCGTACTCCTGCACTATGGTAAAAGTGGGGCTGGACATCCTTTCACTCACGCCAAGGCCCCTTGCTATTGCCTGAGCAAGGGTGGTCTTTCCGGCGCCGAGCGGCCCGACCAGGGCTATGATGCTTCCGGGTTTTAGGCCGTCCGCTATCCTCTGCCCCAGCGCCGCGGTATCTTCAGTGTTTTTGAGAATGATCCTGTCCATCACTTTGTCACAAAAGGGAGCCTGTCCGGCACCGTTGTTGTATAGAGTCTGTTGGTCCCCGTGGCGATGGCTGTAACCTCTCCGCTACGACTCATCACAGCCCTAAGAACCGCGCTGTGCTTTCCGGCGCTTATCACCTCGGCCTTGATGGTGAGCTCATCGCCCAGCTTCATGCCTTTGATGAAATTCACCTGAATGTCCATGGTGGGCGACGAATTCCCGGTTCCCAGCTCGAACGCCACAAGTCCCATTGAGGTGTCAAGGATAGCGGTTATCGCTCCGCCGTGCATGTTGCCGTAGCGATTCTTTTCGAAATCGTTCACCACATGGGTGAACTCCACCCAGCCCGCGTCATAGTCCGCGTCCTTAAAGTCCATCTTAAAGCGCCTGTACAGCTCGCAGCTCTCCTCGGAGATCGCGATGTACTGCTTCATGTGAGCCTCGAGCTCTTCCCTGTTTTTCGAGAGTTTGAATACACTCATTTATATCACCTTTGCCAGTACCAGTGCAAGCAGCACGAAGCTTATCAGCAGAACCACGGATACTATCACTACGCCAATCTTCGCGTGCCTGGCTCCGGAAGAAGACTCCGGCACCAGATGAGCCCTCCTCAGCGCTGTTACCACCGGCTTATACAAAAGCATCGCCAGCGAAGCGTTGATGCCGCCCTTTACCAGATTGAACGGCAGGAAGGTCGGGATGAGCATCTTCACGACCACGTCTCTTGGCACTTTCATGTACAGCGGCGTTATCAGCCAGTTCCAGAGTATCATTATAGCAGTCATGCACAGGACGCCCGCGATAAGGCCTGTGATGGCGCCCTTCATGCTGCGGTCCCTGTGGTAGATGCCGGCTGCTATGCAGGCGAATGTGCCGCTTGCAAGAACGTTCATGACAAAACCGATGACGCCTGTAGAGCTTACGGTCACCATTTCGATCAGCGACACCACCACTGTTATGGCCAGTGCCGCCAGCGGTCCGCTGATAAAGCCGCCTATGACGATGATCACGTCCTTAAGGTCGAATGACAGAAAGCCCGACACCGTCGGGAACACATTCGAGATGAGCTTTGCCACGAAAGCTATCGCGCAGAGCATGCCCAGTGTTGCAATCGTTTTTGAGTTTTTCATTTTGATCCCTCCGTTTTGATGATCACGCGGGACCTGCCAGGTGTGAAATAAAAACGCCGCCGAAAACACGGGGCGTGCAGCAAAATAAAAAGCTGGTTTCTTTCATCCGGACTATACCGTTGGTGCCGGGATCTGACCGGCTCGGCCCGAAGGCTCGCGGACTTGTGGCTTTGCGGAATGCTGTGCCCTTTACCGCCAGTGGGGAATCTCACCCCGCCCTGAAACAGATCTTGTATTAACTTATGCAAACAGTATATACCAGCCGCCGAACATGTTCAAGCAGTTTTTTACCTGATCTCTGTCTGAACGCCGTCGAGGGCGTTGACCTTTGTGATGAGCGCCTGCAGTTCCGCTTCGGTCTGGGCGTTCATGAGCTGAAGATTGAGCCATACCGGTTTCATCAGGTCGAACTGGCCCACCATATCCACCTTGGTGAATTCCGCAAGATCGTGCTGCTGCCCTGTATACACGTTGAAATACAGGCTCCTGAGATGCTCCCTGCCGTCTGCGTCCTTTAAAACATAGTGATAAACATCTCCGCCTTCTACAGCCGCTCTGTAAAAGCTGCTCTGCGAACCCACATTCCTGCCGTTAAGCGCCAGGATGCCGCTTGATGTCTGTATGACGCAGTCGTTAAAACCGGCGGCTTCCATGCGCGCGTACACTTCCTGCATCATGTAGGTGTCGTGCAGCAGGTTGAGATCTATGATGTTGATGGGGCACTCCAGCGATTCGAGGAGCTTGACGTAGCTTTCCTTCACTTCAAAGCGCAGCCTGCACTCCGAAGCGCTGACGACCACCACTTTAAAGTTGTCCAACTCCGAAGACGCCTGCGCGAGTTTTTCGATGCGCTCCTTCTGGTAGCTGTCGTTTTGCGGATCGTACTTTTCTGCGTCATCCAGCACCAGGATCTCCTTCCAGACATCGTACAAAGCCCCGGCAAAGAGGTTGTAGCCGGCCTTTTCGCAGGTCTTTTCGTAGGCGTCCATTATGGCATTGTACACCTGCGGCGCGAACTGGAACTCCGGGCTCCTGTAGACAGAAGCAGCCAGGTCCCCGGCAGGCCCATCGGCCTCCACCCCCAGCGTCCAGCTTTTTACCGAATTGTTGACGCTTGCGAGGTTCACGAAGCCTTCGAACTCTTCCTTTGCGTCGAACATCTTATAGGACCACAAAAGCGCGTCAGAATAGACTTTCTCGGCTGTCCTAAGAAGCTGCTTGATCTCGTTGGTGCTCCCCTCGAAGTACTCGGTGTAAGTCACACCCAGGCTGTATTTCGGTATGTTCACGTCGCGCGCGGCCTCCAGAGTGTAGTAACCAGGATCCTTGTCGCCTATGGCCAGCACGCCGTTTGTTATCGCGAACACGGCAATTACAAGAGCAAGGACGAAAATTATCGCCCTTGCTATGTTCTTCTTTTTCTCTTTTGGATCGTCGCCGAAATTTAGTTTAAGCTTGCCCAAAACGCTTTTCCTTGTATCTTTCGAATTCCTCTGTGTTGCAGAACACCATGTGGCCGTTGCCGAGATCTCTCAGTTCCGGGCCTTCCTTGGAGTAATCGTGGATCTTGTCGGGCTCGTAAACGAAGAGCTTCTTGTTCTTCTCCAGGATGGGATCCGGGATAGGAATAGCCGACATGAGTGACTTGGTGTAGGGATGCATCGGATGTGCGAAGAGCTCTTCCGTCTCTGCTATCTCCATTATCCTGCCCTTGTAGATTACCACTATTCTGTCCGAAATGAACCTTACTATGGAAAGGTCGTGAGCTATGAACAGATAGGTGAGGCCCCTTTCGTTCTGGAACTTCTTGAGCAGGTTGAGGACCTGGGCTCTTATGGATACGTCCAGAGCGGAGATCGGCTCGTCCGCGATGATGAATTCCGGATCCATTACTATGGACCTTGCGATACCAACGCGCTGGCGCTGTCCGCCGGAGAACTCGTGCGGGTACCTTGTGAGGTGCTCCGGCAGGAGGCCTACGGACTCTATTACGTTCATGACCTTCTCCATCCTGTCCTTCTCGTCCTTGTAGAGGTGGAAGTTGTACAGGCCTTCGGAGATGATGTATTCGATCGTAGCACGCTCGTTGAGCGAAGCTGCCGGGTCCTGGAAGATCATCTGGATCTTCCTTACCACCTCGCGGTCCTCGGCCTTGGAGATCTTGCCGGAGATGCGCTTGCCGTCGTAAATGATCTCGCCTGCGGAGCAGGGGTTGATCCTGATTATCGCGCGGCCTATGGTGGTCTTTCCGGAGCCGGACTCGCCTACCAGGGAAAGAGTCTCGCCCTTGTAGATGTCGAAGCTGACGTTTTCGACAGCCTTGAAGCTCTGCTTGCCGTTCTTGAAGACTACGTCAAGATTCCTTATGGAAAGCAGCACTTTTTTCTCTTCATTTGACATATGCTGTTGCCTCCTAATCCTGTATCTCGACGTGAGATTTCTTCATCTTTTCGTGAAGATCGAGTATGTTTGCCGGCGGATCGACCTTGGGAGCCCTGGGATCGCACAGCCAGGTCCTGGCGAAGTGCGTATCAGTGATCCTGAACATCGGAGGAGTCTCCTTGAGGTCTATTGCCATGGCGTACTGATTGCGCGGAGCGAATGCGTCGCCGACGATCTTATTGTACAGCGATGGCGGCGTGCCCGGGATGGAGAACAGATCCGTTCCCTTCTCGGACAGCTGCGGTAGCGAGCTTAAAAGCGCCCAGGTATACGGGTGGCGCGGCTCGTAGAAGATCTCTTCTACTGTGCCGATCTCCACTATCTGGCCTGCGTAAAGCACCGCTACGCGCTCTGCTACGTTTGCAACGACGCCAAGGTCGTGGGTGATGTAGACTACCGTAAAGCCGAGATCCCTTTGCAGCTGCTTTATGAGCTCCAGTATCTGGGCCTGGATGGTAACGTCCAGAGCTGTGGTAGGCTCGTCGCAGATGAGTATCCTGGGCTGGCAGGACAGCGCGATAGCTATTACTATACGCTGGCGCATACCGCCGGAATACTGGAACGGGTAGTCGTCGAAGCGCTGTTCAGGCTCGGGTATTCCTACCTTGGCCATGATGTCTATGGTCCTCTTCCTGGCTTCTTCCTGGCTGCACTTCTGGTGCTTGAGGATGACCGTCATGATCTGCTTGCCTATGGTTATTACCGGGTTGAGGGACGTCATCGGGTCCTGGAAGACCGTGGCTATCTTGCGGCCGCGGATCTGCTGCCAGTCGCCTGCTCTCTTTACCTTTGCGCAGTCTATGATGGCGTAGCCGTGGAGAGTCTTTGTGGCTTCATCGTAGCTGTCGTAGCGCACTCTGAATGTGGCTTCATCGAAGATGTCGTTCCTGACTTCGGGGTCGTTGAGATCCCTGCCGATGCGGCATGCTTCCTCAAAGCCCTTGTCGAGTATGGCGAGGAACTTCTTCTGATCCCTTGCGGAATAACGGCCTATGGAGAGGATGATCTCGCGGGCTATGATCTCGTTCCTTTCAAGGACGGCGTCGGAAAGTCCGTTGGGATTGCCTTCCACATCGACGGTCTCTGCGGCTTCCTTGCTCAGAGCCAGCAGTTTTTCGAGCTCAGCCTTGTCGGAAGCCACCTTTTCAGTCTGGCTCTGGTACTCGGCTGCGCGGGCCTTTGCCTTCTCTGTCATTTCCTTGGACAGGGCTTCCAGCTGCGCTTCGTATTCGCGGACCTGAGCCTCGGATGCCTCCATCCTGGCCTTGTCCTCGGCGTTCTTCCTGTCGAGGGTCTGGATGAAGTTCTTAAGGCTTACGGACTTGTCCGTAAGGTCTTTGATCTTCTTGGAATATGCTTCTTCTTCCTCTTTGGAGAGCGACTGAAGATGCTCTATCTCGTCCTTCTTCGCAAGGTACTTGTTGTAGTACCCGGCGCCGCGCTCAAGTTTGCTGTGCTTGTTGAGCATGTCTCTGGCACTTGCAAGTTCAGCCTCGAGCTTGCTGTCCAGAACGACGTCGGTCTTGGACAGGTCATCGTCGGAGAAGATTATGGTTCCGTTGGAGATGAATCCGTTGGAATCCAGCATGCCTGCGAAGGTCTTGGTGAGGACGGATTTACCCGAACCGGACTCCCCTACTATAGCAAGGGATTCGTGGTCGAATATGTCGAGGGACACTCCGCGTATTGCGGTGAGTATCCTTCCTCTTACATTGAATTTTACCTCTACGTCTTTCAGCGAGAGAATGACTTTCTTTTCTTCTGCCATTGTTCCGCCTCCTTACATATGTGTAC
Source organism: Bacillota bacterium (assembly GCA_017443515.1). Classification (GTDB taxonomy): domain Bacteria; phylum Bacillota; class Clostridia; order Peptostreptococcales; family Anaerovoracaceae; genus RUG13409. The sequence continues at coordinate 7,535 of JAFRXM010000001.1, read as the reverse complement.
GCGGGTCAGTGGCGTCTGCCAGGTTCTGACCAAGTACGTAGAGTATTATAGTGATTATGGACGCTATCGCTACCGGCGGCCAGAACTCCCAGGGGTAGATGAGGAAGGTCGTCTGAGCTTCCTGGATCATGCGGCCAAGGGATGCGATGTTGGCCGAAAGACCTACACCTATGTAGGAGAGGTACACTTCCATGGAGATGTAGGAAGGCAGCTCTGTAGCAAGAAGCGTAACTATTACAGATGTGAGGAACGGAAGTATGTTCTTGCTTACTATGCGTCCGGTGGGAGTGCCAAGGCACCTGGAAGCCAGCGAGTATTCGCGGTCCCTTATTATAAGGACCTGAGTCCTGAAGAAGTACGCTATGCCCAGCCAGCCCGTTATGGTCAGCGCGAATATGAAGCTTCCGAATCCGGAACCTATAACGTAGACCAATACCGTTATTACCAGTATGTACGGTACGTTGGCTATGATGTTGTAGATGACCATCATTACCTGGTCCAGGCCCTTGGAGTAGCCCCAGACCGCGCCGATGATGATACCCACTACCATGTTGATGGCCGCGCATATTATAGCCAGCAGCAGGGATGTCCTGGCGGATGCCCAGATGCCGTAGAATATGGAGTTGCCCTGCGGGCCTGTTCCGAACATCCACTTAAGGATCGTTCCGTCGTTGAAGTACTTCTGCGCTGCCGACGGGCTGAGGTTGAATGATGTCGCCTGGAGAACGTTCTCCACCGCATTGTACGGGCAGATGAGCGGGAATATGAATGAGAAGACAAGGATGAACACGAACAGCCCTATCAGCACCCAGTTGATCTTCTTTTTAAAGAACACGCGGAACACGGATCTCCAGTAGGAGTATCTGGGAGCGATTATCTTCTCGGACTCTATGGAGTCGTGGTCAATGAAGGTAAAGAGATCATTTTCATTGACGAGTATGTTTTCGTTTATGTTCATGACGCCTTACCTTCCTGCTTTGCTTTCAAACGAGATGCGCGGATCCCACTTGGCCATCAGCACATCACCCAGTATCAGGGATATGATGGACAGCGTGGTGTAGAACACGGTGCAGGCCACTATTATGGCATTGTCGTGTCCGTTGATAGCCGCTGTCAGCAGATTGCCGACACCGGGAACGGCGTATACACGCTCTGTGATGATCGCGCCGACGAGGCAGCCCAGTATGCTTCCGGGAATACCGTGGATGATAGGAATTACAGCGTTCCTGGAGATGTGCTTGCTGAAGATCTCGCTTTCGGAGAGGCCCTCAGCACGGGCGAACTTTACGTAGTCCGAGTTCATCTGGTCGATCATGTAGCGGCGCATCCACTTCATGAGGCCTCCTATCGAAGGCAGCGCCATCGAGATGATAGGAAGTATGTACGCGAGGATGGGCACCTTGGCGTTGGCAAATGCGTAAGGCAGGCCGAAGAGCCTTGTTCCGATGGCTGCGAACATGAAAATATATGCCAGCGACGGAACTGCCATTATGAATATTATGTACCACATACCGATCTTGTCGGGCAGCTTGTCCTTCTTTCTGGCATTGAGCACTCCGAGCGGAAGACCGATCATGTATGCCAGGATCGTAGCGATTACTCCTATCACGAAGGAGTTCTCTATCATTGAGAGGCCCTTCCTCTGATAGGATATGTTTGTATAATTGTCGGTAAACAGTTCCTTCTGAGCTTCCGTCGGTTCTCCGTAGTTATAAGTCACTTCGTGGAAATCGATGGCCGTCTCATCGTAACGGTCTGTACCGATATATGCGGGGTATTGTGTCCTGACGTACTTCATTTCACCGGTCGGCTGAGTGATTACATCAGTTATTTCCTGACCTCTGTATTTGGTGAAGGATACGCCAAGATGCAGGTGGATGCGGTTCTGGTGTATGAACGGGAACCGCCCGTTGAAATACAAAAGATACTTGTGTGTAGTGCCGGATCCTACGTGGGCAAACAGGCCGCTGTAGGGATCTTTCTCCCATCTGGTGTAGCGCTCTGTAAGCCTTTCATCCTGGACATCATTTTTAGTTTCAACGGTGATGAGCCCCTTTGCGTAATCCCAGAGACGGCTGAATACGCTCTTCTCCCTGGTGGCGAGAAGATATCCGTCTCCGCCGGGTTTTGTCTTCCCGTTGGAATACTTCATCGGGGTAAGGTAAACGATCTTATAACCATCTTTACCATCGTACTTTGATATGAACTCCTGAACATCGGGATTCTCCAGGTATGATTTTTCATACTGGATGGCAACTTTTGCGGTGGCGAATTCCGCTTGCTCAGTATACTTGGGTCCATACTTTTCCGAATATTTTCCGGACAGATATGTAGTATAGTCTACAAATGTAAGATAGCCGTACTTCTGGTACATGGTGTACTCGTAGTACGTCCTGCTGTTGTTGCTTCTTTTGTTCCAGACGTCGTCCATCTGGAATATTACATTTCTGTCGATGAGCGAATACACCAGCAGCATGACGGCAATCACAACAACTATAAGCGAGAAGATCGAAAATCCTATTCTCTTTAAAAGATATTTTTTCATGGCGGGACTTTCTAATTACGAACTTCTGTAATGACTAATACCGGAGCGCACGGGTACCCGCACGCTCCGATATATAAACTAAGCGAATTCTTGCAGTGATGATTAGAACAGACCGATGGTCTTGGTCATGTAACCTTCGCCGTTCGGGAGGAAGGTATCGAGGTAGGTGCAAGGATCACCGAAGTCCGGGCCCCAGCCGGAACCGTAGAACAGGTCTGCGTTCTCGGCTTCGCCGTTGGATGCTCTGTAGCCGCAAGCATAGAAGTCATCGGTGGTGGTAGTCTCAACGAGGTTGATGACTACGTTTTCCTTACCGAGGTTCTCTTCCATGAACTGCTTTACAGCGTTAGCCTGAGCAACCTGGCTCTTGGAAGCGGAGTAGTAAACTACGTCGAGTTCGATCGGCCAGTTGACTGCAGAACCGAGCTCTTCCTTAGCAGCAGCGATGTACTTCTTTGCTGCTTCGGGGTTGTACCAGCCATCAACGCTGTCCTTAACGGTTATTCCAGCGCCGAGCTTGTCGCAATAGTACTGAACGAGTTCATCGTACGGAGTACCAGCTGCGAATTCGTGGCCGTCAGCATCCTTCTGTGCGGAGGAGAGCTGTACGAATCCAGGCATGGTGTACATGTTTCTTACGGAGATGAGAGCCATCTCTTCGCCGTAGGTAACAGCATTGTACTTCTGCTTGGAGAATGCAGAAACGATAGCCTTCCTGAAGTTCTTGTTCAGCATAGCGAGCTGGATGTCGATCTTCTTGGCGTCGTCGTCAGCCTTTGTGGACTTGGCAGCGCCGGAGGAAAGTACGAATGTTCCTCTGTTGACGTTCAGACCCATGAAGTAGGTGGTGGAAGTGGTATCAGAGGTGTAGGAGTACTTGTCGAAGTTGCCGTCTTCTCTTGCAAGCTTGAGCAGACCGGTGGATTCAGCAAGTGTGCATCCGGGATAGGTTCCCTTTACAACGTCAGCATAGAACTGTGTCGGGTTCTCGCCAGCGTCCTTGATCCAGGTGATGGAGTCAAGCTTTACGCTTTCGGGATCATAGTAACCCTTGTTCTTAACAACAGTGATCTCGGAATCCGGGTTCAGCTTGGTGAGCAGGAATGCTCCGTTGTAGACCTGAGAGGATACGTCGGTAGCGAGGCCGTACTTGATCGTTCCAGCTTCGTATGCCTTGCCGTACTCTTCGATTCCGAATACGCCGCCGCGGCTCTCATAGAAGCTCTTGCAGATAGGTGCGAAGCAGCTGTATGTGAGCATTGTCGGGAAGTAAGTGAAGTTGTCCTCGAGGGTGACAGTGAGGGTGTACTTGTCGGTAGCCTTGTAGCCTACGTCATCCCAGGATCCGCCGTTGAGGTACTCGTGAGCGCCTACAACAACGCCTTCAACGAGCCACTCAAGACCAGCGGCTGCGTCGAGCATGTGGTGGAAACCAGCTTCGAAGTCTTCAGCGGTAACTTCTGCTACCTGCTTGCCTTCGGAGTCGAACCAGTACGCACCCTGACGGATGGTGAATGTGTAGGTCTTTCCGTCAGCGCTTGCCTCGAACTTCTCAGCCATTGCCGGGATCATCTGTCCGAGGTTGTTGTACTGTACGAGGTTGTCGGTGCAGTTGACCAGGATCTCTGTATCAGACTGGCTGGATGTGTTAAGAGTATCCAGAGTTACAGGAGCTGTGGAGAATGTGGTCTTGTAGTTCGGGTTGATGGTGTGACCCTTGCTGGTCAGATAAGCAGCAGGATCATAGGTGCCTTCGCCTGCAACAGCTTTCTTCCACTGTTCAACAAGGTCTGCACGCTCTTCCTTGGTGATGAGGTCGGAGGAGATTATTACGCCCTTCCATCTGTCATCATCATTTCCCCAGTTAACATAGGGAACAGTCCTGTAAGCGATTCTGGACATAGCGTATGCACCGCCCTGAGTGGTGGTGGGGAGCATGACTGCAGAATCGAGCAGGTAAGCTTCTGCCTGTGCATAGAGTACGAATCTTTCGTCGTCGCTCTTTGCAGCCTTAGCAGCAGCGCTGAGCTCTGCATACTTTCCGAGTACTTCGGAGTAGACCTTTTCCTCGTCGAGCCTTGCATAGCTGTCGGGCCTTACTACAGCGGGTGGTGTAGTGTTGTCCGCATTGTTAGTGTTGTTAGCCGGTGCTGTATTGTTGTTGGCCGGTGTGTTGCCGCCGCAGGCAGCAAGACCGATCACCATGATCAGCGCGAGAACAACACTAAGGATCTTTGTTGTTTTCTTCATTTTTTAAAAACCTCCTATAAGTCGATCTTGACTTAATAACGGTCTATATTATGCCTTAATATGTAACATTTTGTCAAGTGAAATTGTTAATGGCGTTTATTTTTTGTGTTTAACACACATAATCATTGAAATATCCGCGATTTTTTGTTTCAAAAAACAAAGCAAGACCCTGTCTTTATGCCAAGGTCTTTTCTATAATATATAGCTAACTGTTTTGGTCACGTCAGAGGGGGGCTATTTTTTAAAGCTGATCGGCGGCTCTTCGCCCTTTATGAGCCTCTTTATGTTGCTGCGGTGCTTGATTATTATGACTATTCCTATGACCGCCGCATAGGGCCAGAACGGCCTTTCGAGGAAGACCGAAAGCACCGGAAGCGCTGCTGCTCCGAAAAGGGAGCCTACAGACATGCGCTTTGTTACGACAGTCAGGACCGCGACTACCGCAAGGCACAGAAGCGCCAGCTTCCAGTTGACGGCCAGCACCGCACCGAACGCAGTGGCGACGCCTTTTCCGCCCCTGAACTTGAAGAACACCGGCCAGATATGCCCCGCGAATACCGCAAGAGCGCAGATGTACGCACAGGTATCACCGGAGATGCGCCCGAGAAGCACCGCGATGACGCCTTTTGCAACGTCACAGACCAGGGTTATCACGGCAGCCTTCTTCCCAAGGACACGCAGGGTGTTGGTGGTGCCTGCGTTGCCGCTTCCCTCCTTCTTGATGTCCACGCCGGCGAGCTTTCCCTGGATTATGGACATGGAGATGCTTCCCAGAAGATATGCGATTATTATAAACACATAGAACATCAGCGCACCTGGTCCTTGATAGTGCCAACAACGTCTGTTTCAACGAAATCTATAGCCTTGAGGATAGCGCTCTTTACCGCCCTGGGGCCGGAAGAGCCGTGCATCTTTATGATGGGCCTTGTGACGCCCAGTATTGGCGCTCCGCCGTGCACGGAGTAGTCCAGATCTCCCATTATACCGTTGAGAGCGTCCTTGGGGATCTTGTGCGCCAGGGACCTGAAAAGGTGCCCTGCAAGGCCTTCTGTGAGCTTTAGGACCACGTTTCCTGTAAAACCGTCGGCAACTATCACATCGCAGACGCCGTCGGGGATATCCCTTGCCTCAACGTTTCCGATAAAGTTAAGATCGCTTTCGGACAGCAGCTCGTAGGCCTTCTTGGTGATGGAAGTTCCTTTTTCAGCCTCGGCGCCTATGTTAAGGAGCCCTACCTTCGGGTTTTCGCGGCCGAGGACCTTTTCCATGTACACGCTGCCCATGATCGCGAACTCGTAGAGGTTCCTGGGCTTGCACTCCGCGTTGGCGCCGGCATCCACAAGAAGCGAGGCTTTTCCGCCGATTATCGGGTAGATAGAGCAGATCGCAGGCCTTTCAACGCCCTTGATCCTGCCGCATATCATAAGGCCGCCGACCAGAAGCGCTCCGGTGTTTCCTGCGGAAACGAAGACGTCCCCGAGCTCGTCTTTGAGTATGGTAAGGCCGGTGACTATGGTGGATTCCGGCTTGCTCTTTATTGCTTTTACGGGGTGGTCGTTGTTGGTGATGACGTCGTTGGCCCCGAATATCATCATGTTGTGAGGAAGCCCCTCCGGGCTCTGCTCGCAGAGGATCTCGTAGAGCTTTTCCTTGGGCCCTACCAGCGCGATCTTGTTGTCGCCTATCTCGGGCGCCGCCTCAAGCGCGCCTTTTACGATAGCCAGCGGAGCGTTGTCGCCTCCCATTGCGTCCAGTATGATTCTCAAAACTCTTCCTCCGGTATGTTCTGCCATTTACTAATGCTGTAACTGTAATTATACAATAATTCCCGGCAGAAAAAAAGGGTCAGGTTTGACCTGACCCTTAAAGTGTTTGTGGAGTTGATTACTCGTTGATAGCGGAAACAACACCGGAAGCAACTGTACGGCCGCCTTCACGAATAGCGAACCTCATTCCCTGCTCGATAGCAACAGGAGTGATGAGCTCGATGTCCATGGTTACGTGGTCGCCAGGCATGCACATCTCGGTGCCTGCGGGCAGGGAGATGGTACCGGTAACGTCAGTTGTTCTGATGTAGAACTGCGGTCTGTAGCCGTTGAAGAACGGAGTGTGGCGTCCGCCTTCGGACTGCTTCAGAACGTAGACCTGACCGCTGAACTTGGTGTGCGGGTGAATGCTGCCCGGCTTAGCGAGAACCTGACCTCTTTCGATCTCGTTTCTCTGAACGCCGCGGAGCAGAACGCCGATGTTGTCTCCGGCTTCGCCCTGATCGAGCAGCTTGCGGAACATCTCAACGCCGGTAACTACTACGCTTCTCTTCTCTTCGGTAAGTCCTACGATCTCAACGGTATCGCCGACCTTTACAACGCCTCTCTCAACACGGCCGGTAGCAACTGTACCACGTCCGGTGATGGAGAATACGTCCTCAACAGGCATCAGGAACGGCTTGTCGGTCGGACGCTCGGGCTGCGGGATGTACTCATCAACAGCATCCATAAGCTCCATGATCTTGTCACCCCAGGGACCGTTCGGATCCTGAAGTGCCATAAGAGCGGAACCTCTGATGATCGGAAGGTCGTCTCCCGGGAAATCGTAGAAGCTGAGGAGTTCACGAACTTCCATCTCTACGAGGTCGAGGATCGGCTTGTAAGCGGGATCATTGATATCCTCGGGAGCCTCAAGAGCAGCCAGAGCGGACCCAACGATGATAGGAGTATCGTCGCCGGGGAAGTCGTAGGTG
>JAFRXM010000028.1 GCA_017443515.1 Bacillota bacterium | reverse complement strand
TATAAGATTCTTTGTTGCTTTTTTCATTGTTGTTCTCCATCGGCAAAACCATGCGTCGCTGCATGTTCGCGGGTCTATTATACCATTACGGACGGGAAAAAGTCCTGAAGGTTACACAAAAATAGTGCGAACATTTGTGCGCGCCTGATTGATATTATAAAGTATAAATGATATAATATATGCATTATGAGAGTAGACAAATATCTTAAAGTTTCGCGCCTTATCAAAAGGCGCAGCGTGGCTCACGACGCGTGCGAGGACGCGCGCATATTCGTCAACGGCAAGGAAGCCAAACCCGGCAAGGACATCAAGCCCGGCGACGAAATAACAATAGCGTTCGGAAAGTCCGAGATGAAGGTCCGCGTGCTGTCCACCCCGGACCATGTAGGCAAGGACGACGCGTCAAGCCTCTACGAGGTGCTGTCGTGAACGCATGGGGAGGCGCGCCCGGGGACGGGCAGTTCAAGCTCGTCGCGCCGTTCGGACTCACCGGAGACCAGCCGCAGGCCGTTGAAAAGCTTGTGGCAGGTATTAAAGCGGGCAAAAAGCACCAGACGCTGCTCGGCGTCACGGGTTCAGGCAAGACCTTCACCATGGCCAACGTCATAGCGCAGGTACAAAAGCCCACGCTCATCATATCGCACAACAAGACTCTCGCGGCGCAGCTGTGCGGGGAATTCAAGGAATTCTTCCCGGAAAACGCCGTGGAGTATTTTATTTCCTACTACGATTACTACCAGCCTGAAGCCTACGTGCCCTCCACGGATACCTATATAGAAAAGGACTCCGATATCAACGAGGAGATAGACCGCCTCCGCTATTCGGCCACCTCCGCCCTTGCGGAAAGGCGCGATGTCATAATCGTCGCTTCGGTGTCGTGCATCTACGGTCTGGGCAGCCCGGACGAGTACAAGAGCCAGATGATATCTCTGCGGCCCGGCATGCAAAAAAGCCGCATGGATATACTGCGCGAGCTCGTGGACATCCAGTACACCAGAAACGACCTGGGCTTCGAGCGCGGCACCTTCCGCGTCCGCGGCGATATAATAGACATCATCCCGGCAGGCTCAGAAAACGCCGTGCGCGTGGAGCTCTTCGGTGACGAGATAGAATCCATCAAGGAACTCAACCAGCTAACCGGTGAGATAACCGCCACCCGCAGCCACGTGGCGATATTCCCGGCAAGCCACTATGTCACCAGCCGCGAAAAGATGGAGCGCGCCCTCGTAAGTATAGAAGAAGAGCTCGAGGACCGCCTTACGTGGTTCAAGGACCGCGGCAGACTTCTGGAGGCACAGCGCCTGGAGCAGCGCACCAGATACGACCTGGAGATGCTGCGCGAGATCGGAAGCTGCAAGGGCATAGAAAACTATTCCAGGCACCTGGTAGGCAATCCTCCCGGGGCAATGCCATACACTCTTATGGATTTCTTCCCCAAGGATTTCCTGATAATAATAGACGAATCCCACGCCATGCTGCCGCAGCTTCGCGCCATGGCCAACGGCGACAGGGCCCGCAAAGAAAGCCTCGTGGAGTACGGCTTCCGCCTGCCCAGCGCTATAGACAACAGGCCGCTTCGCTTCGACGAGTTCGAGGGCAAGGTCAACCAGATAATCTACGTCAGCGCCACTCCGGCAGCCTATGAGAGGGAAAAGTCCGGTGGCATCAGCGCCGAGCAGGTAATAAGGCCAACCGGCCTTCTGGACCCGCCCATCACCATAGTACCCACGGAAGGCCAGATAGACCACCTGATAGGGGAGATCCACAAAGAGGTCGAAAAGCAGCACCGCGTGCTGGTCACCACGCTCACCAAGAAGATGGCCGAGAGCCTCACGGATTACCTCAAAAACGCGGGCCTTAAGGTGCGCTACATGCATTCGGACGTGGACACACTGGAGCGCAACGAGATCCTGCGGGACCTGCGCCTTGGATTGTTCGACGTGCTGGTGGGGATAAACCTCCTTCGCGAGGGGCTGGATCTTCCTGAGGTCGCACTGGTAGCCATACTGGACGCGGACAAGGAAGGCTTCCTGCGAACGGAAACTTCGCTGATACAGACGGTCGGAAGGGCTTCCAGGAACGCCGAAGGGCGCGTCATAATGTACGCTGACCACATCAGCCCGGCCATGCAGGCCACCATAGACGAGACCGCGCGCCGCCGCAAGATACAGGAAGCTTACAACAAAGAACACGGCATAACACCGGAAACCATAAAAAAGGCCGTCCGCAGCATAATAGAGGTCACCACCAGGGTGGAGGCCGACGTGGACGAGTACGAAGGAAAGAGCCTGCTGGAGCTCACCAGAAAAGAACTTGCGGACTACGCCGCCAAGCTGGAAAAGGAGATGCGCGACGCCGCAAAGGACCTGCTGTTCGAAAGGGCTGCGGTGCTCCGCGACAGGCTGCTGGAAGTGAGGTCAAAGCTTTAGATGGAAATATACGACGATATGAAACTGAAGGACGGCAGGGATCTTACCGAAGCGCAGATCTCCTCCGAGAATCTGTACGACGGCGTCATCCTGCACGCTTTCAAGGACAAGGTCAGCCTTCCGAACGGCAACACCGCAACAAGGGAGTACTTAAGGCACCTGGGCGCTGCCTGCGTGGTGCCGGTGACCGATGACGGCAAGGTCGTTGTGGAGCGCCAGTACCGCTACGCCGTTGGCCGCACCATGATAGAGATACCTGCCGGAAAGCTGGACTATAAAGGCGAGGACCGCCTTCAGGCCGCCAAGAGGGAGCTTAGGGAGGAGACCGGCTACACCGCAGACCGCTGGACAGACCTGGGCACCTATCTTACCGCCCCGGCTTTCAGCGACGAGAACATAAGCATGTACATGGCCGAAGGACTCCACAAGGGCGACCAGGACCTGGACGAGGACGAGTTCCTGGATGTTATCGAAGTTCCCCTGGAAGAGCTCGTCGAAGCCGTAATGGCCGGCCAGATAACCGACGCCAAGACTCAGACCGGCATACTCAAAGCCGCAGAAGTATTAAGGCGGCGCAATCATTAAGGTAGCAGACGTAATGCAGAAAGACTTAGTTATCAAAGGCGCCAGAGCCCATAACCTCAAAAACATAGACCTTACGATACCAAGGGACAAGATGGTCGTCATCACCGGGCTTTCCGGCTCGGGCAAGAGCTCCCTGGCTTTCGATACCATATACGCCGAAGGCCAGCGCCGCTACGTGGAGAGCCTCTCCGCCTACGCCAGGCAGTTCCTGGGCCAGGTGGACAAGCCCGACGTGGACTCCATAGACGGCCTCTCCCCGGCAATCTCCATAGACCAGAAGACAACATCCAAAAACCCGCGTTCCACAGTAGGCACAGTAACGGAGATCTACGATTATCTGCGTCTTCTTTACGCGCGCATAGGAGTGCCGCACTGCCCGGTCTGCGGCCGTGAGATCAGCAGCCAGAGCGTGGATCAGATAGCAAACCTCATCATGGATAAAGGCGAAGGCGCGAGGATCACCCTGCTGGCCCCGGTGGTGCGCCAGAAGAAGGGCATGCACGAGAAGGTCCTTGAGCGAATACAGCGCGAGGGCTTCGTGCGCGTGCGCGTGGACGGCGAGATAAAGACCCTCGGCGAGGACGAGATCAGCCTCTCCAAGACCTTCAAGCACAGCATAGACATAGTCGTGGACCGCATAGTCGTAAAGCCCGGCGCGGAAGGGCGTATCTCAGAGAGCGTGGAGCTGGCCCTAAAGCACAGCGAAGGCGGCCTTGTAGGCGCCATAGTGCAGCGCGGCGAGGCTTCAGAAGAGCTGCTGTTTTCAACCAACCTGGCCTGCCCGGAGCACGGCGTCAGCATAGGCGAACTTGAGCCGAGGAGCTTTTCGTTCAACTCGCCGTTCGGAGCCTGCCCCATATGCAACGGCCTGGGCTTTATAGAGCGCATGGATCCGGAGCTCATAATAGACGACCAGAACCTTTCGCTCAACCAGGGGGCGCTCACCAAGGCCTTCGCCAGCATGGAGTACTCGGGCTTTTATAAACAGCTCATCGAGGCTCTCGTGGCCTACCACGGGCAGAGCATGGACATGCCGTACAAGGATCTTTCGCCCAAGCTGAAGCACGAGCTTTTATACGGCACCGACGGACGCCGCCTGGAGTATGGCTACGTTCGCAGGGACGGCAGTATCAGCCACCGCCGCGACAGCTTCGAGGGCGTCATACCCAACCTGATGCGCCGCCATGCATACACGAATTCCGAACTCATAAAGGACAAGCTCGAGGCCTACATGACCATCGACACCTGCGAAAAGTGCCACGGAAAGCGCCTGCGCGACGAGATCCTGGCCGTAACTGTAGGCGGAAAGAACATCATAGAATACACGGAGCTTGCTGTGCGCGACGCGCTCGCGTTCACGGAGCACCTGGAAAAGACTCTGTCCGCAAAGGACATGTCCATAGCGCGCCTCATCTTAAAGGAGATAAAGGCCCGTCTGGGTTTCCTCAGCGAGGTCGGTCTGGACTACCTTACCATGGCACGCGCCTCTGCAACGCTTTCCGGCGGCGAGAGCCAGCGCATAAGGCTCGCCACCCAGATCGGCTCCAGCCTCGTAGGCGTCATGTACATACTGGACGAGCCATCTATAGGCCTGCACCAGAAGGACAACGCCAAGCTGCTTTCGGCGCTGCGCAGCCTCGCGGACATTGGCAACACCGTGCTCGTAGTGGAGCACGACCAGGAGACCATGGAAGCCGCTGACCAGATCATAGACATAGGCCCCGGCGCGGGAATACAGGGAGGATACCTGGTGGCCCAGGGCAGCCTGGAGGATATAAAGGCCTGCCCGCAGTCCATCACCGGCCAGTATCTGTCCGGCAAAAAAAAGATAGCCCTTCCTGAGATACGCCGCAGCGGCAACGGGCTCTTCCTCACCATAAAAGGCGCACAGGAGAACAACCTCAAAGATATAGACGTAAAGATCCCCCTCGGGGAATTCGTATGCATCACAGGCGTTTCCGGCTCAGGCAAGAGCAGCCTAGTAAACGACATACTCTATAAAGCCCTGGCCCAGGAGATGTACCGCGCCAAGGAGCGCCCGGGAAAACACCGCGGCATAGAAGGCATACAGAACATAGACAAGGTCATAAACATAGACCAGAGCCCCATAGGGCGCACTCCGCGCAGCAACCCGGCCACCTACACCGGGGTCTTCACCAACATACGCCAGCTCTTCGCACAGACCAACGATGCCAAGATGCGCGGATTTGACCAGGGAAGATTCAGCTTCAATGTCAAAGGCGGCCGTTGCGAAGCCTGCTCCGGAGATGGTATAATAAAAATAGAGATGAACTTCCTTCCGGACGTCTACATCCCCTGCGAAGTGTGCCACGGGCGCCGCTACAACAGGGAGACTCTGGAGGTAAAGTACAAGGGCAAAAACATCTACGACGTGCTGGACATGAGCGTGGACGAGGCGCTGGATTTCTTCAGCAACATCCCGCAGATAGACCGCTACATACGCACCCTGCACCAGGTCGGCCTGGGCTACATAAAGCTCGGGCAGCCCAGCACCCAGCTGTCGGGCGGCGAGGCTCAGCGCATCAAGCTGGCCACGGAGCTTTCAAAGCGCAGCACCGGAAAGACGCTGTACATACTGGACGAGCCCACCACAGGCCTGCACTTCGCGGACGTGGACAAGCTCGTGGACGTGCTGCAAAAGCTGGTGGACGCCGGCAATTCGGTGCTTGTCATAGAGCACAACCTGGACGTAATAAAGTGCGCCGACCACATAATAGACCTCGGTCCGGAGGGCGGCGAGCGCGGCGGCACCATTATAGCGCAGGGCACGCCCGAAGAGGTCGCGGCCATAGAACAGTCATATACAGGGCAATACCTGAAAAAGATATTAAAGATCAAGTAGGATAAACGGACAGGAGGTCCCGGAGCCATGACTGAAAAAACATTCCTTAGCAAGGACGGAAAAAGCAACATCCATTATTATGTCTGGGAGCCGGAAGGGGAACCAAAGGCCATCCTTCAGATAGTGCACGGCATGGCGGAGCACATGGAGCGCTATGCGGCATTTGCCGAGTACCTCAACGGTTTCGGCGTCCTGGTCTGCGGAGAGGACCACATAGGCCACGGCAAGAGCGCCGCACCTAAAGACTGGGGCTACATGGGAGAGGATAACGGCTGGAAGAACATGGTCCACGACGTGGAGCAGCTGCACCAGATCATAACAGTCAAGTACATGGACACCCCGTACTTCATACTCGGCCATTCCATGGGCTCCTTCATCACAAGGGCATGGCTGGCTATGTACGGTACCGGAGTAGACGGCGCTATCATCATGGGCACCGCAGGTACAAATCCGGTGCTCGGCGTGGCTAAGTTCCTCGTCAAATTCATCAGAAGATTCAAGGGCAGCAGGCACATAAGCAAGCTCGTCACAGGCGCCGCCTTCGGATCCTACAACAAGCACATCGCCCCGCAGCGCACCGAGTACGACTGGCTCACCAGGGACGACGCGATCGTTGATAAGTACATAGACGACCCGGCCTGCGGCTTCACATTTACTATCGCAGGTTACGGAGATCTGTTCAACGTCATAGGCTACGTGAGCTCCGACAACTGGTACGCGCTGGTGCCCAAGGCACTGCCGATGCTGATAGTTTCCGGCGCTGAAGATCCTGTAGGCGCGTACGGGCAGGGGCCTGCCGAGGTCGCTGAAAGGCTCCAGGAGGCCGGCTGCGAGGACGTTTCCCTCCTGCTCTACGAGGACATGCGCCACGAGATCCTGAACGAATACGGAAAAGAGACCGTAATGGAAGACATAAAGCGCTTTATCTTCGGCGAGGAAGCCCCCGGGGCCGAGGACGAAGAGAAGGAAGAAGCGCCTGAGGCAGAGCCTGTACCTGCAGAAGAGCCTGCCGCGGAGCCTGAAAAGGTCTTCTACGACACTAACAAGACCGATGACAGGCCTGTATCTGAGCAGGCGCTTGCGGACGCTGCGGAGCAGGCCGTCGAGAGGATCGACATGACGGCAGAAGATGCCGAAGCGGTTGCCCACAAAGGCATCAGGAACATCCAGAATGAGTTCGAGCAGGCGGAAGCGGCCGTGCAGCAGGCAGCCGAAGAAGTCTCGGAAGTCGCTGAAAAAGCGGCGGACAAGATGGATGACTACGTTCAGGCATTCTCCGACGCCGTAGAAGACAACGTCAACGAAAAGGTGCTCGAGGACGTCCAGTCGCACAGCGATGCGGCAAAAAGCGTAGTTGAAGGCGTTCCCGATGTGGGCGAAGTGCTCCACAAGGGCATCAGGAACATAGAACAGACCCTCTGGGAAGACAAATAGCTTCCGGCGGGCAGGAATAAAAGCATGGTGAAACTGGGAAACTCCTGGGACGCGCTTCTTGCGGACGAGTTCAAAAAGGACTACTATCTGCAGCTTCGGCAGTTCCTTAAGTCAGAGTACTCCTCGCGGGTCATCTATCCGGGCATGTACGACATATTCAACGCCCTGAAGTACACCGCCTACGAGGACGTAAAAGCAGTAATAATAGGGCAGGACCCATACCACGAGCCCGGGCAGGCGCACGGGCTCTGCTTTTCCGTACAGGACGGCACCCCGCTGCCGCCGTCGCTAAAAAACATATATAAAGAGCTCTGGGACGACCTCGGCGTCTCCCGCACCAGCGGCTGCCTTACCGACTGGGCTCAGCAGGGAGTGATGCTCCTCAACGCGGTCCTCACCGTGCGCCAGGGGCAGGCAGGCTCGCACGCCGGCAAGGGCTGGGAGATCTTTACGGACCACGTCATAGAACTGCTGAACGAAAGGGAAGACCCTGTGGTGTTCCTGCTCTGGGGAGGCTACGCCAGAAAGAAGAAGGCGCTCATCACAAACCCGCAGCACCGCATCCTGGAAGCCGCGCATCCGAGCCCGCTTTCCGCATACAGCGGATGGTTCGGCTGCAGGCATTTTTCGAAGACCAACGCCATCCTTACGTCCATGGGCAAGAGCCCGATAATGTGGTAGCTTTTTATTCGGAACGTTCGGCTATTCCCGAACGTTCTTTGCTTTCTAGCCCATATAATAGCATAATCAGCATGTTTACGGCTTTATCTCGGGGGATGTGAGTTATATAATGGTCATGTATTTTCGGAGGAACTATGAAGCTTCTTGAGGACAGGATACTTAAAGACGGAAGGTGCCTTGGCAAGGATATCCTTAAGGTGGACTCGTTCTTAAACCACCAGATAGACGTGGCCCTTGTAGACGCCATGGGACAGGAATTCGCCAGGCTCTTCGAAGGTCTTGGGGTCAACAAGATACTCACCATAGAAACCTCCGGCATACCCATCGCATACGCGGCAGCGCGCGCCATGGGGGACCTTCCTCTGGTGTTCGCCAAAAAGACCACGCCTAGCACCATGGTGGACGGCATGTACAGCGCCCCGGTAAAGTCCTTTACGAAGGGCACCGTAAGCAACGTAATAGTTTCTACCCGCTACCTGGGTCCGGACGATGTTGTGCTTCTTATAGACGATTTCCTGGCTCACGGGGAGGCCGCTTCAGGCCTTGCCGAGATCTGCCGCCAGGCAGGCGCGAAGTGCGTAGGGCTTGGAGCCGTCATAGAAAAGAAGTACCAGGGCGGAGCCGAAAAGCTCAGAAAACTTGGGCTCCGCGTAGAATCGCTAGCGGTAATTGCGTCCCTTGAGGACGGCAAGATAGAATTCGATAAAACACTTTAGCAAAAGGAGAAAGCAAGTTATGAAGAAAGCTCTGGCAATCATCCTCGTGCTCGTTATGGTATTTGGCCTTGCGGCATGCGGAAGCACCCCGGCCAACAACACGCCGGCAAACAACACTACACCGGCAAACAACACCACACCGGCAAACAACACCACACCCGAACCCACAACCTACAACGTAGGCATGGTCTGCATCGGAGATGAGAACGCAGCTTACGACAGGAACTTCTACATGGCAGCCGACGCCGCTAAGGCACAGCTCGCCAAGGAAGGCATCAACATCAACTGGATCTACACTTATCATCATCCTGAAGGCGATCCGGTCAAGGACGACTGCGAAGAGCTCGCCGGCGACAAGAAGTGCATAGCAGTGTTCCTCAACTCCTACGGACAGGAACCCGCGATGCTCCAGATCGCAAAGGATTATCCCAACACCGTATTCGCAGGGCTCACCAACGAGGGTTCCTGGAAGGACGATCTTCCCAACACCATCAACGCTTTCCCCAGCATCTATGAAGGCCGCTACCTGGCAGGCGTAGCCGCAGGCTGCAAGCTCAACGAGATGATAGCGGAAGGCAAGATCACCAAGGACAAGGCTGTCATCGGCTACGTAGGCGCGTACACATTCGCGGAAGTAGTCTCCGGCTACACAGCATTCTTCCTCGGTGCCCGCAGCGTATGCCCGGACGCCACGATGATCGTTAAGTTCATCGGCTCCTGGGGCGACCCGACAATGGAAGCCGCAACCGCAAAGGACCTCATCGATAACGGCGCCGTACTGATCTCCCAGCACTCCGACTCCACCACTCCGGCTACCACAGCTCAGGAGAACAAGGTCTTCCACGTCGGCTACAACATCAGCATGTCCGATGTAGCTGCCGAAGCATCCATCATCTCCTCCAGGATAGACTGGACCAACTTCTTCGTGAAGGTCATCAAGACTCAGATCAAGGGCGAGAAGCAGGATCAGGACTATGTTAAGCACGGCATCAAGGACGGCGACGTAGTGCTCACCGAGCTCAACGAAAAGGTAGCTGCAAAGGATACCGCCGAGGCCATCAAGAAGGCTGAGGACGCCATCAAGGCCGGCACCCTGCAGGTATTCGACACCTCCACATTCACCGTTGACGGCAAGGTCGTAGACCACGCGTTCGCTATCGACACCGACGGCGACTTTACAGCAGACAAGGAAGAAGCGGTATTCGACGGAGCATTCCACGAATCCTGGTTCCAGTCCGCACCGTACTTCGCTCTGAGGATCGACGGCATCAAGCTCCTCAACGAGGCATACTAATACTTACACAGAAGCTTATGTTCCCGGCTGATTATTTGGGAGCATGCGATCATACCGAAAGGGGACAGCTGCAAGCGCCGCCCCCTTTCGCTGTATTTTGGAAGAATTTACTAATTATTCAAACAGGAGAACATAATGGAAAATGTTCATGCTGTAGAGTTGAAGGGTATAACGAAGCGTTTCGGCCACAACGTGGCTAACGACAGCATAGACCTTTACGTAGACAGGGGCGTCATCATGGCGCTTCTGGGCGAGAACGGCTCGGGCAAGACTACGCTCATGAACATGCTGGCAGGCATCTACGCCCCGGACGAAGGCCAGATCTTCGTGGACGGAAAAGAAGTAGCAATAACCTCGCCCAAGGTAGCCTTCGACTGCCATATAGGAATGATACACCAGCACTTCAAGCTGGTAGATGTGTTTACCGCTGCGGAAAACATAGTCCTGGGGCTCGACGAGTCCGGCAGGCTCGATCTTAAGGCAGCGTCCGCGAAGGTGCGCCAGATAAGTGAAAAATACGGTTTCGACATAGACCCGGACAAGAAGATCTACGATATGTCCGTGTCGGAAAAGCAGACCGTTGAGATAATCAAGGTGCTCTACCGCGGAGCCGACATACTGATACTGGACGAGCCCACGGCAGTGCTTACGCCGCAGGAGATAGAAAAGCTGTTCCGCGTCATGAAGGCCATGAAGGACGACGGCAAGGTGATAATCATCATCACTCACAAGCTGAACGAAGTAATGGAAGTCTCCGACGTGGTGGCGGTCCTAAGAAAAGGAAAGCACGTTAAGACAGTGCGCACCTCGGAAACTTCGCCCGCAGAGCTTACCGAGCTTATGGTAGGCCGCAAGGTGGAGCTGAACATAGACCGCAAGATGCCCGTAGACCCGAAGCCCCGCCTTACCATAGCAGGCCTTACGGTCCGAGACGGAGAGGGCGTAAAAAAGCTCGACGATGTCGGATTTATCGCGTACGGCGGCGAGATACTGGGCGTGGCAGGCATAGCCGGAAGCGGCCAGAAGGAACTGCTGGAATCCATAGCGGGCCTGCGCCGCATAGAAGAAGGCTCCATAATCTACAGTCCGGAAGGAAAGTCTCCGCAGGAGCTCGTCGGAAAGACCCCTATGGAGATAAGGGACGCGGGAGTGTCGATGGCCTTCGTTCCGGAAGACAGGCTCGGCATGGGCCTTGTGGGCGGCATGGGCATGACAGGCAACATGCTGCTGCGTTCCTGGAACAAGAGCAAGGGCATATTCGTCAACAGAAAGCCCCCCGAAAAGCTCGCTACAGACGTAAAGAACGACCTAGAAGTGGTGACTCCGGGCATCTACTACCCGGTAAGAAAGCTCTCCGGCGGCAACGTGCAGAAGGTGCTCGTGGGCCGCGAGATAGCCTCGGCGCCGTCCGTTCTGATGACGGCCTACGCTGTAAGAGGGCTCGATATAAACACTTCGTACACCATATACAACCTCATGTGCCAGCAGAAGGAAAAGGGCGTGGCGGTGATCTTCGTAGGAGAGGATCTGGACGTGCTCCTGGAGCTCTGCGACCGCATACTGGTGCTCTGCGGCGGCAAGGTGTCCGGAATAGTGGATGCCAGGACCGCGGAAAAGGAGCAGGTAGGAATGCTGATGACTTCGGTCGGCGGAAAGGAGGCGCAGGAAAATGCATGATAAGACACCTCTGATACGCCTTTCAAAGCGCGAGGACATGCCGAAAGCCGCGGTGTGGAGCATAAGGATAGGCGCGTTCATATTCGCGCTGATACTGGGAATGCTCATATTCGCGGTGTCCGGAGCAAATCCGGTGGCAGCCTACGGCGAGATAGTCCGCGCAGCCCTGGGAAGGGCTTCCGGAATACGCCAGGTGGTAAGAAACGCGGTACCTCTTCTTGGTACGGCGCTGGCGCTGGCCCCGTGCTTTAAGATGCGCTACTGGAACATAGGCGCCGAAGGCCAGATAACCATGGGCGCCATAGCAGCGGCGTTCTTTGCTGTAAACTTCAAGGGTCTTCCGAGCCTTCCGCTGCTGATCCTGATGGGCCTTGGCAGCATGGTTCTGGGCGCGTTCTGGTCGCTTATTCCGGCGCTGTTCAAATCGCGCTGGGGCACCAATGAGACTCTGTTCACGCTCATGATGAACTATATAGCAATAGGCATAGCGGCCTGGCTCATAGGCGGCCCCTGGGAGGGCAAGCCCGGCAGCCAGATCATGCCGGTATTCGTATCCAAGGCTGTGCTTCCCAAGGTCTTAGGCGTGCACTGCGGATGGATAATAGTGCTTATACTTACTGTCGTGATGTTCGTCTATATGCGCTACACCAAGCACGGCTACGAGATACAGGTCCTGGGCGAGTCCGAGAACACGGCACGCTACGCGGGCATGAACGTCGGAAGGATAATAATGCGTACGGCTATCCTTTCCGGCGCGATCTGCGGACTTGTGGGATTCATGGTGGCAAGCGGCACCCACGGCACGCTGTACTCCAACGTGGCCGGAGGCGCGGGCTTTACAGGCATCACGGTCTGCTGGCTGGCTCAGCTCAACCCGTTCGCGATGGTTATCATAGCGCTGCTTTTAGGCATTCTTACCAAGGGCTCAAGCACCCTGCAGACATCCATGGGCATACCTGCATCTATAACCGATATAATCACCGGTATAATCCTGCTGTGCATGCTGGGCTGCGAGTTCTTCATCAACTACAAGATACACTTCAGAGGACATCACGAAAAGGAGGCGGCATAGATGGGCATACTTGATTTCATCGTAGCGCTTATAAGCGCCGCAGTGCTCAACGGAGCACCGCTCATGTACGGCACTTCCGGAGAGATCCTCACACAGAAATCCGGCAACATGAACCTGGGCGTAGAAGGCCTGATGTTCATGGGCGGAGCCTTCGGCCTTCTCGGCGCTTTCACCTACGGCAACGCGGCAGGCGACAGCGCCAGCGGATTCGTGGCAGTCATCATCGCTCTGGTCTGCGCGTTTGCGGCAGGCATGGCAGGCTCGCTGATCTTCAGCTTCCTTACGATAACGCTGAGGGCAAACCAGAACGTTACAGGCCTGGCTCTGACCATATTCGGCACGGGCCTGGGGCAGTTCGTAGGCGAGCTGATGCGTATACGCGTAGGCGGAAATGTCTCCATCAGCAATTCACTTAAGCTGGCCTTCTCCGGCTCGCCGTTCCCGCAGTTCCTGCAGGACATCCCGTACCTTGGCAAGCTGCTGTTCAGCTACAACATATTCGTATACCTTGGCGTGATAATGATACTTGTCATGCACCGCTTCCTCAATAAGACCCGCAAGGGCCTGTACTTAAGGGCTGTGGGCGAGTCCCCGGCGACAGCAGACGCGGCAGGCATCAGCGTCACCAGGTACCGCTATGTGGCTACGGTGCTGGGCGGCGGAATCTCCGCAGTCGGCGGCATGGTCTACACCATGACTATAGCGGGCACGGTCTGGAACCACACGGGCCTTTCCGGCGAGGGCTGGATAGCCGTTGCTCTGGTAATATTCTGCTTGTGGAAGCCGATCAACAGCCTCTGGGGCTCGGTGCTCTTCGGCGCACTGCTGATACTCTACCTGAGGCTGCCTATTCCGTTCATACCCACGCAGATCTATAAGGTGGTGCCGTACATCGTCACGGCTCTGGTGCTGATAATGGTGTCCATACGCCAGCGCAGGGAGGACCAGCCCCCCGCGGCTCTGGGTACCGCGTACTTCAGGGAAGACCGCTAGAAGGCACAAGGACGTTTTACGAACTATTGCAAGGACTCTTGCCGACCGGCAGGGGTCCTTTTGTATGCGATCGCATAATTCGAAAATATTTTTTTTCAGCGCTTTCGGCAATGTGCACAAAGGACCGCGCGTTTTATCCGTATCATTATTGATATTGATGATATCCAGTGTTTATTACCAACTATTAGTGTGTCTTGCGCAGCGCCGTTGCCGGAGCTGCCAAAACGGCCGGCGGAGCTGCTTCATGGCAGAAAGTCCTCGATGATATCCTCCAGCTGGCAGGGCGCCACATGAAGCGAATTGCACAGATGTACCAGATGGGAGACTTTTTCTCTGTCGGGCAGAATGTCCGGAAAGCTCAGAGTTTTCTTTCCGTTCTCGAAACAGCTTATTCCATAGCTCTGCACTACGGCGTCTTCGCATACCACAGTCTTTGATCCAGTCAGCTTGTACAATACCTTACTCATAAAAAACCTCCTGTTTTCGGGCCCACGCTCGGGCAAGCCTCTTTTCAACGCTATACTAATTCCTTAATACAGGAGCGTCAAGGAATATTTACCATTTTTGTAAAATGTTAAAACGGCAAAATTTCCCATTGATAAGTGCTGTTCAAACGTGATAAAATAAATTGTTATACAGTATCGATCTCGGGTGGAAATATGACTGGATCCAATATCAAGACCAGAAAAGGTGTGCTTATAAGCGGGGCTTACGGCCTGGGCAATCCGGGGGACGAAGCCATACTTGAAGCTATACTTGCACGCGTAAAGGAAGCGGACGGCAGCATGCCGGTAACCGTCCTCTCCAGGGACCCCGCGCAGACTTCCGAACGCTTCAAACTGCGCGCTTTACGGTCCTTCGACTTCCCCCGCATCATAAAGACTCTTAAAAGCTGCAATCTGCTGATCAGCGGCGGCGGAAGCCTGCTCCAGAACAGCACCAGCACACGCAGCCTTCTTTACTATCTGTTAATTATCAGACTCGCAAAAGCCATGGGCTGCAAGGTGCTCATGTACGGATGCGGGATAGGTCCTGTTAAAGGCAAATTATGTAAAAAACTAACGGCGAGCATTGTTTCTTCATGTGCAGACTGCATAACGCTCCGGGATTCCGATGCGCTGGCAAGCCTGAAGGATCTTGGCGTGCAGGGTACGGATGCGGACAGCCCAGAGGCGCGCACCATCGCGGTCACGGCGGATCCTGCGCTGGCGCTTTCCGCCTGCAGCAGCAAGGACGCCGCAAGGGCAATGGATGCTTTCGGGATATCCGAAGACGACAGGTTCCTGGCGTTTGCAGTCAAGGACTGCCCGCAGCTTTTTGGCAAGGAAGAGTGCATAGCTTCCGCCGCGGCGCGCTGCTTTGAAGAATGCGGCCTTAAGAGCGTATTCCTGGCGTTCTGCGATAAGGACAAGGCTCTGGCGGAGCGCATCTGCAGCACGCTTAAGACCCCGTACCGCATAATATCCGGAAGCTTTGGCGCAGGCCCTGTCATAACTCTCCTGCAGAAGGCCGAGGCTCTTGTTTCCGTGCGCCTGCACAGTCTGGTATTCGCGGCTCTGGCTGGCACTCCTGCGGTCGCGCTGTCGTACGACCCCAAGGTCTCGGGCTTTATGAAGGACCTGGGCTGCGGAAGCTGCGTGGATCTGGCGGAGCTTACGGAGGAAAAGCTCTTCGAACTTATCGGGGATGCGCGCACAAAGGACAGGGCAGAGATCCTTTCAGCTGCGGCAGCCCTTAAGGAAAGGGAAGCCGAAAACGGAAGGCTGCTGCTGGAGATGATGGGAAGCCCTGAGCCTGCCTTAAGCGAGGGCCCGGTCCGCATAGCGTTCTTCACCACGGATTTCGGCGTAGGCGGCATGCAGAGGTCGCTTATAAACATACTGAAAAATCTCGATCTTACGCGCTGCAGCGCGGACGTATACTACACTTCGGAGAGGAGCTTCTTCGAACTTCCGCAGCGCGAAGGCCTTCGGTACATCAAGTGCGAGCCCAGGCCTTACTGGTACAGGTTCGTGTATTTCTCGATCTTAAGGCGCTTTGCAAAGCCTTTTGCTCCGGAGGAGGAGTACGACGTGGCCGTGGATTTCAACAGCTACCAGAACGACTGCGCCCTCATGGCGGTGTGCTGCAACGCGAAGCGCCGCGTGATGTTCGTGCACAATGACGTGCGGGTCAAGCTGGCCGAAGAGCCGCGCTACAGAGTCCTGTGGCACTTCTTCAGGAGCAAGTTCAGGTACTACGACGAGTTCGCGGCGGTCTCGACCCGCATCGTGGAGAGCTTCCGCGAGTGCTCCGGCACCAACGCCCCGATCTGGACCATACCCAACTACATAGATACGGAAGAAATATTCAAAAAGGCCGACGAGGAGCACCCCCTGCACGTGGACCAGAGCCGTTACAACGTCTGCGCCGTGGGCAGGCTCTGCCATCAGAAGGGCATAGACATCCTCCTCGATATATTTGCAAAAGCCGCGCACGCAAGGCCGGACCTGCACCTCTACCTTATAGGCGACGGCCCGGACCGCGAGGCTCTGCACAACCAGGCCAGGGATCTTGGAATAGACCTTCGGGTCACTTTCCTTGGCACCATGAGGAACCCCTACGTTGTCATGAACAAGATGGACGCGCTGGTGCTCACCAGCCGCTACGAGGGGCAGGGCATGGTGGTACTTGAGGCCAAGGCGCTGGGGCTGGATCTTTACGTTGCAAGGTCCCTTGAGGGCTGCAACCCAGGCATCCCTTGCTGTGACGATATAGAGGCGGCGCTTCTTTCCGCAGACAAGCACGTAAAACAGCGCGACAGCCTTGCCGCGTACAACGAGAACATAACGCGCCAGCTTAACAGGATATTCAGGATATGACGGTCCTCTTTCTCATGGAAAACGCCGGCGGCGGCGGGGCGGAGAGCTTCGTAAAGACCCTGGCGGAAGAGTACAAAAAGCGCAATATCAGCTGCATCCTGGGCTTTGACAGGCCGGGGCCGCTGTCGGAGGCGGCCGAAGGCGCAGGGCTTAAGACTGTAAAACTGGGGCTTGGAAGGAAAGACTTCTTCAGGGCTCCTAAAGAGCTGGCCCGCATATGCGCCAAAAGACACGTGGACGTCATCCACGCGCAGTTCCCAAGGGAAAACGTTATAGCGCTTCGCGCCGCAAAGCGCTGCCTTGGGGTAGAGGTGGTCTACACGGACCACATGAGCGTTTATCAGGGCCTTAAGTGGCGCATCCTAAACAGAATATACTGCCGCAGGAACGCATTCGCCGCTGCGGTCTGGGAAGGCGGGCGCAGCGTGCTGCTTAAAAACGCCGTGCCTGCGGATAAGATACGGGTCATTCCAAACGGCGTCAGCCTGCCGGGCCCGGCTGCGGAAGATGCAGTCTGCGCAAGGGTCTGCCTTGCGGATCGCTTCGGAGTACCGGAGGGAGCCTTCGTCATGTGTTCCATGGCGCGCCTTTCGCCGGAAAAAGGCCCGGACGTGCTTGTGGAAGCTCTGGCGGAGCTCAAAAAAATAACGGCCAGGCGGTTCTTCTGCATTATTGCCGGGGAAGGGCCTATGAAAGGCAGTCTTTGCGCCAGGGCGGAAGAGCTTGGCATTTCAGACTGCATTCGCTTTGCCGGAAGGATAGACGACGGGCAAATAAAAGCCGCACTGCTTTCCGGTTCGGACCTTTACGTAAACAGCAGCAGGTCGGAAGCCATGAGCATCGCGGTGCTGGAGGCCATGTCCTGCGGGCTTGCCCAGGTGCTTACGGACGTCGGCGCTGCAAGGGAGCTTGGATGCGGGATTGTCGTGCCGCCCGAAGATCCTCAGGCGCTGGCCGCTGCTGTAAAACGCATTATGGAAGACGAAGCGCTGCGCACTCAGCTTGCGGAAAAGTCGCTTGAGGCGGCCCGCAGCAGGTATTCTGCGGAGCGCATGGCGGATTCTTACCTTAACGGAGGGAAAGATGATAGATGAAAAAGGCCGTCTTTTCGGCAAGATAAACATAGTGGATCTTCTGATAGTGCTGATCGTGATAGCGGCCCTGTGCTTCGTAGCGTTCAGGTACGTGCTTCCGCAGAAGAACAGCGGGGACGTGCAGCAGTGCGAGATGGTACTGTTCTGCCACGACACGCCGAAATTCACCGCGCAGCAGATAAAGGAAGGCGCAAAGGTCTGGGATCAGTCCGCCGACAAGGAGCTCGGGACCGTAAAGAGCTTCGAGATCATCCCACTGTACGAGACAGTAGCCGGCCAGGACGGTAAGGTCCATTCGGTCGAAAACGACTGGCTCTGCAGCGTGCGCCTGGTGCTCGATTCAAAAGGCATACGCGGTGAGCACGGACTGGAGATAGACGACGTGCTGTACGCTTCCGGGCATACGATGACGGTGTTCGCGGGCGAGGCGAAGATGTATCTTAAAGTCGAGGAGATCAGGTAGGGCCGGCCATGCTTTCCGGGAGCGTTCTTGGAAAACTCTATAGATGGTGGGAAGACGCGCGCATTTTTGCGCTTCTTTCGGCGTTTGCAGATGTGTTCGGCAGGGCCTGGAGGTCCAGCGCCGCAAGAAGAGTGCTGCTTTGCGGCACCTCCCGCTGGTATAAAAGCAGCTTCGCGGCAAGGGTGCCCGACGCCTGCTTTTCTTTTGTTCTGCGAAAGATCCAGCCTGCGGCAATAAACAGCGCGGTGATCAGAGCGTGCGCAAAGACTGCGTTGCTGCGCCTCGACGTGCTTTTCGGGGGATTTGTGTGCCTCATGTTCTGTGTGCCGCACCCGCTCTGGCACAACCAGCTTGCTTTGGCTGCAGCCGCGGCGTTCTTCGTCCTGGTGCTGGTGCTTGCCGCGGCAGGAAAAAGGCGCGCAGCAATGCCTTCGGAGTTCGGGCCGGCGGCGCTGCTGTTTGTACTGGCGCTTTTGGCGTCGCTTCTGTTCTCGCTGGATGTGAAGGACAGCGTGCGCGTGCTGGGCTTTTTCGCGGCGGCTTTTCTTCTGATGTGGTCCTCCGCGGCCGCCCTTTGCAGCCGCAGGGCTCTTTGGGCCTTCCTTTGCTGGATATACGCGGCGGTGCTGATAACTTCGGTATATGCGGCAGCGCAGAGGTTCCTTGGGGTCGCGGTGAACGCCGCCCAGATAGATATGCTCCTCAACCCGGGAGTTCCGGGCCGGGTCTATTCCACCCTGGACAATCCCAATAATTTCGCCGAGTTTCTGGTGCTGCTCACGCCTCTTTGCGCGGTCCTGGCGCTGAATGCCAAAAAGGTGCTGCACAGGTTTTTGCTTGCGCTCGGGCTGGTGCTTCCGCTTGCGGCGCTTCTTATGACTTATTCGAGGTCCGGCTGGCTCTCGGCAGCCCTGACTGTTCTGATATTCGTGTATTTCACGGACCGCAGACTGGTGCCCTGGATCTTCGCTTTGGGCATTCTGGCGCTGCCTTTTCTTCCGGCCCCGGTGCTGGTAAGGCTCTCGAACCTCTTCAACACCTCCGATACAAGCGCGGATTACAGGCTGCGCATATGGCAGACGACAGCAAGGCTCCTTGGGGACCAGCACCGCTGGATCACAGGCATAGGTCTGGGGCCTTCTACGCTCGCAAAGCAGATAGAGTTCTTTGCGGACGACTACGTGCTTGCAGGCATAGTGCACTCGCAGATGCTGTACACGGAACTTTTGCTCGAGACCGGGCTTTTGGGATTTGTATCTTTCATCTGGATGATGGGCAGCAGCGTACTGCAGGCTGCCGGAAGCATATGGAAAGCCCGGGACCCGCTGGCGCGCGGCATTCTTTCCGCGTGCGTTGCTTCGTTTGCCGGAATGGCGCTGTTCGGCGTGTTTGAGTACATCTGGTTCTATCCCAGGGTGCTGTTTGCCTTCTTCCTGATGATCGGCGTCATGAAGGCGGCGGCCGGTCTTGCCGGGGAGGATGCCGCATGAAGGACGAAAGGCTTCTGATAAGAGAAACAGCTGTGGACCGCGTGGACGTGGATGGGGCTCTTGCCGCGGTGAGAGGCTTTCTTAATGCCCCGCGGGAGAGCGGAAGCTTAAGGAGCGCTCTTATAGTTACTCCAAACTGCGAGATAGCCAGAAGCGCGCTTAAGGACGCAGACCTTAGGGCAGCGCTTGATGCGGCCGATCTTGTCATACCCGACGGCGCGGGAATGTATCTTTCTTCGAAGATCCTCGGCGAGCCGCTCCCCCAGCGCATGGCAGGAATAGACCTGTGCTTTGAGATCCTCAGGCTCTGCGCTGCGGAAGGCCGGAAAGTCTTTATCCTCGGCGGAAAGGCCTGCGCGCCGTGTTTTAGCGGGTGGTCAGCGGGAAAGAGCGTCGCGCAGCTTGCGGCTCAGCGCCTTGCGGAGCAGATCCCCGGGCTTAAGGTGTGCGGAACGCGGGACGGCTACTTTTCCGATGCGGAGGAGATAGGCGTGGTGGATCAGATAAATGAAAGCGGCGCCGACTTCCTGGTGGCGGGGCTCGGTTCTCCCAGGCAGGAGCTCTTTCTTTTCAGGAACCTTAAGGACCTGCGCTGCAAAGCCTGCATGGGAGTGGGGGGGAGCCTTGACGTGTGGTCGGGCTGCCTTAAGAGGGCGCCGGAGTGGATGACGCGCTGCGGTCTTGAGTGGCTCTACCGCCTCTGGCAGGAGCCCCGGCGCATAAGGCGCATAGCCAGCATTCCCGGTTTTATGGCCGGAGTCTTACTCAGGCGTTGACATTTATTAACATTTGTGGTAACATTGCTTCCATCGCAGGGGGTGCGTTGGGAGTTTTTTAATGTTCAGAATACCTGTCGTAAGAATTTCTCACAAACCGGTCCCCCAGCACAGGACAGCGGTAGCGGGCATCTCAGCCGGCTGCGGTACGTCGTTTATAGCGGGCAGCATCGCGTGGTTTAAGAGCCTTAAGGGCGGATGCACCCTGGCGGAGCTGGGCACCCCGTATTTCTGCAGCGCACTGAATACAGAGCGGCGCTTCGAAGGGCGCGGTTTCGAGTATTTTGAGGATGCTCTTGCCGCCCGCAGAACGCTCTGCGCTGTAAAGAATCCCTACCATTCGCTGGATCTGTTCTTAAGAAGGCCGGACGCCGAAGGTTTTCCTTCGCCCATGTGCGCCTGCAAGATGCCCGGGGAACAGGTCGTATTCGACCTTTCCGGCGCGCCGGACAGCCTCCTGGACGAGGTCCTTCCGGAGATGGACCGCATTATACTGGTGCTCGATCCGCTTCCCACAAAACTTCTTGGCGGAGCAGAAAAGCTGGAGCGGCTGCGCATGCAGTACCCGGACGCACAGCTTGTCGTAAACAAGCTCAACAGAGGGGTCAACAGGTCGGAACTGCAGCGTTTTCTGGGCACGGACAGCTACATTGCGGTGCAGCATCTTGCCCCGGAACTGGTCTACAAAGCGGAGTACAACTGCATGCTTCCGGCAGAGTTTAAAGGGTTCACAGAAAAAACACAGTGGTCAGAATTGGAAAAGATTTGATTTTTTTGTGAAATGTTGTATACTGTAAGATGAATTATAATATTCAAGAAAAAGGGTCGGCGAAGTGATAGATTTTAAACACGTTACTAAAGAATATGGAGACACGGTAGCTCTTGAAGACGCTACCATCCATATAGATCAGGGGGACTTCGTATTCCTGGTAGGCCCCACGGGCGCCGGGAAGTCTACATTTATCAAGCTCATCTCAAAAGAGCTGGAGCCCGACAGCGGCGAGATAATCGTCGCCGGAAAAGAGCTCAGCAAGATGTCCAACCGGGAGATCCCCATACACAGAAGGGATATAGGCATGGTGTTCCAGGACTTCAAGCTCCTGGACAACAAGACAGTGTTCGAGAACGTGGCCTTTGCCATGGAGATCGTCCACTGCAGCAGGCGCACTATAAACCGCCAGGTGCCGCAGATGCTGTCGGTCATGGGCATAGAGGACAAGGCAAACAACTTCCCTCAGGAGCTGTCCGCCGGCGAGCAGCAGCGCGTCGCAATAGCAAGGGCCATAATCAACAACCCGCGCATACTTATCGCGGACGAGCCCACCGGCAACCTCGATCCGGACACCGCCTGGGAGATCATGGAGCTCATAAACACCATCAACCGCAGGGGAACTACGGTCGTCATGGTCACCCACGCCAAGGACATAGTAAACCGCATGGGCAAGCGCGTCGTCGCCATAGACCGCGGCCGCATAGTCCGCGACAACAGGGGAGGAGAGTACGGATACGATGATTAAAAGCGCTCTCTACTCCATAAAACAGGCGTTCAAGCAGATGTTCAGGAACAAGGGCATGACGTTCGCGTCGATCTTCGCGATCACGGCAATGATGCTCATACTTTCCCTGTTCCTGTTCCTGTCGGTAAACGTGGAATACCTCACGGAAACGGTAAAGAACCAGTTCGGCACGATCGAAGTCTTCCTCCTGGACGAAACTTCCAAGGACCAGGCGGAGAACATGATAGTAAGCTTTAAGGAGATGGACGGCGTTGAGGATGCCGTGTACGTCTCCAAGGAGCAGGCAATGGAGGAATTCAAGATCCGCTGGGGGGACAATGCCTACCTCCTCAACGGCCTTACCGAAAATCCGCTGCCAAACGCCATACGCATAACGCTCTCGGATCTTAACTCCGGAGATATTATAGCCCGCTTCTGCGCTACGGTGCAGGGCGTGGAGGACGTCCGCTTCTACAGGGACGAAGTCGGCAAGGTAGTGCGCATCTCGAACATCATACAGCGCGGGGCACTGGTGGTGATCGCGTTCCTTGTGATAATTTCAATAGTCGTGGTGTCCAATACCATAAAGCTCACGGTAATGGCCCGCGAGAACGAGATAACCATAATGAAGTACATCGGAGCCACCAACTGGTTCATACGCGGTCCGATGTTCTTTGAGGGTATAATAATTGGCCTCATCTCCGCCGCGGTGTCGGTGGGGCTGTCGTCGCTCATCTACGTAAGGCTGTGCAAGGTGCTTGGAGATCAGGCGTTCAGGCTCTTCTCCACGCAGCTGGTCATGCCCCAGTTTCTTATCACCAATATAGTCTGGATCTTCCTGGCCCTGGGCATCAGCATAGGCGCCTGCGGAAGCATCATTTCAATGAGGAGATATCTGAAAGCATGAGCAAAAGGGACATAAACAAAAGGGAAAAGAGAAGCATCGCCGTGAAGGCGGTCCTGCTGGTGCTGGTGCTGGTGTTTACGGCTGTGCCGCTGTTTTCACCGATAGCGTTCGGAAGCGGAAGCTCGCTTAGCGACAAGAAGGACCAGCTCAGCAACACAACAACGTCTATAAAGGACAAGACGAACCAGCTCTCCGAAGGCGAGAAAAAGTCCAAGGAACTCCAGGGGCAGATCTCGGAATATGAAGACAAGATCTATGAAGCTCAGGCCAATATAAACGTCCTTTCGGGCTCGCTGAGCACCACCCAGGACAAGGTCACTACAGTCACTGCGGAGCTTGATGGTCTCCAGGCCAAACTCAACAAGCAGAACGAGGCTCTGATGGAACGCCTTCGCACCATGTACAAGAACGGCGACGTGGGCACGCTTTCCGTGCTTCTGGGTTCTTCCAGCATGGCTGAGCTCATCACCAACGCCGAGATGGTAAAAAGGATCTTCGCTGCTGACGCGGACCTCATAGCCGGCATCGAATCCCAGTATAACGAGGTCAGCGCCAAAAAGGAAGAGCTTGTGGATCTTAAACAGACGCTCGAGACCCAGAAAAAAGACCTCGACAGCGCCAAGGCTACCATGGCTTCGGACCAAAAGGCCCTCAAGAATCTCAAGAGCTCTGTGGACAAGAACAACGCGGTCCTGGAAGCTCAGATCGACGCTCTAAACAAAGAGGCTGACAAGCTCAAGGCTGAGATCATAAAGCTGCAGAGCAGCGGCAAGTATACAGGCGGCACCATGTGCTGGCCCGCCCAGGCAAGCTCCTATATAACCAGTCCGTTCGGTTGGAGGACTCATCCCATACTCAAAAGGCCCAAGTTCCACACAGGAATAGATATTGGAGCCGGCAAGGGCACCAATATACTCGCTGCAAACAGCGGCACGGTCATCGCTGCCACCAAGAACGACGGCTACGGATACTACGTCATGATAGACCACGGCGGCGGAATAGTTACGCTGTACGCGCACTCCAGCCAGCTTCTGGTCAAGAGGGGCGACAAGGTAAAGCGCGGCCAGGTGATAGCTCTTGTAGGCTCCACCGGTATGTCCACGGGTCCGCACCTGCACTTTGAGGTGCGCAGGAACGGCGAATACCAGCCGCCTCTGAACTACGTAACACAGGGAAGATATTACTATGACTAAATGGCTCATAGCCAGAAAAAAAGACACGCAGCAGCAGGGGCTTCTTGGAGTCCCTGTTTCTGTTCTCGATATCCTGCAGAGCCGGGGCATTCCGGAGGATCAGGCAGAGGATTTTCTTTCTCCTATGCCCAGGATCACGCACGATCCTTTCCTTCTTAAGGACCTCGAGGCGGCCGCCCGGCTGCTTATAGACAGCGCTGATGCTGGAAGCAGGATATGCGTCTTCGGAGACTATGACGCAGACGGCATGACGTCAACTGCCCTGCTTACGACAGTGCTCAAAAAGCTCACGGACAAGGTGTTCTACTACGTTCCAAGCCGTTTTGAGGACGGCTACGGGCTGAACCGCCAGGCCGTGGATACGATAAAGGAACGCGGCGCGGATCTGCTTGTGACGGTGGACTGCGGAAGCACCAGCCCAGACGAGGTGGAGTACGCAAAGTCGCTGGGGCTCACGGTGATAGTTACGGACCACCACATGCTCCGCGAAGGCCTGGAGCCTTGCTGCCTGTTCGTAAACCCCAAGCGCGGAGGCTATCCTTTCCCGGATCTTTGCGGGTGCGGGGTGGCGTTCAAGCTTGCCCAGGGCATACAGAGGATACTTTCGGACAGAGGGGACGGCAGGTTCACAAGAGCTGATCTTTTCGCTCTGCTGGACCTTGTGGCAATCGCTACGGTGGCCGATATAGTGCCCCTGCTGGAGGAGAACCGCAACCTGGTAAAGTACGGTCTGGACAGGATAAACCGCAGGGACAGGGCCGGAATATCGCAGCTTTTGGACGCGCTGGATCTTTCCGAAAAGATCATAGATTCTTCAAGTATTTCGTATATAATAGCTCCTAACCTCAACGCGCTGGGCCGCATGAGCAGCGCCCTGCCGGGAGTGGAGCTTCTGGAAAGCGTTGCAGGGCCCAAACGCCTCGAGGCTCTGGCAAGGCTCACGATAAAGGCCAATATAGAGCGCAAGACCGAGCAGGAAAAGACCGCCAGGGTCTGCCGCGACAGGCTTGCGGCGGAGGACTGCGGAAGCTTGGCCCCTGTGATACTCGCAGAAGGCGCGCACGAGGGCGTGGCCGGCATAGTTGCAGGAAACCTGAAGGAACAGCTCTACAGGCCTGTCTGCATAGTCACACCGGTGGAAGGCGGCCTGCTTAAGGGCACCGGGCGCTCCATCCCGGGAGTCAACCTGCACGACTGCCTGGCGGAGTGCGGCGATATATTCACGCGCTTCGGTGGCCACGCCGGAGCCTGCGGATTCAGCCTGAAGGCAGAAAACCTGGAGCTTCTCCGCGAGCGCATGCAGCTTGCTGTAAAGCGCAGATTCGAAGAGGATCCGGACCTTCTCAACGAGAAGCTGTACATAGAAAAAGAGCTCGGCCCGGGAGAAAAGAGCATAGGCTTTGCGGAAAGCCTCAAGCTTCTTGAGCCCTACGGAGAAGCCAATCCCGTTCCGCTGTTCTGCATACTCGGCGCATCCGTAAGCGGAGTTCGCACCATGGGCGCGGAGGAGCAGCACGTGCGCTTTACCGCAACGGCTTCGGACGGGATACCCATCAACTGCGTGCTCTTCGGAAGAGCGGCGGAGTACAAGGATATCATCTTCGGCGCAGAACACATAGACGTCGCCGGGGAACTGGATATAAACGAATTCAGAGGAGAAAGAAGGCTCCAGATGCGCGTGCGGGACATACGCGCTGCACAGGAAGGTAACTGAAATGTTCATAAAAAAACCGGTATTCATACTGCTGCTGGTAGCGGCGCTTCTGCTGGGCGGCTCTGCCGTGCTTCTGGTGGGCAAGCTCGGCGTCAGCGACGCAGTCGTGATGACAGCCGAAGAATACGAAGACTACAACTATCTGATCTCCACCTACGGCAAGATGGATAAGCTCAAAGAGATGGTGGAGAACACTTACTACATAAAAGTTGACAGCGAAAAACTCATGGAAAACGCTTATTCCGGCCTTGTGGCAGGCCTTGAGGATCCGTATTCTGAGTACATCTCTGCCAAGGATTACGAGAACTACATGGCATCCATGCTGGGTTCCTATTCCGGCGTTGGCATGAGTTTTTACAACAACGAAGACAGCGTGCTGGAGGTCATCCAGGTCTACAAGGGCAGCCCCGCCGAGGCTGCCGGCATGAAGCCCGGGGATATCATCCTCGAGGTCGACGGCAAAGCGTTTACCGGGCCGGAGTCCACTGAGGCTGCTGCTGCCATACGCGGCAAGGAAGGCACCAGCGTTACTGTAAAGTACCGCAGAAACGGGAAAGAAGACAGCGTTACGATGGTAAGGGCCCAGATCACGGTCCAGACCATAGAATACGAGATGCTCGAGGGCAGCATAGGCTACATCCAGATCGACAGTTTCGAAAGCGCCACCGGCGCGGACTTTAAGGCTGCGCTGGACGACCTTACTCAGCAGGGCGCAAAGGGGCTTGTTATAGACCTGCGCAACAACGGCGGCGGTCTGGTCAACGAGGCCATCAAGGTCGCTGATGAGCTCATGAACCAGGGCACCGTGGTATACACCGAGGATCACAACGGAAAGCGCGACTACTACACCACTGAATCCGGGCGCACCGCGCTGCCGTACGTTCTCCTGGTGAACGAATACACCGCTTCGGCCTCAGAGATCCTGGCGGCCGGTATACAGGACAACAAGGAAGGCCAGATCGTAGGCACGAAGACCTTCGGCAAGGGCATAATCCAGAGCATCTATCCGATGTTCGACGACGGCTCGGCTGTAAAACTTACGACCATGCAGTATTTCTCGGCGTCCGGAAACACCATCCACAAGGTCGGTATCACACCGGACCACGTCGTGGAGCTCAAGGAAGGTGACAACACCGACTACCAGCTCCGGAAAGCTTTAGAGGTGCTAAAATAATGTTCTTATTCGGATCTTATTCGCTGATACTCATAGCGATGGCTGTCATCCCCGCGATAGTGCTTCTTCTGTACATCTACAGGGAGGACAGGCTGGAGAAGGAATCCCACAGGCTCGTGATCATGTGCGTGGTCTTCGGCATCATTTCTACCTTCCTTGCGGCGCTGACCGAAAGGATAGGCATGTCGCTGCTGGGTTCCATGCTTGCTGAAAACAGCCTTCTGGGCCGCATAATCATGTATTTCGGCATCGTGGCGTTCTCCGAGGAAGGCTTCAAGTACCTTGTCTTAAGAAGGCTCACCTGGAACAATCCTGAGTTCAACTGCAAGTTCGACGGCGTGGTCTACGCAGTGGCTGTGTCGCTTGGCTTCGCGCTCTGGGAAAACATCCAGTACGTCATAAGCTACGGCTTTTCCACAGCGCTCATCAGGGCTGTCACGGCAGTCCCCGGGCATGCGAGCTTCGGCGTCATAATGGGCGCCTGGTACGGCCTCGCCAAGAGAAAACAGACTCAGGGCTGGGACAGCGCTTCCAGGCTTGCAAGGGTGCTTGCGGTAGTGGTCCCCGCCATAGTGCACGGCGCATACGACTTCATAGCGACATCCAACGCCAGCTCGATACACTTCATCGTATTCATAATACTGATGTTCATAGTGTGCTTCTACACAGTAAAGAAAGTCTCTTCGGACGACAAATACCATACGGATAACTGATGACAACAACTACTGCGGTCGCGCTCGCGATCTTCATAGTAACTTACATACTCATATTCGCGATCGAGAAGACGAGGCCTTATGTGGCCATCGTCTCAGCGGTCGTTTTTGTGGTGATCGGTGCGACAGGGCTGCTCTCCGGCTTTTCCTACGGGCCGCTCGGCGCTCTTGCCGAGATAGACTGGAACGTCCTTATGATGATAGCCGGCACCATGGGCACCGTGCAGCTCTTCATAGATTCGGGCATGCCAAGGCTGATGAGCGACGTCATTATCTCAAAGGTCGGCTCGGTGCGCTGGATGATAGTCGTTATGAGCCTTTTCGCGGGCATCGTTTCGGCTTTCGTGGACAACGTGGCAACGGTGCTTATGATAGCTCCGGTGGCGCTCGCCATCTGCAGAAAGCTCGGCATCTCGCCTATCCCGACAATAATCTGCATATCGATATCTTCCAATCTTCAGGGCGCGGCAACGCTGGTGGGCGATACCACGTCAATACTGCTGGCAAAGTTCGCGCATCTGGACTTCATGGACTTCTTCTTCTACAACGGAAGGCCCGGCATGTTCTGGGTAACTGAAGCCGGAGCCCTGGTGAGCGCCCTGATAATAATCTTCATATTCCGCAAGGACACCAAGAAGATAGAAGTCGGCGAGCGCGCGGTAGTGGAGGACAAGGTCCCCACCGTGCTGCTGATCCTTACGATAGTTAGCCTCATTGTGGTGTCGTTCATCCCCTATAAGGATGCGGCTGCGGAAGGCCAATTCTACAAGCCCGACTGGACAAACGGAGCGCTGTGCCTGCTGTTCTTCATCGTAGGCCTGGTGCGCGAATGCTTTAAAAGACATACCATGCAGCCGGTCAAGAGGGCCCTTTACGCCCTGGACCTCTATACGCTGCTTCTTCTTGCGGGTCTGTTCGTAGTCATCGGCGGTATTAAGAGAGCCGGCGTCATAGACCTGCTTGCGGACGGCATATTCAGGCTCTGCGGCGGCACCACAAGAGGCGCGCTGTTCGCAACGTTTACAGTAATCGTATGGATGTCGGTGCTGATATCGGCGTTCATCGACAACAGTCCCTACGTCGCCACCATGCTGCCTGTAGTGCAGGCTCTGGCCACGCAGTTTGCGGTCTCTTCAGACGCTGCAGTCGCATCCAACAGCGCAACGCTGCTGTACTTCGGCCTTCTGGTAGGGGCAACGCTTGGCGGCAACCTCACCCCTGTGGGTGCTTCCGCAAATATCACCGGTATAGGTATACTGCGCCGCGAAGGCCACACGGTAAAGGCCGGGACCTTCATGAAGTTCAGCGTGCCGTTCACCCTGTCCGCAGTCCTCTGCGGCTACCTGCTGCTCTGGATCATCTGGATGTAAGTGGTGGAGAGGGACGGTTCTTCTCCGCCGTTATAGCTGTGGGTGACGTTAGGAGGGGCACCCACACCCTGAGCGTTTTGCGAGGGGATGTGGGGAGACGTCCTGATGGCAGGACCCGCAGCAACATCAGTTCCATAATTCGGTGGAGGAGAACCGTCCCTCTCCACCAGACTTAAAACCAAATGATATAATGCTTACGATTTATCTTGTCAAAAAAGAAAAGGGCAGAGTCTATAAGTCCGCCGACATAGTGCGGGCTTTTTTCTCCCGTAAGCTGCAGCACGACGAGGACGGAGCGCCGCATTTTGCGGACTGCCAGCCGGCAGGACCCGCGGACCCGGAACGTTACATTTCGATAACTGATACTAAAAACTACTGGGCCTGCTGCGTTTCCGAAAAGCCCGTCGGCATAGACATGGAGGAGCAGGGCAGGGTGGTAAAGCCAGCCATTGCAAAGCGTTTCCACAAGGCCGAACAGGAGTACCTTTCGGTGCTTTCCGAGGGCAGCCGCGAGTGGACGGAGGAATTCTTCGCCATCTGGACAAAAAAAGAGGCCTGGTCCAAGCTCAAAGGCAAGGGCTACGCCATCGGTTTTTCGAAGTTTTCTGTGCTGGAAGCAGAGACCGAAGGGATCCCTGTAGCGAGCTTTACTTACGGGCAGCTGATCTTCGGTATAGCGGGCGACAGCCGGGCGGAGATAGTCCCAAGAGTCTATGACGCGCCCATGGAAAAGAGCGCTCTGGATTACGCAGCCGGTCTTCTGGATGCGAGGGCTTATTCTTCTGAGTCGCTTTCAAAAAAGCTTTCCGACCGCGGCTACACCGATGAAGAAGCCTCGCAGGCCATAGAAAAACTCAAGGGCTACGGTTACATAAATGACGAGGCTTACGCCAGCGAGCTCGCAAGGCGTGCTGCGGAAAGCGGCAAGGGCAGGCAGCGCATAAAGATGGAGCTTCGCGAGAAGGGGATAGGCAAGGAACTCGCCGAAGAGGCCGCGCAGGAGTTTGCCGGAAGCGAGTATGACAGAGCAAAGAGCGCAGCTCTTAAGATGCTTGGTATGAGCCCTGCTATCAGCACTTATTCTGCGGACGGTGGAAGCGCCGCATTCGGCACCCGGGATCCCGAAGAAGCATTCAGCGCCGAAGACCTCACTCCTGAACAGAAAAAAGAGCTTCGGGCAAAGCGCCAGAAGCTCGTCGGAAAAGTCACACGCAAGCTGGCCTCTTTAGGCTACGACGCATCGGTCATCTGGTCTGTTATAGAAGACCTCGGCCTTTGATCCGCCTCATTTCAGGCCCTGCCGGAAAGCAGGGTCATCCGGCTTTTTCAGCGAAATTTCTTATCGTTTCAACCATTTTGCGGTTGGTGAAGGTTGCTTCAACCTCGTTCATATCTACGGTGCGTCCTGCCATTATGCCCTGGATCAGGACTTCCGCCCACATCACTTCGCGGGTAGACGGCTCCTTGAGGTACGCAAGGATGTCGATATTCATCTTGGTGTTGATGCCTTCGATCATCCCTGTATAGAATGTGCAGTTTTCTCCGAATAGGCGGCCGATGTCTTCCAGGTGCTCGAAGCCGATGATAACGTCTTCCACCCGAAGCAGCCTGCGTTCGTTCAGGAGCATGCTTCCCCCGTTGAGCAGCGTGTCCACAGTGATCCCCAGTATGTTGCTTAAAGGCAGCAGCAGGCCGGTGTCGGGCAGGGTGTCGCCCGTTTCCCTTAGTTAAAGATATTGTTGGGTATCTCAAGATGTGTCATTCGATTTTGCCGATAAAGCGGTAGAAGATTTCCACTTCCTGTTCCCGGCTTCCGTCCTCACTTTTGACCGCTTCATGGACAAGGATTTT
>JAFRXM010000027.1 GCA_017443515.1 Bacillota bacterium | reverse complement strand
TTCGATGTCGCCTCCGGTATAGCCTGCCCTGCCCTCGAGCGAGGGAGCTGCCTTCATGGTGTCAGCTATGAACTTTTCCGCTGGGGATTCCACGTCGCCGTTGGTTGTAAGAACGTTGCCCTTGTACTGGCTCCAGGCGGCTGAAAGTTCCTTGCCGTAGAAGCTCATTCCCATGCCGGATGCGTTTATGACGCCGAGGGTGTTATGCTTTACGGCCATGGCTTTTGCGGTGCAGCAGCCCATGGAGTGGCCGGCCGGGATGATCTTGCTTGCGTCTACGTTCCTCATGGAGGCAAGAACATTGTAGTACGCGTCGGCTACGTAGACCATTGAGGCCTCGTTCAGCGCCCACTCGTCGAGGTACTGTCCGGAATCTCCGGCGCCGTACTGGTCGATGGACATTACTACGAATCCGCGCCTTGCGAACTCTACTGCCCAGGATTCGTGGTTCCTTGCGTTTCCGGCGTTGCCGTGGGTGCACATGATGGCGGGAGCCGGATTCTCGTCTGTTGCGTTAGCCGGGATGTACACCAGAGCGCTTAAGGGAACTCCGTCCGGTCCGGTGATGGTGGTGCGGGTGATCTTTACATTGCCGAAGCCTGTTACCGCGCCCCAGTTGAAGAACGCGAGCACGATGGTGAGCGCGAGCACGATCCAGAAGAAGCGGTGGATGCTCTTCTTTCTCTTAGCCTTGCCCTCTTCGCTGTAGAAGCTGTCGTAGAGTTTCTGATCCATGATCTGGTCATTCTCTTTGCTGAACTTAGCCATTTCTTTCTCCTTTGTAATCGCTGAAATGATGATTGCGTTTTGCAGCTGAAGATTACCAGTTTTAAAAGAGCGCGTCTACGGTTTTGGCACCAGCGGCGCCCTGCGGAGGACCGGTGGCTGCGCTCGCCGCACGAGTGGCAAAAAACGGGGCATGAGTGGTACAGAATTGAAATATCAAAGGACCAGCGCGTATGATATAATTGTTACAGAAGATGCGACGGGAGGAACGGACATGACTAAGCGCCTTGCGGTCTGCGACGATGAAAAAAACATGCTGCGGCAGATATCCGCTTATCTGGACCAGTGGCAAAAGGACACAGAAAACACGCTGGAAGTGTTCTTCTTTTCGTCCGCCGAAGCACTGCTTGGCAGCATGGACAGAAAGACCGACCTGGTGCTTTTGGACATCTCAATGGGTGGCATGACCGGCATGGACTGCGCAAAAAAACTGCGTTCAGAAGGCTTTTCCGGCGAGTTCGTATTCATCACCAGCATGGAGAACTACGCGCTGGAAGGCTACAAGGTGCACGCCTTCGCGTTCCTCACCAAGCCGCTTGAGTACGGCGAATTCAAGCAGGTCCTGGACGAGTACGCCGCAAAACAGAAGGAAAAGCGCGTAGCCGTGCTTCCGGTGGACACCGCCGAAGGCACGCGCATACTTAAGATAAAGAATATTTTGTACGCCGAGGTCTTCAGGCGCGAAACGTCGTTTGCGATGCAGGACAAAAGCCGCGTGGAATCCATAGTGCAGCTTGCTGTCGTAGAGGAAGAGCTGGCAAAGTACGGCTTCTTCCGCTGCCACAGGAGCTACCTCGTAAACATGAAACACATTGAAAATATAGGCACTTCCGAGCTTACCATGGCGGACGGCAGCGTGGTGCCTCTGAGCAAACACCGCGCCAAGGAGTTCATGTCCGCGTACGCGCGCTTCATGAAGGTGAACCTGCGATGAACTACATCTGGATCTCAAGCTTCATAGCGGATCTCGTATTTATATGGCTCTACTTCAAAAGGAGCGCCTACACTCCGCAGCGTCAGCACAAATGGATAAAACCCATACTGGCGGTGCTTCTTCTTACTCTTTACCTCAACGACAGCCTCATACATATACCTTTCGGCTCAGTAAGGGTGGCGATACGCGCCGCCATCTATTTCCTGTGGATCTTTGCGGCCGAAGGCGTTCCATGGCGCCCGGCGGCCTACGCGGCGGTATTCTGGACAGGGGCCTACACTCTGTTCCAGAACGTCTTCCTGGGGCCGTATTTCAACGCGGTCTTTTCAGGACAGCACGACGTCGTCCCCTCGCACCTTGCAAGCCAGATACTAATCTCCGTCATCAATATCCTGGTGCGCTTCGTGTACTACGGCATACTCGAAAAGCTGCTGCCTTTCGAGGGCATAGCCGGCGCGGAGGTCTTCCACATAGTGTTTGCGGCAGGCGTTTGCGCAATGGCTATATATACAAAGGATACCAGCTCTCGAATGAGGTCGTCTTTTGAAGAAGGGCCCTCGCACTTTGCCGTGTACTTCATACTGCTGCACGCGGCGCTGCTGCTGGCGCTGATAGCATTTGAGATCTCAAGAAGGCGCTCGGTAGAAAGAGCCTCGCTGCAGATACAGAACAACGCGGCAGAAGCCCTGATGAAGAGCATAGAGGACCGCCAGATGTCCGAGGAGGCTGTTCGCACCTTGCGCCACGACCTTAAAAACCACGCCGTCTCCATGCAGCTTCTTTTGGAAAACGGCGAGGTAGAAGAGGCAAAGGAATACCTTCGCAACTTCCTGGATGCGGCGAAAAAGCCTTCCGACAGCTTCTCTACGGGAAACAAACTGCTGGACGGGCTGCTTAAGCAAAAGCTCTCCCCCGCCATGACGCAGGGCATAGACGTAAGCACCGCGATAGATTTCACCGAGGGCTCGTTTATAGACATCTTCGACCTCTGCGTTATGATGGGCAATATCCTGGACAACGCAGTAGAGGCCTGCGCGGCCCTTCCGGAAGGTTCTGAAAAGTTCATAAGCGTTTCCGGCGGCCCAACGGCAAACTACATGCTTGTGGAGGTAAAAAACTCCAGCGCCAGAAGAGCCGCCCTGTTAGACGGGCTTCCGGCTACGAGCAAAGCAGACAAGGCCATGCACGGCTTCGGCCTGCGCAGCGTAAAAAAAGTCCTGGAGCGCTACAACGGCTCCATGGACATAGAACAGACCAACGATACTTATTCGATAACTCTTATGATACCGCAGCCTACACAGCCCACAGCACAACGCTTATGACGAAGGCGGCCAGGACCATGGCGGCGAAGGCTATGGGCCATTTGCCGCCGCGGTTGAAGGTGTAGAAATCCTCCCAGCGCTTTTCCTGCGGCGCGTAGACCACGCGGTAAAGATAATATATTCCGTAGAGGAGCACCGGCAGCGTGCCGAGAAGCACAAAGCCGAAGCTCATTTTTATTTGATCGAAGAAGACATACGAGACGATGGCCAGCACGGGGCAGAGGCAATGCAGCAGAAAGTCCTGCGCCTGAAGGAGATCCTTAAAGCTGCCCAGCGACGGCGCCAGGAAAAGGAACACGGTTAGCAATGTGACGGTGACGGCGCAGGTGCCCACGTATTTAAGGATGCTGACCCAGGCCGGAAGAGCTCCGGCGATCCTTGCGATAACAACGGCGGCTGAGGCAGCAGCGCACAGAAGGTTAGAGAGCACGGTAAAATAGCGGAAAACGATGCGTTTTTGCTCCGCTTTCGGCAGGGCCCACAATATAGCCCCGATGATGCCGGCAAATATCAGAATATTCAGGATTATTGATGCTATCATAGTATTTTCTGCGCTACCCAAAGTTGCCCAGCGTCAGCTGTTCCTGCTTGTCCGCAAGGGCGTATTCCATGTCGGTCAAGGCCAGCTTGGCCAGCTTGGCAGGGTCTGCGGACGGGTCTATCCAGTCGTCGATGCGGCTTTCGGGAAGGATCAGCGGCATGCGGTCGTGGATGAAGCTTATCTTCTCCCCGGGCGGGCGCGTGAGGATCGCGAAGTGCGGGAAGCCCTCCTCCAGGCGGTACAGGGCGCACATGAAGGTCCTGTCGTCGCCGGCAGGCTGGATAAGGAACTTGCGGCCAGTCTTTACCACGCCGCCTGGGCCTTTGAAATGCTCCCACTCGTAGTACCACGAAGCCGGGATAATGCAGCGCTGCTGTGCCCACGGCTCTTTGAACATGGGGCGCTCGGCAGCCGTTTCGGACCTGGCGTTTATGATCAGGCTGCGGTTCTGCGCGGTAAAGCCCCAGTACATGTGGAAGGCCAGCTTCTTGCCGCCGCGGCTGCGCATTATGGTAGTGACGGTGTTGCCGGGGCGTATCTCCCCGGTATGCAGCACGCTGCCCCCGTCGCCCATCTTTCTGCGGCTCAGGTAGGTGGTCTTTAGCGCCAGCTCGCCCAGCTCTATGAAGTATGGAGTTGATTCAACGTAGTATCTGCAGCACATGCTCCGTTCTCCGATGCGATCAGGCCTCTGCTGTTCCTGCTATACCAAGCTCTTCGGCGTGGGGCCTCATGCCCTCGATGCAGATGGCAGCCACGTCCTTTACATCCATGCCAAGCATTTCGCAGCCCTTTAGTATCAGCTCGCGGTCGCACTTGGCGGCAAAGCGCTTGTCTTTAAACTTCTTCATGAAGCTCTTTACTTCCAGATCCTTTATGCCTGCGGGGCGCATGCGGGCGCAGGCCTGGATGATGCCTGTAAGCTCGTCCACGGTAAACAGGCTCTTTTCCAGATCGGTCTGCGGCTCCACATCCGTGCAGATGCCCCATCCGTGCGAGAGAATGGCGCGCACGTCCGCGGGATCCACCCCTGCCTCAAGCAGCGGCTTTTCCGTGTGCTTAAGGTGCTCTTCCGGGTACTGCTGGTAGTCGTAGTCGTGCAGCATGCCTATGGCCTCCCAGTGCTCCGGGTCTTCTCCGAAGTGCCGCGCCATGGCACCCATAGCGTAGCTGACGTTGAGTGCGTGCACTATCAGATGATCCTCCGTGACCATAGTTGCGTTAAGTTCCTTCGCGCGTTGTAATGTAAGCATTTCCGGCCTCCTTGCCTGTGTTTCTGCCTCAGTCTGTCTTTCTATTTCCTCTACCACCAGCACGTCCGCCGGGAGCCACGCCACCTGCCGAAGATCGCCAAGCGGCAGCCATTTAGCAGCCTCGTGCTCCAAAAGCTGCAGGTGCCCTTCTTTTACCGTACACCAGAAGCAGTCCATGGACAGGTGGAACTTGGGGTAATCGTACTCCACCGTTATGATGAACGGCCCCACCTCAACCTCCGCGGCCAGCTCCTCGCGGATCTCGCGGACCAGAGCCTGCTGCGGGCTCTCGCCCGGCTCTATCTTGCCGCCGGGGAACTCCCACCAGTCCTTGTAATCTCCGTAGCCGCGCTGGGTGGCGAAGACCTGCCCGCCGTCGCGGATCACCGCGGCCACGACCTTTATGGTCTTAAGCATTCTTGTACTCCGTGTACTTGGCGGCACTGCCTATCGCAAGCTCTGCCGGGTACTTGGCCTCGTTCTTTGCCATCTTGCTGTTTACGATCTCGTCCTCATCCAGGCCCAGCTCGTCCAGCATGTTGCGGCAGTACACGATGACGTCCGCAAGCTCCTCTTTTACGTGCTCCAGGTCGAACTCCGTGTCGCTCCACTGAAAGCACTCCAGAAGCTCGCTTGCCTCTATGGCTATTGATTTCGCCAGATTTGAAGGCGTGTGGAACTGGTGCCAGTCGCGGTCGTCTGTGAATTTGCGTATGCGGTCTATCGTCTGCTGCGTCATGTGCCTAACCTCTTTTATATCAGGATCCCGTCCAGGTGATCCACCTCGTGCTGTATGATCTGCGCTGTCCAGCCGGAAAACTTCTGTCTGCGCTTCTTCCAGAGCTCGTCGGAATACTCCACTTCTATGGTTTTGTACCTTGCGGTCTTCCGGGTGCCGTCCAGCGACAGACAGCCCTCTTCTGCCTCGTAAGGGCCGGACTTTGCCAGTATGACGGGGTTATACATCACCACGTCCGCCGGTCCCATGCTTACGATTATGACCCTTTTCGAGGCGCCTATCATATTGGCCGCCATGCCCACACAGCGCTCGCGGTTGGCGCGCAGCGTATCCTTAAGATCCTGCCCGATCTGCAGGTCTTTATGGGTCGCAGGCGCGGATTTCTGGCTGAGGAAAAAAGTGTCTCTAACTATTGATTTTATCATGGTTTTAGAACTTTGAATCTTCTCCAAGAATTATATCCAGGAACGCCGCCTCGTCCACCCAGGACGGATCGTATTCGGAGCCATGCATCTCGGCGCCGCATTCCGGGCACACCGCCCTTTTGCGGGCAAAGCGCGACCCGCAGGCCGAGCATTCGTACTC
The DNA here is from genome assembly GCA_017443515.1 of Bacillota bacterium. Lineage (GTDB taxonomy): Bacteria > Bacillota > Clostridia > Peptostreptococcales > Anaerovoracaceae > RUG13409. The sequence continues at coordinate 96,464 of JAFRXM010000027.1, read as the reverse complement.
GTCCGGATCGAGGAAATGTGTGCGTTGTATCCAATGTGCGTAGTGGGACATGAGTGTTTACTATATCTCCTCAATTCCTAAGCTTTTCAAGTATTCATAGGTTCCATCATAGTATTCCGGCAAGCGTGTGCTGTCTTCCCAGAATCCACTAGCTGTTTTGTTTGAATTCCCTTCAGGAACACAAATAACCATTCCGACGCGCGCACGTGTTAGGAGCACGCGATATGCATTGAGCATATATTTGATTCTGTCCTGCTTGCTTTCACTATCGCCTTTTAGCTCGATCCACTTGGTGTTTCCGTTGAATGTATAGAAGCGCCATTGACCATTCTCATACCGCACATCAGCATCCCACAGCAGACACGTGTAATCAAGCTCCAAACCTTGAACTTGTATTTCTGTAGCGGCATCCTCAAGATAATTTGAGGATCTTGTATCAGTTTTATCATCAAGGAACCAGTGAACAGCATTCTCATCACCGGAAGGCAGAATATGTATTGCCAATGGTTTGTATCTGGCGGCTTCCTTGGTTACCAGGACACCGGTGCGTTCTGAACCTCTAACCTTTTCATGGAGCCATTTTTTTGCTTTAGCCATGTCTCTTGTCAGAACGATCGGGTATTTATCCTTTATTTCCGAATAAAGAGTTGCTGCTTTGCCATCAAAAGACAATAAAGAATGCACAAAGGCCGACAGTTTTTCTGCCCTGTAAGAACGCAATGAAACGCCTAAGTGCAAGTCTTCTGAATAGATGACGTTGTGATTGTCTTTTAGCAATTCATTGACCTTTCCTTCAGCATATTCTGCTTCGGTAAGCTTAGGCGAAATATACACTGTCCAATGCCTGTATTCTTCATTAATTGCTTTAATCCATTCGGCGATCCCAGCTTCTCCTGTATTTATTTCCTGGCCACCTCCTACTAGACAAACAATTGTAGCCCAGTCTTCACGTTGGTCAAGCGACCAAATCAGGAACGCGGCTTCAGACATCGGGAAATTAGGGACTTTTAGTTTATTACCATATGTTCCACCTCTTTTGAGGTAGTCTGCAAGTCTTTTATGCGTCCAGGAGCGTTGTGCTTCATCAAAAATGGCTACATGTTCGACTTCACCAAACCCTGCTTTTTCCTGCTTAACCGCCTTTTGCGGATCGATTCTAAGGACACCGTCAACAACTGGGTTTTCTATTTTAGCCAGCATGTTATCGCGATACCGATGAATCATTTGAATCGACTTACTCACTTCTCTGCGGGAATCAGTAAGCTTTTTCTTTTCACGCCTTTCATGGCTCTTTTTATAGTTATCCTGTGCAAGCGCTTCTGTCAATACGGCGACAAGCGGTCCATTACCGGACAGATAAACTGCGCCTTCATCCTTTACCGGCTCATCCTGCCCTTGATATGTCTGTTTGATTGCAACATCAAGTCCAACGAGTGTTTTCCCAGCACCCGGGACTCCAGTTACAAAACAAATACTTTTCTTCTTGTTTTCCTTACTGTCCTTTATTACTTTGAGAATATACCCAATTGTCATATCGGTAGAAACCTTATCGGCTTCATGCCTGGTAATATTTTCAACTGAGTGGTTCTCGTATAAGGACCTTGCTGCTTCAATAATAGTTGGAGTAGGAGCATAGGGGCTGATTATCCAGTTTTTATCGACCGGAGATTCGTTTGGATAGATACTAAGCACAGCAGCGATTACGTCAAAGAGTCCCTGCCTTCCAGTAATTAATGGATTTACAACTTTATCGTCATAAGGCGATTTCTGAACGACCGAAGACGCCCCCTTATACAGTACGGGAACAAGAATTGGAACGATTACTTTATCCTGACTGAATTTGTGGAAATTCTTTAGATCCAAAGCGTAATCCAGAACCTGGTCCACATTTGATTCCAGTATCCGAGACTCCCCGACTTTGAACTCTATGCAAAAAACTATGCCTTTATACAGTAAAACTACATCTATTCGCTTTCCAAGACGCGGAATATCATACTCAAATACAATACGTCCGTCTTTGTTCTGAAGACGAGATATGACGCCTTGCATTACAGAGATTTCTTCTTTCCACGCTTCCCTTGAATTAGTATTTGCTTCACCGTGGTAATTGTCACACAGAGCTCCAAATATGGACAGTTCTGTTTCGCTTAAAAACCCTGCAAAACTATTTTCATATAAGCAACGAGGATTATTCATCTCAGGCAATCCCTTCAACTACTAGTGGTATTACTATTATATTATACTAATACCAAATACTCAAACACCAATCATTCTTCTGTTTTTGCTTCTTCCAGCAGCCTGCCGACTTCGCTGCGGATCATGAGCAGTTCGTTCTTCTCTTTGCGCATCTCTTTTAAGAGGCGGTCGGTCCTTTTGAGTATCGCATTTGCCTGATACGAACCGACGATGTAGCCGGCGGTAAGGCAGAATGCTCCGAATATTCCTAGTGTAATAATGTAGTTCATGCTGACACCTCCTGATGGTATCAGCATAACAAAAACGCCCTGCAGAAATCTGTACAGGGCGCTTTGATATTAATACTTTTGCCAAGGTGCTATGGCTACGGAGTTGTTGCGGTCGCCAGGGCACACCGCGTCCTTACTTGAACTTGACGGCTGTGCCGTAGGCCATGACTTCCGCCGCGCCTTGCATTATGGCCGATGTCGCGTAACGGACGGCTACAACAGCGTCCGCCCCGATGCTCTGCGCCTCCGCTACCATCCTTTCGGTGGCGATGTGCCTGGCGCCGTCCATCATCTCGTTGTACTTTTTCAGCTCGCCGCCGACCAGGGTCTTAAGGCCAGCCCCGATGTCCTTGAAGGCGTTGACGGTCTGCACTGTGCTGCCCTTTACAAGGCCCAGCATCTCCAGTTCTTTTCCTTCGATCTTTTCTGTTGTTACGATAAGCATTGTATGGAACCTCCTTGATGTAATTATATAGTTTCTTTATCTTCTCTATACCATTCGTTCAGTTTCTTCTGCGCGTGTTCGGCAATGTGTTTGTCCACGAGGTGGTCGCGGTCGGCGAGGATTGCCAGCATCTCGTCGGCAACTTCTTCGGGCGGAAGGAGCGGGCTTCGCGAGATGTAGCGTATCATGCGGCCGGAGGTATACTCGGTGCACATCTGGCGGCACACGAGGCGGGCAAAGTCTTCCGGGTAGCCTTTGCGCAGCATCAGTTCAAACAGCTCGTCCATTGGTTTTCACCATCCGGTGTAATCGAATTCGCGGTAGACGTAGCTGCCGGTATCCCAGTCGTAGGACTCGTAGTATATGATGTTGCGTTCGGGGTCGAAGCTGATCAGGCGTCCGTCCCAAAGCTCGCGGAAGGCGGCGTCATCGGCTGAAAAGTCCGGGTACGGGTGGTCCTGGGCGTAGCAGGATGTGGGGACGAAATCGGTCCTGTCGTAGTCGTCCATGGCCTCGCGCTGGGCGTCGTCCATCATGAAGTAGCACAGGGCGTTCTTGTTGTTGAGGACGTAGGTCGGGTCGATGTGGAAATTGCTGCCGTTGATGCGCACGAAGCTCCACTGGTGCGAGGCGCCGTCGTAGCCGCGGTGACCGCTGTTGGTGGAAGCGTCCACGCCGGCCTGCTGCAGCAGGTAGGAATAGGCGGACGAGATCTCGCCGCAGATGCCCAGGCGCTGCGTGAGGAGCCGGTAGGCGGACAGGTCGTCGCGGAAGGCGTTGTCGTCGGCGGCGTCGTAATCGTAAGTGTAGGTGTCAGAGAAGAAGCGGTACAGGGCCAGCGCCTTTTCGAGGTCCGAATAGTCCGTGCGCATGGTGGCGTTGAGTATGCCTTCCACGAGCGCAGCGAATTCCTGTATGCGGTTGGCGGCGACGTCTTTGGGCACTTTGTAGGTTATGGGACCGACGCCGTCTTTTATGGGGTGATCGCGGTCCTCGCCGTAGTCGATCAGGTCTGAAAGCACCGGAAAGCTATGGCCCGGGAATTGCCCCATGACCCAGTTGTAGGTGTCGTCGTCCGGGCAGGCGAAAATGTCCTCGCCGGCCATGACGGCGTCCACCAGCTTGTACCAGGCCTCGCACATGGTCTTGCCGAAGACGCCCTCCTGGTAGCTGGAGCAGACCTTGGGCTGGAAGACGAAGCGTGCGGGGGCGGGCTCGGTGTTGGCGGTGTTGGCAGAATTGCCCTGCTCGGCAGCGTTGGCCGCGTTGGCTGTTTCAGCTGAGTTGGCCACGTTGACTGCTGAATTGCCCGGATCCGCGTTATTTACCGGGTTTCCGGCACCGCAACCGGAAAGCAGTGACAGAGCCAGCACCAGGCATAGTATTATTGAAAGCTTCTTTTTCATGTTCCTTTTTCCCCTTTTGAATGATTCGGCAGACGGCGCCGTCACTTCGCGAAGAACGAGCTTGGGATATGGCAGTAGCCGCCGGGGTTCTTGTCCAGGTATTTCTGGTGATACTCCTCGGCGGGGAAGAAATTGCGAAGCGGCTCTAGCGCCACAGCCAGAGGCTGGCCGGCCTTCTCCTGCTGCAGCTGCATCACGCGCCGGATGGCCGGAAGCTGCGCTTCGCCGGTGAAATAAATGCCAGAGCGGTACTGCACGCCTGTGTCGTGGCCCTGGCGGTTTACGGACAGCGGGTCGATGACCTCGAAGTACAGGTCCAGCAGCTTTTCAAGCGGTAGTGCTGACGGATCGAAGTCCACCTTTACTGTCTCGGCGTGACCGCTGTTGGCGCACACGTCCTGATACGTGGGGGTGCCGCCCGGGCCGCTGCACTGTGCGTCCTCGGGGCCGTTGGCATACCCCACCTCCGTAGCCATCACGCCGTCGAACTGATCCATGTATTTCTGAAGGCCCCAGAAGCAGCCTCCTGCAAGATAAATAGTGTCCATAGAATTTCTCCTATTCTGTAAGCCCGAAGCTCATGTCCAGCGTTTTGCGATCCATTGTTTTTAGTATATCATAATATATGTGACAAGGCCACTATGGCTATGATATAATTAATAAATACCGGCCGGCGATGCCGGGCGCAGAAAACCACCCAAGGACAGGGAGAAACAATGGATATCAACGCAATTCTGGACGAACTCGAAAAATGTGTCAGCGGCAAGCGCGATGTCATGCGCAAGATCATCATGTGCATCGTAACGGGCGGGCATGTCATCATGGAAGACAAACCCGGCGTCGGAAAGACCACTATCGCCAAGGCAGTATCTAAGGTCATGGGTCTTAAGCCCAGCAGGATACAGTTTACCAGCGATGTAATGCCTTCGGACGTTACAGGCTATGTTACATACAACAAGAACAAGGGCTGCGACGTATTCGTTCCGGGGCCTATATTCGGCTCCAACCTGCTGCTTGCGGACGAGATCAACAGGGCTTCTTCCAAGTGCCAGGCGGCGCTTCTTGAGGTGATGCAGGAAAAGCAGGCCACGATAGGTTCCGAAGCCCGGCCAGTGGAAGATCCGTTCATAGTAATAGCCACCATGAACCCCTACATTTCCGCGGCTTTCGGCGTTAGCGTGCTGCCGCAGGCAGAGCTTGACAGGTTCACCATGGCGCTGACCGTGGGCTATCCTAACGAGAGCGACGAGATAAAGCTCCTGCGCGCAAGAGACCACGCAGATCCTATGGACAACCTTGAGGCTAAATGCAATACCGAGGACATCCTGAAATGCCGCGCCGAGATAGACGATGTTTACGTAGCGCTGGAGATCTACCGCTATGCCCTTGCGATCGCCAAGGCCACAAGAAACCACAAGGATATAGAGCTGGGGGTATCGCCCCGCGGCGTTCTATATACTCTTCGCATAGCCAAAGCGCAGGCTTACTTCGATGGCAGGGATTATGTGATGCCCGCGGATATAGACAGCGTCTTTGCGGACGTGTGCGTGCACAGGATACAGACCCGGGAGCAGGAAATGACGGTCATCTCCGAAAGACGCCTTAAGCTGCTTGCGCAGATACTGGCCGACACGCCCACCCCGAAGTTCTTCAGCGGAAGATGATACTTGTTTTTCTGGCACTTTTGATCATCCTTAAATTCAACAGCCCTGCGGTGTACTTGGATTACCTGATAGGGCTTGTTTTGCTGCTCTTAGTCGCCTCGGCGGCGTTTGCCCTGTGGGTATTTTTCAGCCTTCATCTGGAAGTAGACACACAGGCGGCGTACGTACACGTCGGGGACGATATCCACCTCACGGTAAGGGTCATTTCACCGGAGCTGTGCGGAAAGCTCAGGGCTGCCGTAAAGCTGAGCAACCTGCAGCGCGGCGGATCTTCGACCGAAAAACGCCTGCTCTCCCGCCACCGCAGTGAGCTGAGTTTCAAAGCCGAAGAAACAGGCACGATAGAACTCAGCATCCCGTACGTGGAAGTATTCGGGATGTTCGGTGTGCTGCGTTTAAAGCGCCGCAGAGCATTTTCGACAAGGATAAACGTCTACCCCAACGCCGGTCCCAGCCCGGACAGGTATGTGCGCTTAAGCCACGTGCCCGGAGGCGGAGAGACGCAGAACAACAAGGGGGACGACTATTCCGATATCTACGATGTCAGGCCCTTGCAGGAGGGCGACGACCTGCGCTACGTGCACAGGCAGCTCAGCGCAAAATACGACGAATATATAATCAAGGTGGGGTCCGATTCAAGGCGCCACGTATATAACTACTATGTTGAAAACGGGCTGGATTTCCCGGAGATGTCCGTGCGGGTAGCGCAGATGATAACTCTGCGCAAAACTCTGGACCGCGAAGAAGGCGCCATGATGGCCGCCACTTACAGGAACAGGACCTTTGTCATAGGCGCAGATTCGCAGCTCTACGAGCTCGCCGACCGCATCTATGAAGACTACCTGCCCGAAAAGGCCGGAGCCGCAGGAGGTGCAAAATGAAGCACTCCGGCGCGGTAAAAAAACTGATCGGCGCGGTGATACTGGCTGCTGAGGCCGTAATGTTCTGGCAGATCGCGGTGAAGGTCTCGCCTGAGTTCCTTCCGGTTTGGCACAGGTGGTACGCAAGGCTCACCATAGGCATGTTTATTGCCGCTTTTGCGGTCTCGGCGGTGCTGTATTTCTTCTGCGTCATCAAGGGGAAGGTGCCGGCGCTGTTCAAGATCTGGGCTTTCGTGTGCCTCTTCCTTGCGAACACGCTCTACGCTTCTCCGCCGTGGGTGCAGATAGTTTTTTCGGCTGCGCTGGCAGTCTTTATGATACACGACGGCCTGTTCCACAACCTGGCGTCATCGGCCGTGATCCTTGTGATCTGCCTTGTCTGCGCTCTGTTTGCGGGCCTTCTTGCCCCTGCGATAACGCGCGTAGAAAAGCCGGAGCTCTACACCAGGTTCGAGAACTTCTGGTGGGAGCTGTTCCTTACTGTGACCGGCCGCAGCGACGATTCCGGGACCCTGCCGCCCATGCCGGACCCCGAGGAGCTGCAAAGCGACTCTCCCATCCCGGACAACATGGTGACCAACGATCCCTTCCCGGAGACCGGCGACACTCTTGTCTGCAACATCAAGTCCACCTACCCGCTGGAGACGCTGCACGTGTTCTCCTGCGGAAGTTACGACCCGACGAGCTTCACCTTCTCCATTCTGGACGACCGAATCACGGTGCCCGGCTCGCACAGCCCGTCAGCGGATTATTACTGGCAGGTGGTGCACGATACCGAAGAGTACCCCGGCAAGGCGATAATTACCGACTACCGCAAGAACAAGACCATGATGCTGACGCCCTACTGCACGTTTATCACAAGTTCTGAGGGCGCGCGGGGCTTCGGCGACCGCTATCTGTACAGAAATTCGGTGCGCTACAACACTCCGGCGCAGTACACTTTCCTGCCGGACGGAAAATACGCGTACCCAAGCCTTGCTTACAGCAAGCTGGTCCAGGAAGACTATCTGGGGCTTCCGGCATCTTTGGAAGGCGACATACTGCACTTCGCGAATCTGCACGACCTTGTAGGAAACGGCCCGGAGCTGTGGAACACCGTGGCTGCGGTGCAGAAATTCCTCTCCGAAGAGTACATTTACACCGACACGCCGCCGGCGCTTCTCGACGGCGAGGATCCGGTGATGTGGTTCCTTATAAGGAGCAAGGCCGGCCACAGCAAGCACTTCGCTGCGGCCCAGGTTTTCCTCTACAGAGCAGCGGGGGTGCCTGCGCGCTACAGCTTCGGCTACAAGGTGCGGGAGTATGACGACGGCAGCGCGGACGTCTTCCGGCGCGAAGCTTTTGCGTTCTGCGAGATCTTTGCGGACGGCATCTGGACCACGCCCGAGGAAGTGCTGGCAGAGCAGGGTCTTGCGGACCGCTGGCCAATAGGGCCGAAGACTGAAACGGAAGTCAGGGAGTCGGAAAAGCCGGTTCAGCTTCCCAACGGGTACGACATCAGCCACCTTAAGGGGACCGCGGCGATGTTCGGCTCATACGACGACATACAGACCGTCAGCATATCCAGAAAGCCCCACAACGAGAACGACGACACCGTGGCGCTGGTCGTGGACACTGATATTGACGTAGATTACATCAAAGCCTACAGCACCGGAGATTACAGCTATCCCTCCGGGAGCTTCAGCATAACCGCGGACACCCGAAACGCCCCGGATTTCGAGCGCGGAAAGAGCTTCGGGGAGTACGCCAGGGACGCTTTCATGAGCGCCGGCCCCGAAGACGGTCCGCCCCAGGGCGCCAAGGGCTTCAGGGTCTTCAACCTGTTTGCACCAAGGCACATCTACGCCCCGGTCTTTACAGTAAGCACCAAAGGACTTGCGGAAGGCTCCCCTGAGAGCTTCGGCATGGTGGCGGACAGGATGATAGCGCCGCATTCGGACGTCTCTGCCTACGACGACTACACGCTGTTTGAGGGCGGTGAGGCTGCGGGGGCAAATACCGCCTACACCAGGTACGCGATGGCCAAGTACACCCAGGTGCCGGACGAGCTTCTGTACTACCTCAGGCAGTTCCTGGCGGAGAACGATATAGACCCGGACGGTGAGGACAAAGGTGCCCTCATCGAATCTGTGCGCACCCTGCTGGAAGGCTATACCTACAACACTCAGATCGACAGCATACCGGATGGAAAAGACCCGGTGATGTGGTTCCTTACTGAGAGCAAAAACGGCTACTGCGTGCATTTTGCGGCAAGCAGCACGATGCTTCTTCGGGCCTGCGGGATACCGGCAAGGTACGTGACGGGATACTTCAGGAAGATCCCGGCCGGAAGCGTCAGCGAGGTCACGGTACAGGACGCCCACGCCTGGACGGAGGTGTTCGACGGCAGCACGTGGCTGATGGTGGACATGTGCGCAGGGCAGCCGGCAGAAGGACAGGCTCTGCCCGAGGGGCTCGACACGGAGGAGCTGCCGTACACTCTGCCGTCTGTAAAGAGGCAGATCGGACCGGGTGCGGGGATACCGCTGTGGCTGATATACGGGCTGATCGCGGCTGCGGTGTGCGCTGCAGTTGTGATCCTGGTTAGGATGGTCAGAAAGAACACGCCGGATGCGCTGCAGAAAGCCGAAATAAAGTACAAGTATATAAAGAAGTATTACTTTATCAACGACGACATAGACCGCCTGCTGAACAAGATCAGCTATTCCAGGGAAGGCGCGCAGGACAGCGACATAGCGGAACTTGAAAAATGCTATAAGAACGCAAAGTCACTGCTGCTCTACCGCCACAAGTACCTGAAATACGCAGCGTCGATCGTCGTGTACGCATTCTGGTACCTTAAGGCGTGTGCCATTCGCGCCAAACGCACAGACTTTTGATCCGGACGCAGAAATGCTTTGAAATAGGGCTTTGGCCCCTGTATAATACCTCCAGGGGGATGCTTGCGGTTACAAAGCAGGCAGGAGGATAATATGAGAAAGCTGGCTTTATTGCTGTGCCTCGCGCTTGCCGCGGGGCTTTTTGTTTCTTCATGCGGCAAGGGAGGCGGCGCGGCGCAGAACGGTGGCGCCGGGGCCGAAAACCTTGGAATTTCAAGCGGTTTGGGGGATGCGACTGAAATCCGGTCGCAGCAGAAAGACGACGGGGCGCAGGGCAAAGACGGCCCGGAAGAACCCGGCAGCGGCCCGGGGCTGGGCAGCGTGGATGTTGAGGAGATTCTTTCCGGGGCGAGGATCAGCGGCTCGCGCGGGAGCTGCGTTTTCAGCTTCCACCATCCGCAGGTGCCGGACGGGCTGCACCTTTGCGTGTCTCTTAGGGTGTTCCGCGAGGAGGACGACGGCGACAGGCTGATGTTCTCCTACGACAGCGACGGCGCCTGGATGGCCAGGCCGCAGGATTACGACCCGTCGGAGCGTAATGTGAAGGTGCCGGTGGACGTAAAGGACTCGCTAAGCGACCTGTACGTTATGGTGTCTGCCAAGGTGACGGACGAGTCCGGCGAAGTGCTTTCGGCGATGGCGGTCCGGGACTCGGACGGCTGCATGACGGAGGGCTTTGAGGACATCTTCTCCTGGAGCGGCGCGCTATGAAAAGCATAAATGACGCCATGTCAGAATGCGTAAATTTCAAGCAAATGCGGCATTTAGCGCTTCTTGTCGCGCTTGCCGCCCTGCTGTTTTTGCCGTGCCCTGCCCGAGCTTACTCGTATTACGAGACAGAGCGGGTCTTCCTGGGCAGCGCCAGCGGACGCTGCAGCCTGGAGCTCTGGCATCACAGCGGCGGCTACTGGCAGGTAGACAGCGAAGCCGGAAAGCTCATAAAGGTGCGCGACCGCATGATAGAGCAAGCAGGCATAGTCGGCTACCTGAACGCCACGCAGAGCGCAAAATGGTCCATCCCGCTGCCGGCAAACGTGCGGGAAGCCATAAAGCAGGGGCGGAAAGTTACCGCCGAGACCGAAAAGAACGCCGGGCTTTACGTGGGCAGCCAGTGCAGCATCTCGGGCTCCGGCACGGTGGATGTGTACGCCATCCCGAGGTTTCATATCGCCACGTCGGCAACGCTGAACTCCTTCGTGCCGGGGATAAGTGTAACGATACCGCTGGTGAGCAGCGGCTACGGGCGCAATATCTACGCCATCTACGGGCTTTTATGCTTCGGCGAGCCCGGGCTGGGGTACTTTTCAAATGCGCAGCCTTCGCGGGTCGCAGAGCCCTACATCCACCCATCGCATATCGCCAACAGGCTGGGCTGGCTGAAGTCCGGATCGACGATAAATATCCGCGGCCAAGCGGTCAGCAGCACAGGTCATACAGTAGGCGTCCTGACCCTCGCCGCAGGAGGCGCCGTAGGGCTGCACTTCGACTTTCCCATAACCGTGAATTTCTTCGAGGAGGTCCAGCGGCTGGTGACGGTGGAGGAGCCGGAAGATGACGGCTGGAACCAGCAGGCTCCGGAAGAATGGAGCAACGAAGGCCAGGTGACTGCGGACGGCGAAATCGGAGATCCGGCGCCCACTGAGGAAGGCCAGGAGCCGGCACCGCCCGGAAACAACGGATCCGGAGATGCAGGAAACAGTGGACCTGGTGATGCAGGAAACGGTGGGTCCGGCGGCACTGAAGACGAAAGACCCGGCAGCCAGGGACAAACTGAAGACCCGCCCCCGGCCTTCGACCCCGGCGATCACCTGATCCACCGCGCATTTTGACAAAGTGACACCATCGTGCTTCTGCTGCAATCGAGCATTTTGATTGAATCTGGGGCGATCCGGTGTTAAAATCTAGCCATAACTATACCCAAAACGAGGCCGTATCATGAGCACTCAGCAGGACAGTTCCATACCGGCTGCTGCACAAAAGCGCAACGCATCGGGGAAGATCTTCCCTGTTGTTTGCGTGCTTTTGCTGCTGTTTCTTGCAGCGGATATAGCAGTGTCCAGGGCAGTGCTGGGGCGCATCCGGGATTCCGTCACCATAGAGGCCGGAAGTCCGCTGCCGGTGGTAGAGGACTTCCTGTCCGGCGGAAAGGAAGGCAGCCCGGACCGTGATTCCGGCGCGGGCAGCGAGTCCGGCGCCAGGATCATCACGGACCTTTCTTCTATTGATACCAAAGTCCCGGGCACCTACCCCGTTAAGATAAGCACCTGGATCGGCAAGGACAAGACCGTGAACCTGGTGATAGCCGACACCACCCCGCCGGTAATAACAGGGGTCGCAGACCTTACCGTGCAGGAGGACGGCAGCATCGCCTACCTAAGGGACGTAACGGTGCAGGACAATTCGGACCCCGATCCGCAGCTTGCTGTGGACAACTCCGCGGTCGATCTGGACACGCCCGGCAGCTACAAAGTCATATACACCGCAACAGACGCCTCGGGCAACAGCTCAACGGCCGAGTGTACCGTTACGGTGCAGGAAAAGCCCGCAAGACCGGCGCTTCCCGGCGGCGACGACTGGAAAAACGACCCCCGCCTGCCCGAGCTTTACGCCCTGGCTGACAGCATACTTGAAGGCATACTCACGGACGACATGAGCGACGTCGAAAAGGCCTTCAACATCTACGTGTGGGTCAAAAAACACGTGCACTGGCGCAGCTCCCAGGAGGAGTTCAGCTACATGGACGCAGCGCTTGCGGCTCTCCACCAGGGTGCCGGCAACTGCATATACTTCGCCTCAGCGCTCAAGACCCTTCTGAACCGCGCCGGGTTTGAGACCATAGACGTGGAGCGCTACAAGGGAGCCACCTCGCACTACTGGTGCCTGCTTGATCTGCGCGGAAACTGGTACCACTGCGATGCCACACCCCGATTTTTGGACGACTGGGTGTGCTTCCTTAAGACCGACACGGAGATAGCCGAATACACAAAACTCCACGACCGGTTCTACCAGATCGACGAGCGCCTCTACCCGCGCACGCCCGCCGAAAACCAGCTGGCCTACGCCACTTACGAGGTCGATCACTACGTTTTGTACTTAAAATAAGCCTTTTTCTAAAATTTTCCCTTTGTGGCGGGAATTTGGCAATTGTATCCCGGCTGGAAATGTGTTAGAATAGGCACCGATAATAAGGGGTATCGAGGGGGCAGAACGCTTAAGATGCGGGCAGACAGGTATAAAACCAAACATATCAGGAAAAAGCGCAGGGTATTTATCATCCTGTTGCTTTTTGTTGTTGCGGCTGCTGCGGTGCTCATCCCAAGCGGTTTCGGCAATATAAAGTCCAGGATCGTCATCGAGGCCGGAAGCGATGTGCCGCCCGCCTCAGCCTTCATCAGAAGGCCCGGGAAAAGCGTCTATCCGGTAACTGACACCGCGTCAATAAGCAGCAATGTGCCCGGGACCTACCCCGTCATCATCAAAAACGGCTTCTTCATGCGCACGGTAAACCTGGTTATCCAGGACACCACCGCGCCCACGGCAAGCCCTAAGCCGGCCCGCTGCCCCTTAGGAAGAAAAATTGAAGCCCAGGACCTTGTCGAGGACATCAAAGACGTCACAAAGGTAGACGTCCTCTTCGCCTCCGAGCCGGATTTCAGCAAGCCCGGCACCCGCAGCGTGGACGTCATACTGGAGGATACCAGCCGCAACAGGACCAGGATCACCTCATCTCTGGAGATAATAGAAGACACCACACCTCCGCAGATACACGGTGCAAAGGCCCACACCCTGCGCGTAGGCGAAACCATATCCTACCGCACCGGCGTTCAGGTAACGGACGATGCGGATCCGTCCCCAATGCTTAAAATAGACAATACAGCCGTGGATCTGGACAAAGCGGGCACCTACCCCGTAACCTACACCGCAACGGACTTTTCGGGCAACAGTTCCAGCGTTTCCGTCAACATCCGAGTCGAGGACCCGCCCACGGGCTACGAAGAGATAGACAAGCTCTACGAGCTGGCCGACAAACTCGTCGCCGAGATCATAACCGACGACATGAACGAGATCGAAAAGGCCTTCACGATATTCAAGTGGACCCGCACGCACATCCCGTTCACCTACGAGAACGTGCCACACAACTACGTGGACCAGGCCATACGCGGCCTTCAGGGCAAGATCGGGGACTGCTACACCTGCTCTGCCGCCGCCAAGACCCTGTTCGAGCGTGCGGGCTTCGAAGCCATATTCATGGAAAAACCCACCCACAGCCACTACTGGCTGATGGTGAAAGTCAACGGCGAATGGTACTACATGGAGCCGACGCCAATATACCTTAAAACATTCATGTGCTTCCTTGGGACAGACGCCGATCTGGAATGGTTCAACAATCACGTCAAGAAAGGCTACTACACCTTCAACCACAAGCTCTACCCCACGCCGGCCAAGACCAGCCCGGCCGAGGTAAAGTACAAGAACGGAGAATACACTCTGATAATAAAAGAACCAAACGGGCCAGTATGATATCAATTGTATTAACTGGCCTGTTGTGTTAAAATAAACTGCATGGGCTGAATGCGGTCCATGTATTTAGCATTGCAAGATACACTTACGAAAGGTCTGTCGCTCCCTGAGAATGAGATCGGAAAAGCATAAAAACAGAAAAATAGTCAATATAGTGCTGGCGGTAGTGCTGGTCGTTGCCGCCGCAACCGTGGCAGCAGAGCTCGTCAGCCTGTACTTCTACGGCAACATACGCTCGGTCATCGAGATCGAAGCAGGAGATCCGGTCCCTGCAGCCGCAGACTTCATCAAGGTCCCCAAGGACTCCATCGAGATCCTCAGCAGCACCGAGAGCGTCAGTTCCACCCAGCCCGGCACCTACCCCTTGAGGTTCCGCTGGAAGATCTTCAACAAGACCGCAAAACTCATCATAAAAGATACCGTAGCGCCAGTGGTAGAAGCTAAGGATTATATCGGCGCCATAAACTCAAAGCTTGTTCCTGCGGACTTCATAGCCTCCGCAAACGATGCAACTGAGATCCGGTTACGCTTCAGAAACGAGCCGGACACTTCAAAAGAAGGCAAGCAGACCGTCGAGGTCGTAGCGCAGGACGCCGGAGGCAACGAGACCGTGGTCTCCCCCTCGATGGAGCTCTTCGACGACTTCGAGCCGCCGGTCATCACAGGCGCCATCAACCGCACCGCCTACGTAAAAGAGACCATAGCCTACCGCACAGGCATCACCGTTACGGACAACCTGGACCCGGCACCAAAGCTCACCATAGACAATTCCGAGGTCGACCTCAACCAGGAGGGAGTCTACCCTGTCACGTTCACAGCCACGGATTTCTGCGGCAACATCAGCACGGTAACGGTCAATGTCACCGTAGAACCCGTGCCGTCCGGCTATGAAAACATAGAAAAACTCAACGAAAAGGCGGACCAGCTCCTGGCAAAGCTCATAAAACCCGAGATGACGGAGATCGAAAAAGCCTTCGAGATCTTCCGTTGGATAAGGACCAACGTCCCCTGGTACAGCGGCCGCGTGGAGCACAACTACGTGGACCAGGCCCTCAAAGCTCTTAACGGCAACAGCGGGGACTGCTACACCTGTACCGTCGGCGCCAAAGTTCTGCTGGAGCGCGCAGGCTTCGAGGTCAAATATATGGAGCGCACCGGCGTGCCCGGCCGCCACTACTGGCTGATGATAAAGGTCGGCGGAGAATGGTACCACCTGGATCCCTCCCCGATCTACGTAAATCAGTTCATATGCTTCCTGGGCACTGACGAACAGCTTAAAGCCTTCGGCAACCTGCGCCCCAACTACTACGAGCATGACTGGAGCCTCTTCCCCAAGACCCCGGAGGAAAGTCCCGCAAAAGTGGTGCTCAAGAACGGAAAATACACACTGGTGGTAGAATAACAGATGACGAACCTACTTGAATATCTGGAAAAAACGGTACGCGAAGTGCCTGAAAAGACCGCCTTCGCCAACGACACATACGGTATAAGTTTTTCGCAGCTTAGCGCCAGGGCCCGCAGCACAGGCACGGCTCTTGCAAAGCGCGGCTTTTACCGCGAGCCGGTGGTGGTCTACATGCAAAAACACCCCGACATGGTCAACGCCTTCTTCGGCGTGCTGTACGCAGGCTGCTTCTACGTTCCCATAGACGAGGAGATGCCCGTCCACAGGATAGAGCTGATCTTCAGGAGCCTTAAGCCCCGCGCCGTCATCTGCGACGAAGTCTCCGCAAAGCACATAGAAGAGCTCGGCATAAAGGCCGAATACATGCTCTACAGCGACATCATGGACTCCCCCGAAGACAGCGCCCTTCTTGGCAGGATCCGCGCCGCCCACCTTGACATAGACCCGGCCTACATAGTCTTCACGTCGGGTTCCACAGGCATCCCCAAAGGAGTCTGCGCCTGCCACAGGTCGGTCATAGACTATATAGAAACGCTCTCCGAGGTCATGGGGTTCAGTTCTGACACCGTATTCGGAAACCAGACGCCGCTGTATTTCGACGCGTGCCTTAAGGAGCTCTACCCCACGCTCAAGTTCGGTGCCACCACCTACCTCATACCGCGCAGCCTCTTCATGTTCCCGGTAAAACTGGTGGAATTCCTCAACGAAAAGAAGATCAACACCATCTGCTGGGTGGTGTCGGCTCTAACCATGGTATCGGCCTTCGGCACTTTCGCCACGGTAAAGCCGCAGTACCTTACAAATATAGCCTTTGGAAGCGAAGTCTTCCCCATAAGGCAGTTCAACGCCTGGCGCGAGGCGCTTCCCAAAGCGCGCTTTACCAACCTCTACGGCCCAACCGAGGCCACAGGCATGAGCTGCTGGTACAGGGTGGACCGCGAGTTCGGCCCCGGGGACGTTATCCCCATAGGAAAGCCGTTCCGCAACACTCAGATACTGCTCCTGAAAGAGGACAACACCCCCGCAAAGCAAGGCGAACCCGGCGAGATCTGCATACGCGGCACCTCCGTCACGCTCGGATACTACAACGACCCGGAAAAGACCGCCGAATGCTTCGTGCAAAACCCGCTCAACACTGCCTACCCGGAGATCATATACCGCACCGGGGACCTTGCCAAGTACAACGAGCTTGGCGAGCTGATCTTCCTCTCGCGCAAGGACTACCAGATAAAGCGCATGGGACACCGCATAGAGCTGGGCGAGATAGAAGCCGTCGCCTCGCTTTCGGAGCAGATAAAGAGCGCCTGCTGCGTCTTCGACGACGTAAAGAACAAGCTGGCGCTGTACTACATGGGCGACATAGAGCCAGCAGCCCTTGGAGCGGAGCTTAAAGCCAAGCTTCCGCGCTACATGCTGCCACAGGCATTCATAAAGCTCGATCAGATGCCGCTTACACCGAACGGAAAACTGGACAGAAAGACGCTCAAACAGCGTTTTATGGAGGGATAAACAATGGAAAAACTGCTTGAGATACTTCAGGAACTGCACCCGGACGTGGACTACGATTCCTGCGAGAGCCTCATCAACGACAAGATCCTCGATTCTTTCGACATCATCACCATCATAACCCAGATCAACACCGAATTCGACGTGGCCGTTCCGGCTTCAGAGATAATCCCCGAGAACTTCAACTCCGCCAAGGCGCTGTGGGCTCTCGTGGAAAGGCTCCTGGACGACTAAGGAGGCTGCATGTCCTTCGTTTCGTTTACTTTTCTGGCGTTTCTGGCGGCAGTCTTCCTGCTGTACTACCTGATTCCGAAGCGCTTCCAGTGGATGCTGCTGCTTGCAGCAAGCCTCGTGTTCTACGCGTTCGCAGGCCCCACCTATCTTATATACATGGCTGTCACCATCCTCAGCACCTGGGGAGCCGCATACGCCATGGACAGGGTCTGGACGCGCCAGGACGAATATCTAAAAGACAACAAAGAACTCTCCCGCGAGGATAAAAAGGCTTACAAGGCCGCCCAGAAGAAAAAGGCGCGCCTGTTTCTTGCGCTCTGCCTGATACTCAACCTCGGCATCCTTGCGGTCATCAAATATACAGGCTTTGTGCTCCAGAACATCAACAATATCTTCGGAACGCAGATCAGGATACTGCGTTTCGCGCTGCCGCTGGGCATCTCGTTTTACATGTTCCAGAGCCTCGGCTACGTCATCGACGTCTACAGGCGCAAGTACCCGGCCGAAAAGAACCTGGCAAAGTGCGCTCTGTTCACGTCCTTCTTCCCGCAGCTCATACAAGGCCCCATAAGCCGCTTCGACTACCTCTCCAGGACTCTCTACGGACAGCATGATTTCGACGGCAGGCAGTTTGCCTTCGGCTTCTGGCGCGTTCTGTGGGGCTTTTTCAAGAAGCTCGTCATAGCCGACAGGCTGGCCCCGGTGGTGGTGACCCTCACCGGTAAGGCCGAGAACTACCCCGGCGTATTCGTGCTTGGCACCATACTTTTCTACGGACTTCAGATCTACGGCGACTTTACGGGCGGCATAGACATAACCATAGGCGTGGCGCAGATGCTCGGCATCAAAGTCACGGAAAACTTCGACAGGCCCTTCTTCTCCAAAAATATAGCGGAGTACTGGAGGCGCTGGCACATCACCATGGGCACGTGGTTCAAGGACTACATCTTCTACCCGCTGTCCGTAAGCCAGGGCATGATAAAGCTCTCCAAGTGGTCGCGCGAAAAGCTGGGGCCGCAGATCGGAAAGCGCCTTCCGGTGTACATCTCGACCATACTCGTGTGGCTGGCCACCGGTATCTGGCACGGCGCCGCCTGGCACTTCATCGTGTGGGGTCTTCTAAACTGCGTGGTGATACTGATCTCACAGGAACTGGCGCCTCTTTACAGGCGCTTCCACGAGCGCTTCGCGTTCTCCAATACCCGCGCCTGGGACGTTTTCCAGGTGTTCCGCACCTTCTGGCTCATGGGCATGATACGCGTCCTGGACGTGTACAAGGACGTGCCTACGACCTTTAAGATGCTGGGCACCATCTTCACGACGCCCAACTGGGGAAAGCTCTTCGACGGCAGCTTCCTTAAGCTGGGGATCAGCGGAGCGGACTACCTGGTGGTGCTCTTCGGCACTCTGGTGATGTTCTTCGTGAGCCTGGCAAAAGGCAAGGGCGACGTCCGCGAAATGCTGGCAGAAAAGCCCGCTGTTCCGCGCTACATATGCATCTGGCTGCTTCTTGCAGCCGTCCTGGTATTCGGAGCCTACGGCATAGGCTACGACGCTGCGCAGTTCATCTATAACCAGTTCTAGGAGGGAGGAGCCATGAAAAAGAAAGTTTTCAAGATCATCCTCCTGGCCGCGATCGTGATAGCAACGCTTGGGCTGCTGCAGGCCCTGCTGGTGCCAAAATACATAGAGGAGAACGAAGAAGGCGTGCTGGCCGGAGAATACTACGCGAACGCCGGCAGCAACGACGTGCTCTTCGTGGGGGACTGCGAAGTGTACTCTAACTTCTCGCCAATAACCCTGTGGCAGGAGTACGGCATCACAAGCATAATACGCGGAACCCCGTCGCAGACCATATGGCAGAGCTACTACATGATAGAAGACACGCTGCGCTACGAAACGCCAAAAGTAGTGGTCTACAACGTGTTCTCCATGCAGTACGACAAGCCGCAGAGCGAGGCCTACAACCGCCTGGCTCTTGACGGCATGAAGTGGTCTAAGGTAAAATACAACGCGATAAAGGCTTCCATGACGGACGAGGAGACCGTAACGAGCTATGTCTTCCCGCTGCTGCGCTTCCATTCGCGCTGGAGCGAGCTTAGGGGGGAGGACTTTAAGTACATGTTCCGCAGCCTGCAGCTTTCGCACAACGGCTACGTGATGAGGGTGGACACCAAGCCCGTGACCGAGCTTCCGCAGCCTGTGCCCCGCGCAGACTACAGCTTCAGCGAGACCGACTGGTACTGGCTGAACAAGATGAAGGATCTGTGCACGGCCAAGGGCATCAAACTGGTGCTCATAAAGTCCGGGTCCTGCTATCCGCACTGGTTCGACGAGTGGGACAAGCAGATCGTCGATTACGCGGAAAAGAACAAGCTCACGTACATCAACTTCCTGCAGCACCAGAGCGAGACGGGCATCGACTACACCAAGGACACCTTCGACGCCGGCCTGCACCTGAATCTTTCAGGCGCGGAAAAGAGCAGCAGGTGGTTCGGGACTTTCCTTAAGGACATGCCCGGGGTAACAGACCGCAGGGACGATAAGGGCCTTACGAACCTTTGGAACGCGAAGATCGATTTTTATGAAGCCATGAAGGCTTCTCAGTATAAACAGCTCGAAGAGACCGGCAAGGTGACGAGCTACAGATAGAAAGGGGTAAAACCGATGAAAAGAACAATTGCGATACTTCTGGCACTGGTCCTTGTTTTAGGGCTCGCGGCCTGCGGCGGCGGAAACGCTCCGGCAAACAACGGCAGCAAGGAAAATACCGCTCCTTCCGGCAACGACAAGAGCAGCGCCGAGGACTACTACTTCCAGAAGGGCGACCTTAAGATCCACATGCAGGATCCTGCGGCTCCGGTACTGGAAAAACTGGGGCAGGCCAAGAGCTCTTACGAGGCGCCCAGCTGTGCGTTCGACGGCATGGACGTCATCTACAGCTATCCGGGTTTTGACCTGATGACCTACGTCAAGGATGGCCAGGGCATAGTAAGCGGCGTAGTGCTCCGCGACGATACCGTCGAAACCATAGAAGGCATATGCATAGGCTCCGACAAGGCCGCCGTGGAGAAGGCCTACGGCAAGTTCGCTGACGGCGCCAACAACATGAAGGTCGTAAAGGGCAGCTGCGAGCTGCTGGTGATCCTCACCGATGGCGCAGTATCCTCCATCCAGTACACGCCGAACGCCGCAAAATAGAGCGACGGATAAAAGCAAAACCCCCGCACCTGGGTCCTGGGATCTTTACCCTTACCTTCCATGTGCGGGGTATTTTATTTGCAGTTTCGGCCCCAGAGTTTTTCTGGAAATACTTGACCTTTGTTGTCAGCGGGGGATGCTAAATGAACTTGTATGGGACGACCGAAGCTGTACTTGTATTGTGCCACAAAAGCTCCGGATTGTCAACCATAATTTTCCAATTCTGTAAAATCTGTGCGTTTTCGACGAATGGCACACTCACTGTGCTGCCGCGCCTAAGATTCCTCGCTTTGCTTTCTGCTGCCGCGCTCCACGGCCAGCAACTCCTGATAGTTGCGCGAGAGCGACATCAGGACCTTGAAATAGTATGTCATGTAGGGCTTGAGCTCCGCCGGGCAGTTCTGCGTGTGCTTTTCCAGCACCTCGGCCTCGCGGGCGGCGTCAAGCGTGGGAAGAGCGTGCGCGGCCTTGTATTCCGCGATCTTGCCGACTATCTGCATGCGGCGCGCAAAGCCCTCTTCCAGACCCTTATCCACCGCGTCCAGCTCGCTTCTGAGCAGATCGAGTTCCTTCATATAATACTCCTTTTGGTGGAGAGGTGGTGGAGAGGGACGGTTCTCCTCCACCGTAATTGCAGTGGGTGACACCAGGAGGGGCACCCGCACCCTGAGCATTTTGCGAAGGGATGTGGGGAGATGTCCTGGCGGCAGGACCCGCTGCAGCATAAATACCTATATTCGGTGGAGGAGAACCGTCCCTCTCCACCACCTCTCCACCGCCTCACATGAATATTGCCTGCATTATCTCGATAACGGCAAGGCCCAGGATCCAGGAGCCGAACACGTCGGAGGGCCAGTGCACGCCCACGTAGATACGGGAAAGGCCCATCAGCACTATGTAGATGATCAGCAGGGTGTTGACCAGTTTGCGCTTGCCGTTGTTGCGAATATAGGCCTGCGCGGGCTGCGGATGCTTTTTATATATCGGCAGTGAGGCGCCCTGGTGCTTGTAGTAGTACGCGAACAGCAGTATCAGCATGGTCCAGGCCACGAGGCTCGTAAGCGAATGCCCGCTGGGGAAGCTGTAGCCGTTCTGCACCAGAAGATGCACCGAAACGTCCGGGCGTGGCCTCTGGAAGGAATACTTAAGCGCCTGGTATATGCCTACGCACGACAGGCAGGTGACGGACATGGGCACGCCGAAGGTGGTGCGGGTCTTTGGGATGGCCAGCAGTATGGCGCAGATCACCGTGGGAAGCGGCCAGTTGCCGCTGTAGGAAAACGGCACCAGTATAGTGGTGAGCCAGTCCCTTCTGAAGCTGAAGAAGAAGTTCTGGACTGCGTGGTCGAAGCCCTCGAGCCTGCCGCTCATCATGAGCCAGGACACTACCGCGAACAGCCCTACGGACACTATGATCTTGATTATGCGTTTTTTATCGAATTTCTGTTCCATTTAAGCAACGCCTTTCTTGTAAAATCAACGCTGATAGTATATCATAAAGTGTTGGAAATATAAACACAGTACGCGCGCAAAAGCGCGGATAAAACGGAGGTATAGAATGAATAAAAAACCAGTTCTTGTAGTTATGGCAGCAGGCATGGGCAGCCGCTACGGCGGACTCAAGCAGATCGACCCGATCGGACCCTGCGGAGAAGTTATAATCGATTACTCGCTCTACGACGCGAAAGCAGCCGGTTTTGAGACCGTCATCTGCATCATAAAGCACTCCATCGAAAAGGATTTCAAAGCCATCATGGAGCGCGGCGCCGGAAAGCACCTGAATATACTCTACGCTTACCAGGACATGGAAGACATCCCCGAAGGCTTCACCATCCCCGAAGGACGCGAAAAGCCCTGGGGAACCGGCCACGCCATCCTGGCGGCAAGAGACCTTATCGACGCGCCGTTCGCGGTCATCAACGCCGACGACTACTACGGCAAGGGCGTCTTCAAGACCATGTTCGACTACCTGTCTAAGGCCGAGGACGGCGAGTTCTACGACTACTGCATGGCAGGCTATCAGATCGAGAACACACTCACCGAAAACGGCAGCGTGGCGCGCGGCGTCTGCGTAACAAAGGACGGATATCTGGAGCACCTTGACGAGCGCACCAAGATCTGCTGGAAAGACGGAAAGATCCAGTTTACCGAAGACGACGGAGCTACCTGGGAAGAAGTCCCCATCGGGACTCCGGTATCCATGAACTTCTTCGGCTTTACCCCCAGCATCATCACCGAGCTTAAGGCCAAGTTCCCTGCGGCTCTGGAGAAGATCCTTGCGACCAACCCGCTCAAGGGCGAATTCTTCATCCCCATCGTGACAAGCGAGCTGGTAGCCGAAGGCAAGGCACGCGTAAAGGTACTGCCCGCCGCGGACCGCTGGTTCGGCGTCACCTACAAGGAAGACCGTCCTGTGGTAGTCGAAGCCATGAGGCAGAAGACCGCCGCCGGCGAATACCCCGCAGACCTCTGGAAATGACAAGTGACAAGGGGATGGTTCTCTGTCACGTTTTCATAACCAAACAAAATAAGAAAGATCACTGAATGAATACTGAACAATATCTCAAACTTCTCTGCGAGGCCAAAGGCCCGACGGGTTTTGAGCGTCCTGTTGCAAAGATAGCCGCGGAAGCTATAAAGCCCTTCGTGGATGAAGTGCGCGTGGACACGCTTGCGAATCTCGTTGCAGTAAAACGCTGCGGCCTTAAAGACCCCAAAAAGATGCTGATAGCTGCCCATCTGGACGAAGTTGGCCTGGTCGTCACCGGCCACGAGGACGGGTTCCTTTGCGTCGGACAGATAGGCGGCCTGGATCAGAGGGTCCTGCCGGACAGGGATCTTTGTATCCTCACCGATCCCCCCGTATTCGGCGTCATGTCCGTGCAGCCGCCCCACGTCCTCAAGGCGGAAGACATGTCCAAGGCCATACCCATGGACGAGCTTCGCGTGGATATAGGCATGAGCCAGGAAGAGGCTGTGGCCGCTGTTCCTGTCGGCACACCTATAGCTTTCCGCACAGAAATATTCAAACTCGGCGAGACCCGCTGCGGCGGCAAGACTCTGGACGACAGAGCCTGTTTTGCCGCGCTTATAAGGGCGGCCGAGCTGCTTAAGGACCGCAGGCTGCCCTGGGACGTGTACTTCGTTGGGAGCACCGGCGAAGAGCGCGCTGAAGGCGGAGCCCCGGCTGCCGCTTTCGAAACGGAAGCCGACGTCTGCATAGCCATAGATGTCACCCAGGCCAGCACTCCGGACGCAAATCCGAAGATACACCTGGGCGTGTACAACCACGAGCTCGGGGCGGGCCCTGTAATAACCGTAGGCCCCAACATCACAAAGCACGTCGGAAGGCGCCTGCAGGAGCTGGCAAAGTGCAACCGGATTCCAGTGCAGGTCGCTGCGGCCCCCGGAAGGACCGGAACGGACGCCTGGAACATGCACATAGTCCACGGAGGAGTGGCGTCGGGGATCATCGGGCTCCCGCTGCGCTATATGCACTCCCCGACTGAATGCATAGACCTCGGGGATCTTGAGCTGTGCGCGCAGCTTGTCGCGGCGTACGCCCTCGACCCGGGAGAGGAGGCGCTGGGATGCTGAAAACACTTGAAAAACTCTGCGGCCTTTCCGGAGTATCCGGTTCCGAAGAAGAGGTCCGCGAATACATAAAGGCCGAAGCCCTGAAATACACCGGCGAAGTCAGCACCGACGTCATGGGCAACCTGATAGTGATAAAGCGCGCCGCGGATCTATCGCAGAGCGGCAAAAAGAACGCTCCGCGCCTGATGCTGGCGGCACACATGGACGAGGTCGGATTCATGGTAAAAACCATCACCGAGCCCGGCTATCTGCGTTTCGAGCCCGTAGGCGGCATAGACCCGCGCATCGCCTTCGACCGCAAGGTCTACGTGGGCGAAAAGAAGGTCCCGGGGATATCCGGACTTAAATCCGTGCACCAGACCCCTCTTCCGGAGCGCAGCAAGATCCCGGCCTGGGGCAGCATGTACATAGACATAGGCGCTAAGAACAAAACCGAGGCGGAAAAATACGTCTCGGTGGGCGACGTCTGCGTCTTCGACAGCGACTTCGTGCGTTTCGGCTCGGGCAACGGTTTCGTAAAGGCCAAAGCCATAGACGACCGCTTCGGCTGCACCGTGATGCTGGAGCTTTTAAAGGAAGAACTCCCGATGGACGTCACCTTCGTGTTCACAGTCCAGGAGGAGGTCGGCACCAGAGGGGCCCATGCGGCAGCGTTCCGCTTAAAGCCCGACATGGCGCTGATACTTGAAGGCACCACCTCTGCCGACCTGGCCAAGGTGGAAGGCCACAAAAAGGTCACGAGCCTTGGAAAAGGCCCTGTGATTGGCTTCATGGACGCAGGCACCATCTACGACCGCGGGCTGTTTGAAGCCATAAGGGACCTTGCCGATGAAAACGGCATTCCCTGGCAGATAAAGGGGCGCATAGCTGGCGGTACAGACGCCGCGGCAGTGCAGCGCTCCCTGACGGGCGTTAAAGTGGCAAGCATCTCCGCCCCGGTGCGCAGCATACATACGCCAAACAGCGTAGCTAAGATATCGGATATGGAACAGGGGCTGCAGCTTGCAAGGCTCTTCGTAAAGGCGGTTGCCGAAGGAAGGATAAAGTAGAATGGATATCGTAAAAGTACTTACAGAACTCAATACCAGCTTTGGGCCTTCCGGCTGCGAAGCTCCCGTAAGGGAAAAGATAGCGGAGCTTGCCAGGCCCTTTGCCGACGAGATATATACCGACGTCATGGGCAACCTGATAGCGGTAAAAAAGAGCGGAAAGAAGAATGCTCCGCGCCTTATGTTCGCAGCTCACATGGATTCCATAGGCCTGATCGTGACGTACATAGAAGAGTCCGGCCTGCTGAGGTTCGGCGCGGTCGGTGGCGTAAACGCCCGCAACATCCTGGCTACTCCCGTGCGTTTTGAAAACGGCGCCGTGGGCACCATAGGCATGGACGAAGACGCCAAAGCTCCCGAGATCGACAAGATGTTCATAGACATAGGCGCAGCTTCCCGCAAGGACGCTGAAAAGTACGTAAAATGCGGAGATATGGCCGTTTACGACACGCCGGTAAGAGCCCTTGGAGACGGCAGCGTCGTCTCACCCTACCTGGACAACAGAGCCGGCTGCGCGGCGCAGCTACTGGCCATGGAAGCGCTTAAAAAGCCCGTGTTCGACTGCTACTTCGTCTTCACCGTGCAGGAAGAAGTAGGCCTCAGGGGCGCGAAGCCCGCTACCTACGGAATAGCCCCGCAGTACGCGATAGTCTGCGACGGCACCCTCACCGACGACATCCCATGGACCAGCCATATAGGGACCTCAAAGATCGGCCTCGGCGCGTCCATCAAGGTGATGGACAAGTCCGTCATCTGCCACCCGGAGATGGTGGAAGCCTTAAGGGCTGTTGCCGCAAAAAAGAAGATAAAGGTCCAGACCGACGTACTTAAACAGGGCGGCACGGATGGATCTGAGATGCGCAAGAGCGCTTCCGGCGTCTACACCGGCGGCGTTTCCGTACCGATGCGCTACGTACACACCCCGCAGGAGCTCTCCCGCGTAAGCGACATAGAGGACTGCGGAAAGCTGATGGCCGCTTTCGCGGAGACCAGACCGGAGTTTTAGACCATGACGCACAAAGGGACCAGAAAGCTGGAAACAGAAAGGCTGACACTGCGTCAGTTTACCACGGACGACGCCGAGGCCATGTTCGCCAACTGGGCAAACGACCCGGAGGTAACCAGGTTCCTCACCTGGCAGCCGCACAAGGATGCCTGCCTTACCAGGCAGCTTCTGCAGAACTGGACCGCCTCCTACAGCGATCCCGAGTATTACCAGTGGGCCATAGTTCCGAAAAAGCTCGGAGAGCCCATCGGATCCATCTCTGTAGTCGCCCTGGTAAACGAAAGGAACATCGTAAGCATCGGCTATTGCATAGGAAGGCGCTGGTGGCACCAGGGGATAACGTCCGAGGCCTTCGCGGCAGTCATAAAGTACATGTTCGAAGAGATCGGCGTCAACCGGCTGGAGGCACGGCACAACGTCAACAACCCGAACTCCGGCAGGGTCATGAAAAAGTGCGGCCTTTCCTACGAGGGGACTCTGCGCCAGGCGGCATCGGACAACTCCGGCCAGACGATAGACCTTTGCGTCTGGAGCATCCTGCGCTCCGAATACGATAAACTTAAAGATGAACAATAAATGCAAGAAAAAGCTTTTTCTGCTCGACATGGACGGCACCATCTACCTGGGCGAGCAGCTGTTTGAGGGGACCGCGGAGTTCCTGGCATACGTGCGTGAAAGCGGCGGCCAGTACGCTTTCCTTTCCAACAACAGCTCGCGCGGAATAGAGGGGTACCTTGCGAAAATGAAGCGTATGGGCATCCCGCAGGAGCCCTTCAGCTTCCTGACGTCCGTGGACAGCACGATAGAATACCTTAAGAAGACCTACCCGAAGACCTGTTTTTACGTCTGCGGAACGGAAAACCTAAAAGGCCAGCTGAGAAGCGCTGGGCTCACCGTCCTAAGCGACGACGAAGCCGAGGCTCTTCTGGCATCGCATGCCCCTGCCGGGCGGCCGGACGACCAGTCCTCCGGCGAAGAAGCGGGCAAAGCCAGCGCCCCGGTCCTTCCGGTCCTGCTGCTGGGCTTTGATACTGAGCTCTACTACAAAAAGCTGGAGATCTGTGTTAAACTGTTAGATAAAGGCGTGGATTACATAGCAACGCACCCGGATCTCACCTGCCCTGTGGAATGGGGCAACATGCCGGACATAGGCCTGGTCATCCACGACCTTGAAGTCTGCACGGGCCGCCTGCCTCTTATCATAGGAAAGCCCCAGCCGACCATGGTATACTCGGCTCTCAAAAAATATGGGGCAACGCCTGAGGAGACCGTCCTTATAGGCGACCGCCTCTACACCGACATCGCCTGCGGCAACAACGCCGGCATCGATACCATACTGGTACTCTCCGGCGAGGGCACCGAAGAAGACTGCGCAAAGTACGGGGTGCACCCGACATACATCTATAAGGACATCGCTGCCGTGCTGGAAGACATAAAAGCCGGCAAATTGTAAAACTATAAGGAGACGCTATCATGAAGCTCAACAACAAACGGACAATTCTCGTTGGTCTCGCGTTCCTGTCGATCTGCGCGTTCTGGCAGATGTACGACAACGTCATTCCTCTCATCCTAAGAAAGACCTTCCAGCTGAACGAGACCCTAGTGGGCACCATCATGGCGGCGGACAACGTGCTGGCGCTGTTCCTGCTCCCGATCTTCGGCCAGATCTCGGACCGCACCGATACCAGGATAGGCAAGCGCATGCCGTTTATCATAGGCGGAACGTTTGCCGCGATAATCCTGCTGAACATTCTGCCGATACTGGACAACAGCTACGCTGCAGCGGCGTCCACCGGAAAGATCGTGGTGTTCGTGATCCTGCTTGGCATCCTGCTCGTCGCGATGGGAACCTACAGATCGCCGGCAGTGGCTCTGATGCCGGACGTTACGCCAAAGCCGCTGCGCTCCAAGGCCAACGCCATAATCAACCTGATGGGCGCCCTGGGCGGAGCGTTCATACTGCTGGCCTCCAAGCTGCTCTACCCGCAGTCCAAGGTGGAAGGCCTGGCACACGTAAATTACCAGCCTTTGTTCATTATAGTTGCCGTAATAATGCTTATAGCAGTTATCGCGCTGAAGCTGACCATCGATGAACCCAAGCTGGTCAAAGAAAACAAGGAGCTTGAAGAAAAGCATCCCGAGTGGAATCTGGCCGAGGACGACGGTTCCGGCAATGAGGTCCTGCCTCCTGAGGTAAAGAAGAGCATGGGCTTCCTGCTGGCCTCCATAGCGCTGTGGTTCATCGGCTACAACGGCGTCACCACCTGGTGGACCAACTACGTAGACCAGGTAATGGGCCAGGGGCTCGGCGGAGCCGCGACCTGCCTTATGGTAGCCACCGTCGGCGCGATAGTCTCCTACATCCCCATCGGCATCATCGCCTCAAGGATAGGCCGCAAGAAGACCATAAAGATCGGCATAGTGCTGCTGGCAGCTTGCTTCGCTCTGGGCTACGTTCTGACCACGACTTCCGACCATATAACTATTATAATGTTCATTGTGTTCGCTTTAGTAGGCTTTGCCTGGGCAGCCATCAATGTTAACTCTCTTCCGATGGTAGTTGAGATGTGCAAGGGCTCCGACATCGGCAAATTCACCGGTTACTACTACACTGCCTCCATGGCGGCTCAGGTGGTCACCCCGATAGTTGCCGGTACCCTGATGCGCAGCATCAGCTACAAGGTGCTCTTCCCCTACGCGGCTATCTTCGTAGCGCTGGCCTTCGTCACCATGAGCTTCGTAAAGCACGGCGACGCCAAGGCCGAAGCCAAGAAGGGCCTGGAAGCATTCGAGGACATGGACGACTAAACGGTGGAGAGGCTACAAATGACTGCGTTTAAAAGAATCCTGATTATTCTTATCATCATGCTGCTGCTCGCGGCATTAGTCATATATGTCCTGAACACCGCATGTTCATCGGAAGCAATACATGAGATCCCATCAGGCTATACGTCAAAAGAAACTCATTGGGATCCAAATGGAGGGCAGGACTACACAGATTACTGCAAGTACACCTACAAAGATGCTTCCGGGTTCGCTGGAAATAAGGATTATAACAAAGCAGCAGCTGCGGATATTGAAACGATAAAAGGCTATTTTGCGAATTTCCGCGAATGGATGAACGTGGAGGATCGTCTTGACGAATACGATTTTGACCCAGCCTGTATCGACACTGAGGACTATTTCAGGCTTACCGAACGCTATCCGAACTACGATGATTACACGCTGTGGTTTTTCGATATGCAGACCCTGACGTTATACTACATTCATACGAATATATGAACGAATAACCTGATTGTATACCCAACTCAGCAATGTGTGTCAAAATACTATGAAAATTAAACTCAACTCACCGTTAATACTGGGGTTTGCGCTGCTGAGCCTGGCAGCCATGGTGCTTAACATCGCCACCGGCGGGGTCAGCAACCGCCTCGTTTTCATGACCTATCACAGCTCCATAGCGAATCCGCTCACCTGGCTGCGCTTCTTTACGCACGTGCTGGGGCACAGCGGCTGGCAGCACTACATAGGCAACATGTCGTACATCCTGCTGCTGGGGCCTATGCTTGAGGAAAAATACGGCGCCAAGAAGCTGCTTGGCGTTATCGCGGCGGCGGCGCTGGTGACCGGCCTGGTCAACTACTTCTTCTTCCCCAACATTGCGCTGTGCGGCGCAAGCGGCGTGGTGTTCGCGTTCATACTGCTGACGAGCTTCACCAACTTCAAGGAGGGCGAGATCCCCGTGACATTCATCCTGGTGGCCCTGATATACATTGGCCAGCAGGTGTATCAGGGGATCTTCGTGCAGGACAACATCTCCAACATGGCGCACATCGTGGGCGGCATCGTCGGAGCCGTGTTCGGATATTTGCTCGGTAAAAACAAACACTGATATAAGCATTTGGGGACCATGACAGAGAACCGTCCCCCTGTCACATGATCGAACGTTTTCTCGTAGTATTAATGCAGGTAATAAGCCTGTTCCTTCTGATGGGAGCAGGCTTTATCCTAAGCAAGGCAAAGCTCCTGACGGAGGTCGGCACCAAACAGGTGTCGGCCATACTTGTCAACGCTGTAACGCCCTGCCTTGTCGTCACGACCCTGCAGATAGACTGGGACGCGCAGGTCCTTAAGGAGATCGGGACCATAGTGCTGATCCTGGCTGGAGCTTTCGTGCTGCTTATCCTGGCGTCTCTGCTGCTGTTCAGAAAAGAGCCGGACGACGCCCGCGCCACACTGCGCTTCGGCGTCATCTTCAGCAACTGCGGCTACATGGGGCTTCCTCTTGTGACTGCGGTGCTGGGAAGCGGCACAACGCTTATAGCGGCCCTCATGATAGTCGTATTCAATTTCTTCGTGTTCACCTACGGCATCGTTCTTATGGGCGGAAAGAAGGCGTTTTCGCCCAGAGCACTTATCAATCCTGTTATCGTATCGATGGTAATCGGCGCAGCGCTTATGCTCCTTCGCATTAAGCTGCCCGGTCCTATCGCCACTGCCGCAGGCTCCATAGCGAGCCTTAATTCGCCGCTGGCCATGATAACCATAGGCGCCCAGCTCGCACGCGCGGACCTGTCCAGCATCTTCAACCAGGCCAGGCTCTACAAGACTACCCTCATAAGAAACATCATCTTCCCGGTAGTTATAGCCTTCCTGCTGCTTCCACTGCAAATAAACAGGACCACCTACATAGCTCTGGTGATCCTGTTTGGAACTCCTGTTGCCGGCGTTACCAGCATCTTCGCTGAAAAGTACGACCGCGACAGCCAGCTTGCGGCCCAGATGGTGAGCCTCACCACCATCCTTTCAATAATCACCCTGCCACTGATAGCTGTACTGGCTGAAGTGATGCGTCATTAACACTTCATCAAGCATCTCGCATGCATAGGCGCTCTTCGCGAAATCCTTTATGCTTTTTGCCGCCAGGACAAATTCAGCCGCCTTACTGCCCTCAGCCGCCAGTGTAGACGCTGCTTCTTTGGCCGATTCAAGAGCCTCATCTGCCGTCATCCTGATCTGCAGCACTTCCTTTTGGCCTGCAACGCTGCGCCCTGTATGGACTTCGTACTCCGCGTATCCGAGGTTATCCACGAGCGCCAACATGTAGCAGGCGTGCCTTTTCGCAACATTCTCAAAGTATTGCGACATCGCTTCCGGCTGTTCTTCATCGCTCCCGAGGGTGATCTTGATTCCATAAGGTTCATTTGCTGTCTGAAGCTCCAGCGGCCCATAGGGCAGCATATCCGTACTGGGGGTCCAGACCGCAAGCTTCAGCGCGTTGACGGCCGATGCGTTCCCCACGTATTTCACTTTCTTTGCATAGACGTTACCGACATACTCGTTGATCATGGTTCCGTTTTCCCAAAGGATCCTGCCCGCCGCGTCAACGATCTGCTTAACGTCTACCGATGCAGTGTAACTGCGGCTTAGTTCACCCTTTTTGCGTATACCTACAAGCGCTGTCCGGCCGCTGACCGTAACTACGCCGTCCTTTTCGGACACGTCGATGCCGCTTATAGCCATGCCGGAACCATCGGTGAACGCTGTTATCCGGACTTCCCTCGCATCCTCTTCCTTAACACGTGCGATGATGTGAAGCTGCTTATCTACCCCGCCTCGCACGAAAAATCTCCAGCCAAGACCTGCCAGCACCAGCACCGCTACGCAGCCGACGATGATCGCTGCCTTGTGGCTGCGTTTTCTGACCTTCTTAAGGTAGTCTATCTCCTTTCCGGCCTGCGCGGGATCTACCCGGTTTGCTGGCTCAGCGAAGCTTTCGCCGCCTCTGGGGCCTTCACCCTCCGCCCCGGGATCCTGCATGCCACCTGTCATAGCCCTGTATTCCCTGCTGCAGTCCTCGCATAACGCAAGATGCTCCTTTATTGCCTGCGAGGTCTCCTCGCCGGTGAGGCCATCTGCGTACAACGGCAGCAGGTCCTTTACCACGTGGCAGGCAAGACCGCCCGGTCTGGCCCCGGCACGCGCGCCGGATGCGTTTGTTCTGATATCGTCACTCATTTTTCCCAAGCTCCTTTCTAAGCGCCGCTTTGGCGCGGAAATACGTAACTCTTGCCCAGTTCTCGCTCTTTCCGAAGATGTCTCCGATCTGGCGGAAGGAAAGGCCTGCGAAGGCCCTCAGGTGCACGACCTCGCGCGAGGGCTCCGGCAGGGAGTGGATAGCCCGGTAGAGCTCCACGTTCTCCTCCGCCTCAATGGCCTGCTCCTCCGCGCTGCTGGCCGCGAAGCCTGCACTGCCGGACGCAGGACCCGCACCGCCGAGAACCTGGCTGATACCATCCTCGGCTGCGGAACTTGCGGACCTGCTGTCTCCCGGAACCCCTGCACCACCGCTTTCCGGCGGCCTTTCCCATGGGAGCTGATCCAGCGCAGGGTTCTTGCGCAGATACTCCTTCAGCTTGTTTGCCGCGATCGAACACAGCCACGTGGAGACCTTGCACGAATAGTCGTAGCTTTCCGCGTGCAGCACAGCCTGGTAGAAAGTCTCCTGCGTTATTTCCTCCGCGACAAACTCATCGCCGGTCCTTGCCAGGATCCAGCGATAGATCATGTCCGAGTATTCCTTGTAGACTTCTTCGATCGAGATCATTTCCCCCTCCTGCATAGATTAATGCAGAAAGCCGCGCAAACGTTACATACTTTCAAAGAATATTTTAGGTTTTTTTTCGGATCAGCGCAATCGAAAACAGCATTTTTCTGCGCGTCTGACGGACACGGTGAAGCGGATCGTCGTCGCTAGTAACAAAAACCCGGGCCGCTAAGGGCTCGGGTCTTTATATAAGGACTCTGATAGGAGGGGCTAAAACTCAGCCGGATCACTTCTTCAGATAGCTGTCGAAGAATTCCAAGGTCATGTCTATTCTCTGGGGCCATTCGCCGCCGGGCGGAGCGCCGCCTACGGTCTCGAACTTGACGATGTTGGCGCCCTGGCTCTTAGCAATGTTGTAAGCTCTGAGCATGAGGTCGAAGCCGTTGCGGTCTTCGGTGCCGCCGATATAGAGGGTCGGGGTCTTGACCTGGCTCCAGTCGAAGAACTCAGGCTCTACGAAAGCGCCGGCCGGGCTGCATGCGTTGAACATGCCGGGGTGAGCCGCTACCTGGTACCAGGTGCCGCAGCCGCCCATGGAGATGCCCATGATGAAGAGGTTGTTGGTGTCGATGCTGTACTTGCTCTCTACGAACTTGATGCCTTCCTGAACGTCGTGTCCGGAGTGCTCGATGTCCTTAAGCTGGCCTTCGGAATAGTTGGCCGGATTCTTGGGATCGGTCTTCTCGGTGATCGGGAAGAGACCAGCAGGCTGTACGATCTGGCCGAAATTGCAGGATGCGCAGTATCCGTTGCAGAAAGCAACTATGTATCCGTACCTTTCAGCACCTTCGCAGAGCGCGTATCCGCTGTCCTTTGTAGCATTGCCTATGCAGTTGCCGCCGGCTCCGTGGAGCTGGACGATCATCTTGTTGGGCTTTGCAGGATCGTAGGTGGACGGGATATAAACAACGACCGGCTCAAGGCGTTCGACCTCCTCGAACCAGTAGGTGTACTGATACAGGCCGGCTACGTGCGCGCGGTAGTTCTTTTCGAGCTGATAAGTGTCGTTTCTGTTGATCTTCTTGTCCTCTGTATCGCTCAGGCAGTAGAACTTGGTGAGCTTGGTCGCGTCAGAGGAGAACTTCTGGAAGCTCTTGCACATGAAGTCGAAGACAGGAACAAAGATGGTCTCGTCTGCCTTGTAGGGAGCGACAGCCATTTCTTCCTTGCCGGCATATGTGGTGAGCTCTTTGCTGCCGACGGTCGCTTCGGCTGTAAGAGTAGCGTGCTCGACCTTGATCTTGTCGCCATCTATGGTGACTTTGAAATCCGGAGCGTAGAGTCTGTAGAGGTCGTCAAGGGACATGCAGATGACTCCGTCCTTGGTCTGGAGCTTGTGGAGAAGCTGGGTCTCGGCGTAATCTCTGAAGACTACTTCTGCGTCTTCTTTGAAGAACACCTGGGAGGGGACCCATGAGTAGTTCTGTCCGTTGGGGCTCTTGGTGGCTATGACAGCCTTGGGGCCTTCGTTTGCGGAGTTGTTTGCCGGGGTAGCGTTGTTGGCAGGAGTGGTGTTTGCCGGAGTTGTGTTGTTGGCAGGAGCTGCGTTGTTGGACGGCGCTGCGTTGTTGGCAGGAGTCTGTCCGCAGGCTGCAAGTGCAAATACCATTGCCAGCACCATGATTACTGCGATGATCTTTTTCATGATACTTTTCCTTTCCTTTTATATTGAAAAGATAACGAGTTACTTTAATGCTATAGCTAAACTGTGTCCATCTCAATGTTTAATGTGTATAAAAAATGATACGGGTTTTGTATAAAATGCATAAATTCATGCCAATATATTGGCGTTTTTGACAAAGAATTATCAGAGAGCTCCCTTTTTTTGATGTTTACGCATCCCTCAATTCGCAGTACTCCCCTGGCTGTTTTTGTGGTAGAATCTAGAGGTGGAAACTGAAACCGGATGAAACCGGGGACGGTCCCGGATCTCACCGCTTTAGGAGAACATGATGAAAGAGTTTATGACAGGGCGCACGGGGCATCCGAAGCTGGAGCTGCTGCGCCGTTACAGATACGCCCACAGGGGCTTTCACGACAAGCCGCAGGTGCCGGAGAACTCGCTGGCGGCCTTCAGGCGCGCCATAGAGCGCGGTTTTGGTGCCGAGCTGGACGTACACCTCACAAAGGACGGAAAACTGGTGGTGTTCCACGACTCCACGCTGCAGCGCTGCACTGGAACAGAGGGCATCCTGGAGGATAAGACCCTGGACGAGCTAAGGCAGCTGCGCCTTGAGGGCACGGACGAGCTCATCCCGCTGTTCGACGAAGTGCTGGATCTGTTCGGAGCCAGCACAGGGAGCCAGCAGAAATGCGGCAATGGGCCGAAGCTGCCGCCGCATACGCTGCCGCTGATCATAGAACTGAAGACCTACGGCGGCAACCACGAGGCTCTTACCCAAGCCGTCTGCGAGCGCCTTGACAGCTACAAGGGCGAATACTGCATCGAGAGTTTCGACCCGCGGGCCATTGCGGACCTGCGCAAGCTTCGCCCGAATACCGTGCGCGGCCAGCTGTCGACGGACTTCCGCAAGAACCCCGAAGAGGCGCCAAAGGGCACTGCAGGGCTTCTTACAGACCTCAAGCTGGACGTGCTTTCAAGGCCGGATTTCGTGGCCTACGATTTTACGTATAAAGACAACCCGGCGTTCCTTAAAGCCGTAAAGCGCGGCATCCAGGGCGTTTCCTGGACAATCCGCAGCATGGAAGACTTAAAGACCGCCGAGTCTTTGGGTTATATTCCTATTTTCGAGAAGTTCGACCCCCGCGAAGGGGCCTGAGCTAAACAATCCGCCTGCAGCGCAAAGCCCGGGCTCAGACCAGCCGGGTGCTGCACTCGCCTGTCCTTATAAAGCCTGTGATCCCTTCGATGGCGCACTGCACCATGCTGCCTACTGCCGCATCGGTGTAGAACGCCATGTGTTGGGTCATGACCACGTTGGGGAACTGGCGCAGGTAGGCTATGTCTTTGTTTTTCAGTATATCGGTTCGGTGGTCCAGATGCACCAGGCCGGTCTCGCCTTCTACGGTGTCCAGGCCCAGCCCGCCTATCTTCTTTGTTTCTATGCCTTCTATCAGCGCAGAAAGGTCCATCAGCTCGCCGCGGGCGCAGTTTATCAGCACTACGCCGTCCTTCATTTTGGAGATGGCCTCGCTCGAGATTATGTGGTGAGTGCTTTCATCCAGCGACAGGTGCAAGGTTATGACATCGCTTTGCGCGAAAAGCTCGTCGAGCTCCACGTACTTTGCGCTCTTTGCCACTCTTTCGTTGCGGAATTTGTCCCAGGCAAGCAGTTTGCAGCCGAATCCGGACAGGCACTGAATTACAGTTGCACCGATCCGGCCCGCTCCGACGACCCCTACAGTAAGATTGCGCAGTTCACGCCCCTGCAGGCCGGACAGAGAATAGTCGTTCACCTGGCCGCGCCACAGCGCCGGCTTGTAATTGCGGAGCACCAGAAGCATCATCATGACCGTGTATTCTGCCACGCCATTGGGAGCGTAGTTGCTGTTGCAGACCATCATCCCTATGCTTTTGGCGTGTTCCAGGTCTATGTGGTTGAAACCGATGGTGCGGGTCGCCACACAGCGCACACCAAGGGCTTTCCAGGCATCCAGAAGCGGCGCATCGATGCGGCCCTGCCCCAGTATCGTGACGCCTTCGCAGCCTTCGGCGAGTTCCGCGTTATCCAGACACGGCACATCCTTGTAAATGCACAGCTCCGCGCCGGACTGCCTCGAGCAGGCATCAAGGTCCTTAAGCTCATCCGGACGCGCTTCGTAAACACAGATCTTCATATAAAGCCCTCCTCACTGACTCTTTATTATATTTTACGCCTGCTTCGCACCGCGTGCAACCACGATTCCCGGCAGGAGTTGACTACGCTGCAGCCCGGCATTATAATGGCCGTGGAGGAACTCGTATTGAAGCCAACAACAATTGCAATTATCATATTCGCGGCCTGGAACCTGATCGTCTTTCTGATCTACGGCCTGGACAAACTGAAGGCCAAAGCCGAAAAATGGCGCATCTCCGAAAAGACGCTGATCCTGATGGCTCTGTTCTTCGGCGGCACCGGGGCGCTTTTGGGCATGGGGGTCTTCCACCACAAGACGAAGCATAAAAAATTCACGATAGGCGTTCTGCTGCTGACCCTGCTGAACTACGCGGTGATCGGCGCCGCCATCTGGTTCTTCAGACGGAAATAGGAGCGGCTTGGGAGCAAAACAATGGATAGAGAAAAGTTTTGGAAAAATAAATACTTAAAAGAACACCAGATCGACCTGATCATCAGCCTTATCTTTTCCGTTGTGCTGGTGTTTCTGCTGCGCTGGCGCCTGCCGCTCATGAAGCCCGTGTTCAACTGCATCATAGTGTTTCTGGTGCTGGTGGTGATCGATCTGCTGTATTTCATGCGCCGCATGAACCAGTACGTGCGCGAAATGCTGGCCGAAGAGGAGGCCGGCGAGCACCCTGAAGACCCCACGGAAAGCGAGGACTCTGATGGCTAAGTACCGCAATGAACAATTAAACAGAGTGCTCATGTCCAGGAAGAGCGTCGTCTTCAAGGACAAGAAGCACCCCAGCCGCCAGAAACTGAAACAGCAGGCCAGGCGCGAAGCCGAAAAGGAGTGATCCGGCATCGGCCTGCGCCACAAAGTATTACACCTGTAAGTTCCTTACCACTGTTTCTTCAGACCTTTAACTGATCTGGATCGTATTCAATGATCACTTTCCGGCATCCGGGGCAATGCCAGGCGCTGCAGGTGGCCGGACCCCAAAAACCGGGGGTCAGTCTGACATCGCCCTTCCTGGCCCAGACCATCGGAACGTTTTTTTCTGAATTAGTGTATATGATCTCCTGGTTGCTCTGTACAAAGCCATATTCCATCTCATTTTTGCAATAAGGGCATCTCATACCGACTGCGCTCCTTTCTGCTCTGTAACGGCCCGTTTTGGGCCTTCTACCACTTGCTGAGGATCTCGTTCAGCTTCTTTTCTTTCAGCGTGTATGGTCTTGCAGTGAATCCACAGCGCAACCGTTTGTTAGTTACAACCCTGCGGCCCCCTGCGCGGCGCTCCGGCCGGTGGTCTCGGATGAACCGTTTTACCGCATAGATCAGGGTGTCCAGGAAATTCGACTCGCTCCAGGTGTTGATCTTCATGAACATCGCCTGGCTCCCGCCTACAGCAATACCTATCACCCGCACCAGCTCCCCGCTGGCCACATATGTCACCGTCATGCCGACGCGGCTGCTTCCAGAATACGCGAAGCGCTCGTAGCCCATGACCTTGACGCGCACGCCATCTGCCGTATACTCGCACTGTTCCTCCGCGCTGAGGGTGGTGCTCTGTTCCGCCAGCGACCTGTCTATGTAACGGACCAGTTCGTCCAGGTCCGCTTTTACCGTTATCTCGTACTTTGCCATCTGATACCTCCCGGCAACGTGGCCCGTTGCCCCTTTTGTGATTATATTTTACAACGCGGCGGGCGGCGGATAAAGGATAAAAGCAGCAAAATACCGCCCCGTAATTTGCGGAGCGGTGAAAGATCGGGGTTTTTACTCCTGGCTGGCGACAGCTTCGTCAAACAATGCCTCGATGTCCGGAGCCGGCTTGTATGTGGCCCTGGAGACAAGTACGGCCGCTATAAGGCCGCAGACGGCGCCGGGTATTATCTCGTAGATCCCGGTGCCGGCAAGGAATACCAGCCACAGCGCGTCAACAACGGCACCGACAACTATGCCGGCTGCTGCACCCGCGAAGGTGAAGCGTTTCCAGAACAGGCTCAGCATTATCACCGGTCCGAAGGCCGCGCCGAACAGGCCCCACGCGTTGGATACCAGGCTCATTATGGAGCCCGCGCCGGGGCTGGAAGCGATGATCAGCGCTATGAATGCTATCGCCAGCACCACCCAGCGCCCCGCCCAGAGCATTTCTTTGTCGGTCGCTTTGTCCTTGCGGAAGACAGGTTTGTACACGTCGCTGGCAAAGGCCGAAGCCGCGGAGAGCAGCTGGCTGTCGGCGGTGCTCATGGCTGCCGCCAGAATAGCCGAAAGCAGGATTCCGGAGATCACTGCCGGGAAAATGCTGCGAGTCATATTGATGAACACCAGCGATTTGTCAGCGACTTCCTGGTCGAAGCCCAGGAACATGCGCCCAACAGCACCTGCCGCCACGGAGAAGATCACTATCAGGGTGGTCCAGGAAATACCTATTCTGGCGCTCTTTTTAAGCT
The DNA here is from genome assembly GCA_017443515.1 of Bacillota bacterium. Taxonomy (GTDB): domain Bacteria; phylum Bacillota; class Clostridia; order Peptostreptococcales; family Anaerovoracaceae; genus RUG13409. Next base: position 57,359 of record JAFRXM010000027.1, on the reverse strand, counting down.
CCTTCTGGCTCCTCAGCGACATGTAGCGGATAATGATGTGCGGCATGCCGAAGTAGCCTATGCCCCAGCCGAAGCCGGAAACTATGTCCTTCCAGCTGGAGAACATGTTGAAGAAGCCCGCCGGCATGGCCTCTGCAGCACTGCCTTTGAGCATGAAGCTCGCGAAGATCGGCGCCAGAAGCAAAGCCGCCAGCATCAGCAGCCCCTGGAAGAAGTCCGTCCAGCAGACCGCCGAGAAGCCACCCAGGAAGGTGTAGACTATGATGACCGCCGCCGCTATGTACATCGCGGTGTTTGCGTTGATTCCGAGCACCGTGTTGAACAGCGTGCCGCAGGCCTTTATGCTGCTGGCAGCATAGATCGTGTACGCCACAAGGAAGATCGCTGCGCAAATGATCTGCAGGGCCTTCGATTTGGAAAGGAATCGGTTCGTAAGGTACTGAGGTATGGTGATGGAATCGTTGCAGACTATGGAGAAGCGGCGCAGCCTTGGGGCTTCTATGATCCAGGACAGCGCATAGCCTATCGCAAGGCCTATGGCTATCCAGGCCTGCCCCATGCCCAGGGCGTAGATGCTGGCCGGAAGGCCCATCAGCACCCAGGCGCTCATGTCGGAGGCACCGGCCGAGAGGGCTGTTACCCAGGCGCCCATCTTGCGTCCACCCAGGAAGTAGTCCTTGTCGGAGGCGTTCTGCCCCTTGATGAAGAAGTATATGCCTATGCATATAACGAAGATAATGTAAACAACAAATACGATAAGTTCGGTATTCATGCATTTCACCGCCTTTTATATGAATAATGATTTATTATAACACAGGTTGATGCATAAATATACGGGAAATTTGAATTTTTTCGAAGCTTTTATGCAACAGATAAGACAAAGGCCCCCGCTTGCCTGATATACGGCTTGCGGGGGTCTTAAAAACTGTGCGTTTGTATGCGCTGCGGGTCTGCGCTTTTGCGCTTCTGCGGTGCGGTCCTAGTCCTCGGTAAAGATGTACTTTACGTCGTGGCCGCGGGAGTTCTTCAGCTCTACGACGAACTCGCCGGCGTCAGTGGTGTAGGTGTTAAGCTCGCCGTGGGGCTCTTCCTTGCGCACGTAGGCTACAGGGTCGTCCGTTGAGACGCTGCGGATCTCGCACTTTACCGGAAGCTGTCCGCCGCAGGTGGGCTGGCGGCGCTCGATTATCAATTCATAGTTCTTCATAATTATGCTCCTTAAATGCTGCAGGGCGATGGTGACAGAGAACCGTCCCCTTGTCACATCGTGAAGTTGTCGAAGTAGCCCTGGATCCAGATTATGGGCGTGCCCTTGTCGCCGGAGCCGGAGGTAAGATCGCACAGGGAGCCGAGCAGGTCGGTCAGCTGCCTGGGCGTGGTGCCTTCGGATGCCATGCTGCCTACGAGGTCGGATTCCTTTGCCTTTATGGCGCTGGAGATGGCGTCCTTAAGAGCGTCGCCGGACAGATCCGCGTAGTCGTTGTCCGCAAGGTACTTCAGCTTCAGCTCGTTGGGCTGGCCTATGAGGCCTTTGGTGTGCGCGGGGCTTACGACGGGGTCCGCGAGCTCCCAGATCTTGCCGACGGGGTCCTTGAACGCGCCGTCGCCATAGATCATGACTTCCACATGCTTGCCGGTGGCCGCGAGCAGCTTTTCGGCTATGCCGTCCACCACGGGCTGGCAGTTGTGCGGGAAGAGCTTGATCTTGTCCTCAGTGGCCTTGTTGCTGCCAAGAAGCCCATACTGCTCGTTGCAGCCGCTGCCGTTAACGGGTGCGTTGAGTATCTCGTCAAGGCCCAGCACTATCTCCGCGCCTGCGGCCTTAAGCAGCCTCTTGGTGCGTACTCTGGTGTGGATGTCGCAGGTGATGACGTTCTTGGTGTAGTTGAGGATGGCCCTGGGGTCGTTGGCGAAGATGATCTCCACGTTGGCGCCTTCTTCGCGGATTATATCCTTGTAATAATCGATGTAGTCCACGCCAGTGAAGCGGTGCTTTTCGAAACCGAAGAACGATCTCCACTGGGGCTCGCTGAGTACGTCCCTGAAGGGATCTACGCCTGCTTCGTCCATCTGGTCCTCGGAGATGAGGTGGTTGCCCACTTCATCGGAAGGATAGCTGAGCATGAGGTAGATCTTCTTTGCGCCCTTGGCCATGCCGCGAAGGCAGATAGCGAAGCGGTTGCGGGAAAGTATCGGGAAAATGACGCCGAATTCGCCGCCGGGGATCTTGGCTTTGATGTCGTCTGCTATGTCCTGGGTGGAGGCATAATTGCCCTGAGCCCTTGCAACGACTGACTCCGTGACTGCAACTACGTCGCGGTCGCAGAATTCTATGCCGTGTTCCTTGCTGGCCTTAAGAACGCTGTCCACAACGATCTGGACGATGTCGTCACCCTCTCTTATGATGGGGGCGCGCACGCCTCTTGAAACTGCACCTATGCATCTTTCCATTGTTTTTTCCTCCTGGTAGGTGTATGTAAATATATTTTATAAACTGCTTAAGCTCCCGGGGCTACCACTGGCCTTTGTATATGCCCGGGAAAATGGCTTTCGGATCTATGGCTCTTCCGTTGTAGTGCACCTCGAAATGCAGGTGCGCGCCAGAAGCAACGCCCGTGCTGCCGATAAGGGCTATGACCTGCCCCTGGGCAACAGTTTCTCCTACTTTTACGAGCACCCTGCTGCAGTGCGCGTAGTACGTCTCGTAAAGGCCGCCGTGGTTGATCTGCACGAGCAGGCCGAAATTGCCGTTGTATCCTGCGTAGGCCACCACGCCGCCGTCAGCAGCGTAGATCCTGGAGCCCGCGGGCTGCCAGAGGTCCGCTCCCTGGTGCTGATGCGTAGCGCCTGCTATACCTGTATTTCTCCAGCCGAACGGAGATGTGGGTGTGTAGTTGCCCTTGAGCGGGAACAGCCAGGTGCCGCTGCCTGCCCTTTCGGGAAGCGGCCTGGTACCGGTCTCGTAGACTTCGTCGACAGGGTTCTGGATGACGGTGCTGGACTGCTCCACCTTGGAGACTTCCACGCCGTTTTCCAACTGGACCTCGGAAACTTTCCTGCGCACGCCGTTCTTGCCCGCGGAAACGGGCACTTCCTCAGTGATGTACAGATTGTTGTTCTTTACATATCTTCTGGAGTACGCGATAGATTCGTCCTCTGTGACGTTTGCGGTAGCAAAGACCGTGATCTTCGGATGGGCTTCCTCGCCTTCCTTAAGGACTTCTGTGGAGCCGGTCTGGATGTAGCGCACGGCAACTGCCGGGTTCCAGAGCTCCGCCAGCTTGATGGTGGCGGGCTGGATGGTGATCTCTTCGGCAATTGACGCGTTGAGGTACTCGTAGCCGGGACGCGGCGGGGTGAAGGAATCCTTAGCCCTTGTTATTACGCTTTCAGCGGTGACTTCGTTGTCCACGTAGACTACGGGTTCGCCGTTGATGCAGACCGCATAAGCCTCCACGCGGAGGTCTTTCATATAGGTAAGGGTGTTGAGAATGTCGTCCGGGGTGTCTATATCCATCTTGAAGCCGTAGACCTTCTCGAAGCTGATGTCGCGCTCCACGTCCAGGCTGATGTTGGCGCCGGCGCTTTCGGAGAGCTTGTCGCCCAGGGTCTCTATGACGTCGTAGACATCGCGTTTGGACTTGGCGGTGCCCAGTTTCCGGCCGTAGTAGCTGTACTCGTATCCCGTCATTGAACTGACGCCGATCAGCGCTATTGCCGCCAGAGTCACCAATGTGGCAAATATCTGGAACAGGCCCTTCTTGTGCGTATCCAGCCAGAGGCGGAAATCCCAGAGTTTGTCCCAGACGAACAGGCCCACGCTGCCGGCGTAGTACCAGATCTTAATGATTCCGTTTATTATAAAGACCAGTATCTCTAATATATCGTACCCGAGGCTGCTCAGGAAGCCCCAGAGGGTGTCTGCGGCGTTGTCTATGCTGTTGGCAACAGGTGCCCAGGCATCGCGGTAGACCTCTGTGTACATGGCGCGGCGGTTCTCCGCGCTGCAGTACGGCAGAGCGTCGGCCTTCAGCTTGGCAGCCTTAAGGCCCTTCACAAGGCGGATCGTACGCTTTATGGCGCCTTCGCCGCGCACCTTATGCCTGTAGCTGGCAAGCGCGGTGCGGCTGCGATAGACGGTCATGGCATTGCCTGACATGTCCACCCTCACCTTTGCCGAAGGATCCGTCTTGGCCTTTTCGGCAAGCCTGGCTTCGCGCTTAGCCGCAAGCTCTTCAGACATGCGCGAAAAACGCTCCTCAAAGCTCTCGGCGTTATTTTCAGTATTCAGTTTGTTCGTTATATTATCACTCATATATCCAAAACCGTGTCCTTACTGCTTTTTCAGGAGAGCTTCCGCCTTTTCCTTAAAGCAGCTGCAGCGGCTGCCGTCGTCCAGAACGCCGGTGTCCCTGCATTTGGGGCAGCTGTATCTTGCGTCCAGCGCGTCCGGTGCGTAGCCAAAAGACGCCAAAAGCCTGGCCTTCTCGCGGCCCAGTTCTTCAGCCTTTTCCTTCTGCCTTGCCACCTCGGCAGTGCCGGAGCCCCCGCGCAGCATGGCTCTTGAAGCCGCCACTCCGCAAGCCCTTATCTCATCCATTATACTCCTGATACGTGGAATTTTTGTGAAGACCTCGGATCTTATCTGCTCGGTCTTCCTTGCATTCTCCTCGCGTATGCTCTCGTAGAGCGCATTGACCTTCGCGAAGATGTTCTCCTCCGACACCTTCTGGCTGCCGGATGCGTTCTTTTCGTTATATCTCGACACCAGCACGCTGTTGACGTAGTTGATGTTGGGGTTCCCTATGCCAGTTGTTGCGCGACACGCGTCTTTTACCTCGTCCAGGCTGCAGCCCATCTTGTCGAACCAGCTGTCCATGATGCGTTTTTCAGGCTCGGAGGCGCTGCGGTGGAAGCCCAGCTCTTTCATTACAGCGCGGTAGTACTCGTAATGCCTGTCGGACGCGGCGAGGCTGTCCTCCACCTGGTCCGCCGTTACCAGCCCCTTGGCGCGCCAGTCCTTTAAAATAGCGCCCACGTAGCGGCAGCGGTTGCTCTTGCCGCGCTGGGTGCAGTATTTGTAGCCCAGGAGTATCACCTCGGGGGCCATGCCGTATTCGCTGATCCAGGAAGCTACTTCCTCCGGCTCGCGGGCCTCAAGAAGCCTTCCTGTGGCGCTTTCTATGCTCTGCAGGAGGCGCGAGAACTCCGCGTCGTCCAGCGCAAAAGGCGCGGACTCCGGAACCGAAACAGCCCCCTCGGGCCTTCTTCCGAACACCATCTCGCGAATGTTCAGCAGCTCCACGTTTCTGCCTCCGCCCTGCTGTGCGCTGTTCTTCGTAAGGCGCACCAGACCGGCTTTGTACCAGTGATCCCAGGCTGCGTCCACGTCCTCTGCGCTAAGGCGGAGCTTTTTAGCCAGCGCTGCGCTATCCAGAGGCAAGCCCTGCTGCACGTGCATGAGCGCAAGCAAATAGACCTTCACAGCGTTTTCCGGGGCCGAAGGCATGTACTCGGAAAGGAAGAGGTTCTCCACCTGAGTGTCGTATAGGAAATAGTTCTGTACGTTCTGCTTCTTGTAGTCCATTTTATGATGCGGCAGGAGCCTTCCCGGCGCTTAATCTTCTGCCGGGTGTGCCGGCTCTTCTCTCTGGTAGTTGACGAATTTCGTGAAACGCGGCTGCCAGCCCAGGGTGACCTTTCCGGTCTCGCCCATGCGCTGCTTAGCCAGTATTACCTCGCAGAGGTTGTTCGGCTCGTAGTTGTCCTTGTTTCTGTTGTAGTAGTCCTCGCGGAAGAGGAACATGACTATATCCGCATCCTGCTCGATGGCGCCGGATTCACGCAGGTCGGAAAGTATCGGGCGCTTGTCCCCCTGGCGCTGCTCCACGGCGCGCGACAGCTGCGAAAGCACTATGACAGGGCACTTCATCTCCCTGGCCAGCTGCTTTAGGTAGCGCGAGATCTGCGACACTTCCTGCTGGCGGTTGTCGCCGGACTCGTCGGCGGACATCATCTGGATGTAGTCCACGACTATGAGGTCTATCTTCTTTTCCTGGTCTATGCGGCGGCACTTGTTGCGCATCTCCATGACGCCTATGCCCGGGGTGTCGTCTATCAGCAGGTCCGCGTTTGAGAACCTCGCGACGGCGTCGTTGACGCTGTCCCAGTCCTCCTGGGAAAGGTCACCTACACGCAGCTTGTTGCTGTCCACGCGGCTCTCCATAGCAAGGAGCCTCATGCCCAGCTGCTCGCGGCTCATTTCCAGCGAGAAGATCACCACGCGCTTGCCAAGCTTTAAGGCCGCATGCTGCGCTATGTTGAGCGCGAACGCGGTCTTTCCCATGGACGGGCGCGCAGCAAGTATTATCAGGTCAGACTTCTGGAAGCCCGAGGTCTTCTTGTCCAGATCTATGAATCCCGAAGACAGGCCGGGCAGCTGCCCTCCGTTCTTCTGAGCGGTCTCGATAGCGGTGATGTTGTTGGAGATGACCTCCTGGATCTTCGTCACGTCGCCGGTCTGGCGGTCCTTGGCGATCTCGAAGATGACCTGCTCCGCGTGGTCCAGCACCTTGGCACTGTCCAGTTTTTCAGAGTAGCTCTTTTCGACTATGTCGCCGGAGGCGGTGATAAGGCGCCTTAAGATGGCCTTTTCAGCCACGATCTTAGCGTACTGCGTGGCGTTGGCGGTGGTGGGGACCTCCTGCGAGAGCGCCGAAACGTAGGCTCTGCCGCCCGCAGCCTCGAGGCTCTTACGCTTTTTTAAGGCTTCGGTGACGGTTATGACGTCTATGGGCTCACCGCCGGCGTTGAGCTGCGCCATGGCGGCGTAGATCTCCCTGTGGGCAGGGGTGTAGAAGTCTTCAGCCTTTACGTGCTCGGAGACCTTGAAAAAGACTTCCTTATCTATGAGTATGGCGCCCAGGACGCTTTTTTCTGCCGCCTCCGCGTGGGGCGGTATCCTTTCGATCTGAGGCATTGTATGCTCCCTACTTTGCGACGACGTTGAGCTTGAGCTTAGCCGAGATGCCCTGGAAAAGCTTCAGCTCCACCGCTGCGGGGCCTTCCTGCTTGATGGGGGTATCCATGACTATCTTTTTCTTGTCCAGCTCTATCTTGTAGATGTTGTAGAACGCGTCGGCTATATCCTTGCTGGTAACTGCGCCGAAGAGCCTTCCGCCTTCGCCGGCCTTGGACTCGATGACGACAGGTGCTGCGGCCTCGATCTTCTTCTTGAGATCTTCAGCTACGGCCTTGTCCATGGCGCGCTGGGCTTCGATCTCCGCGCGGCGCCTTTCGAGCTCCTTAAGGTTGGCCTCGGTGGCCTCCATTACGAGCTTTTTGGGCAGCAGGAAGTTCCTTGCGTAGCCGTCGGAAGCGTTTGCCACTTCGCCGGCCTTGCCGAGTCCTTTTACGTCCTTGAGCAGTATTACTTTCATGGTGTTATCCTCCTGTAAGGGCTTAGAGCCCGTATTTTACAATATTCCTTCGTCCCTCATTATGTGTACGGCCAAGGCGATGGCTTCTTCCGGGCCGACTGTTACCTGCGCCGCCGCCACGTTCTGGTGGCCGCCTCCTCCGAGCTTTTCCATGAGGGTCTGCACGTTGATCTTGCCGTTAGAACGGGCCGATACCATGGTGCGCCCTTCGCCGCGGCCTGCAACGATGGAGCCGTCAACGCCCTTCATGTCCAGCAGCTCGTCCGCCACCTGCGAGACGAGTATCTGCATGGCCGGATCCTGATCCCTGGTGTAGGCTACCGCCACACCGTTGGGCAGGATCTCCGCCGCGGATATGATGGCCGCCTTCTTCTGGTAGAACTCCAGGCTGACCTTGAAGAAGTTCTTGACGTTTGCGTTGTCCGCACCGCTGCGCCTGAGCCACGACGCAGCCTCGAACGTGCGCACGCCGGAATTCACGGTGAAGTTTTTGGTGTCCAGGGTGATGCCCGCAAGCAGCGCTTCCGCCTCGAAGCGGCTTATCTCGCCGCGGTCGCCGGAGTACTGCAAAAGCTCCGTTACCAGCTCGCAGGAGGAGCTTGCGTAGGTCTCCATGTAGGAGAGCACCGGGCTTTCCACTGCGTCCTTGGCGCGCCTGTGGTGGTCTATGACGGCGATTTTCTTTGCCGAGCTGAGGAGCTCCGGGAACTCCGAGATGGCGGGCCTGTGATGGTCCACCATTACCACGAGGGTGTCGGACTTGAGCTCGCTTAGGGCTTTTTCGTGGCTGTAGAACTCGAAGGCGTTAAGGCCCAGAGCCGCCTTATAGATGAGCTCTATTCCGTCGCCGGGGTTTTCCAGGACTATGCCGACAGGCTTTTTCATGTTGCTGGCCAGCGCGTACACACCAAGAGCTGCGCCGAAGCAGTCCATGTCGGGGCGGGCGTGGCCGGCTATTATGACGTTTGTGGAATTTTCTATGAGCTGGGAGAGCATGTGCGACATGACTCTGCTTTTGCCCTTGTTGCGCTTTTCTACCGAAGGCAGAGCTCCGCCGTAGTACTCGGTCTCGCCTCCACGGCGCCTGATGACGGCCTGGTCGCCTCCGCGGCCGAGGGCCAGATCCAGTGCTGCAGCCGCGCTTTCCTGGAGCTCTTCCAGGGTGGACTCGCCTGTGCAGATGCCTATGGAGATGGAGGTCGGGAAGTCCGCCTTGGTCTCGATGTCGTGCATCTCGTTGAGTATGGGGAAGCGCGTCTCCCTAAGCTGCGGCAGGTACTGGTGCTCGAAGGCCATCAGGTAGCGGTCCGACCTGGCGCGCAGAAGCGCCGCCTGCATGGAGATGGCCCAGTTGTGTATGGTCTTGTCTATCTGGGCTGCTATGCTGGACTGCTCTTCGATGGGGCTTGCCTCGAGCATCTCGTCGTAGTTATCCACGCTGATGTAGGCAAGGCAGGCTCTGGTGTCTTCTATGTAGGTCTTGAGCCCCTTGAGCTCTGTTACTTCCTGCCAGAAGAGCATCCTGCGCTCGCGGCCGCGAAGATCGGTCGCAGCGGCGGTGACGCTGTAGAACTTGCTGCCGACTTTCATGACTTCGCTGTGGTCCGGGTCTTCGAAGAACGGAGCCAGACTGCTGACGTTGAGCACCGCCTTGGCGCTGTCCTCTTCGGGGAAGGCTTCGGCGAAGGCCGGGTTGTTCCAGACCAGTTCGCCGGCGCGGTTGACTACACATATCAGGAGCGGCGCCCTCTGGGAGAAGGCATCCATGAAGTCCTCGCGCTCGCGAAGAACGTTCTTTTCGAATTTTTCAATGCTGCGTTCCACGTAGTTTTGCGTAAAGCGCAGGTGGAACAGGTACACGAGGCCGCTTAGGACCATGGCGCCGAGCCCGACGTAGAGGTTGAGCCACAGCAGGACTATGCTTAAGACCAGCATGCCCACAAGACCTATTATCATAAAGGGCTGCGCCACTTCTCTGGCGAGCTTTTTATTCATAATTTTCCCTTTCGCTGCAATACAAAATGACTGACGAAAACAATTCGACACGTTATTATACCATAATATATTGGATTTTGGTAGACAAAGCGTGATATAATATGCCCATGAGGATCAGAAAAGACAACGACATCTACGACAGCGAAGAGATTGCGCTGATCGCGGCGGCGTCGGATGCGCTGGCACACCCGCTGCGTGTGGAGCTCTTCCGCTTTATTTATACCGAAAACATAGCCCGCCGCCAGGTCTGCAACAAGGACCTTGTGGCTGAATTCGGCTATTCACAGTCCACGATCTCGCAGCACATGAGAAAACTCCTTGTTTCCGGGCTTGTGACGGCTCAGAAAAAGGAGTCCTATTCCTATTATTACGTCAGCATCGGCACCTTGCAGAAGTACCTCAACGCCATCCGCAAGCTGAACAGCTGAAAAATGGGGACGGTTCTGATTGAAAAAGGGGGACGGTTCTGATTTTCATTTTGGGAATTACTGGTAATCTGGCGGTCTGGGTTTAAACAAATTGCAGGCGGCCGGCCTGTTCTGCCGTACCGCCCGATGTTTGTCTGAGGCCGGAACCTCCTTTCAATTTCCAATATCCACCAAAATGAAAACCAGAACCGTCCCCCTTTTTCACGGGACCGTCCCAGATCTTATTCTTTGGGGTTGACGCGCTGGATGACGCGTTTTATGCAGCCGGTGCCGCCGGTGACCATGCGTTTTACGCGGCTGATGGTGGAGGTGCTGGCTTTTGTTTCGAGCAGAATATCCAGGTAGACTTTGTCCTCGAGCAGCAGCTTGGCCACCTGGTAGCGCTGCTCCATGGCGGAAAGCTCGGCCTCCGAACAAAGATCCTCAAGGAACTGCTGGCACTCCTCTTCGGATTCCAGGGACATGATCGCTTTATATAATTCGGGGAGTCTTTCGGGTCTTATGATCTTCGCCATCGCTGCGCCTCCGTCAAATGACACTTCGATTAATAAAAGTTCTATTTGAAGTATACCCTCCGTACAACGCTTTTGCAAGAGTAAAAACGCTTTCCGGAGGAGTTTTTAATCTTTTGTGCTTTCCGGCATGAGGCACTCGCAGCCGTCTTCCGTGACCAGATAGGATTCCCCCCAGTAGATCCCGGACTTAAGGCTGCCTTTGAGCACCGTCGGGTGGATTATGACGCACATTCCGGGAAGGAGCCTGCGTTCGTTGTCCTCCGAAAGGCGCTCTTCGTTAAGGTCCGCGCCGCAGATGTGGCCGCAGGGCATGGCGAGCCTATAGCCTTCGGCTTCGACGGCTGACCGCATGGCTTTTACCAGCTCCGAGATGGGAACGCCCGGCTTTATGAGCGCTGCCGCGGCTCTGATACCGAGCTTTGTGACCCGGATGAATTCGTCCGCGTCGGGGTTGGGCCGGCCCACGTTTACGGTGCGCACCAGCTGAGTCCAGTTACCGTTGAAATACGGCGTTATCTCCATTGACACCGTGTCACCATCCTCCAGGCGGCGGTCTATGCCCCCGGCGTTGTGCAGGGTGGTCATCTTGCTGCCCTCGGCAGAAAACCTGCCGGAAGCGATTAACATGAAGAAATTGTCGCAGCCGCAGCGCTGCATGGCGGCGATGGTGTCGGCCACGACTTCGTGCTCCATGGCGCCGGGGACCGCTGCTTTTTCAAAGGCTTTGCAGCCCTCGTCGGCTATGCGCCCGCAGCGGCGGAGCGTCCCGGTCTCCTCAGCGGAGCGCTGCGTCCTGATGGCAAACAGCGCGTCGGAAACGTCCACCAGCTGAAGCTCCGGCAGCTCTTTACGAAGGCGAAGCAGCCACGAAGCGGGCAGGACTTCCAAAAGCACCCCCAGGCGGCCCTTGTCCATTCCGTTTTCCTTAAGATATTTTATGACGCCGCCCAGCCTGTCGGGGCTGATGATGGCGTTGTCCACGAACGAGTCTTTTACCAGGTGGTTTCTGGCCATGACGCTGCTGACGACGCCCAGAAGCTGCCCTTCGGGGGTTATGACGGCGCAGGCTATGAAGAAATTCGTGCGGTTGTCCACGAAATACCTGTAGTTTCCGAGGGAGTTTCCGCCCACGGTGCCGTTGCCCTGTAGGAAGATCGCCTGCAGGCCTTCGGCTTTTATGAGTGCGGCTGCTGCCGCAAGTCTTCTTGCTTTTTCTTCTTTGCTGTACATCGCGGCGCCTCCTTACAGTACGGTCAGATCCGTGGTGCTGCGGTTGATGCGCTCCCCGCCGCCTTCGGCTACGAGGAAGGTGTCGCCCCAGAAGATGCTGTAGCTGTTTTCGGGGCGGGTCATGGTCGGGTGCAGGACCACCGTCATGTTGGGCTTTAAGACCAGCGGGCTGTCCAGCGAAGCGCGCCCTGCTTCGTCAAGATCCAGGCCCAGCACGTGACCGAAGGGCATGCGCGGCACGTAACCCATCTTTTCGGTGGCGGACCACAGGAACTTGAGCACATCGCCCAGTTTTGTGCCGGGAGTGAGCATTTTCTGCGCTTCAGACAGCAATTCCAGCTGCAACCGGTGAGCAGTTACAATATCTTCGCTGGGTTCTCCGACGCAGATCGTGCGCACCAGCTGCGACCAGTAGCCCTTGTAGCGCGGCGTTATCTCCATGGCGACGTTGTCTCCCTCGGATATGACGCGATCGTCCGGGTAGTTGAAGCTGCGAAGGCTCGGCAGGCGGTTGTCGGTGAAGCTGAAGCGGCCGTTGGACATGAGGGTGAAGACCTCCTCGGCGCCGGCCTTAAGCATGGCGTGGTCCATAGCGGCGTGAAGCTCCATCATGCGCATGCCGAGCTTTACGAGGCGGCATACGGCTTCAAAACCTTCGTCGGCGATCTCAGCGGACCTGCGGGTGCGTGCGGCTATATCGTCGCTCACTTCCGTGCGCAGCGCAAAGATATCCTGCGAGATATCCGTAAACTGCGCCCCGGGGATCTCCTTTTCTATCGTCAGGTACCAGTCCGCCGGCAGCGTGTCAAGGCAGCTTCCGATGCGGACCGAACCGCTTTCTTTCAAGGCTTTTATGACGTTTTTGAGCACCGGTCCGTCGTCGCGGATGTCGGAAAAACCGCGCTCCTCAAGACCCTGCCGATGCAGGATCGAGCCCATGCACATTACCGGCCCGCGCCCTTTTGCAAGCACCATTGCCTGCACGCCGAAATAGCAGCGCCAGTCGGTGAAAAAGCGGAAAGCCCCGAAAGCAAGAGGCCCCACCGCGCTGTTTCCTGCTATGAGCGCGGCATCAAGGCCCCTTTTCTTCAGGATCTCTTCCAGACCGGCATGTCTTAGCCTGAGTTCAGATACGATGTCCATCTGCGGATCCTCCGTTATTCAGATAAATTTCTGTATCGCGCGCTGGAATTCTTCGAGCGCGGCAGTGTCGCCCTCTTCTATGGCGTGCGTGATGCAGTGCGTTATGTGCTCGTTGATGATCTCCTTGCCAAGGCCGTTGAGCGCAGACTGTATAGCGGAGATCTGGATGAGGACCTGCGAGCAGTCCTCGTCGTTTTCGATCATCTTCCTGACGTGCTGCATGTGGCCTATGACCCGCGCGAGCCTGTTGATCTGGCGCTTTTTCTCGGCCGGATCGTGCACGTGGCTGTGCGGATGCCCGCCCCCGGAATGGGTGTGGACCGTCCCGTCGGCGTGGGTGTGTTCCTTAAGATTTTGTTCCATGATGTGCTCCTGTGCTGGGGTGCGCGGACGCCTTTACTCCAGGCAGTCCAGAGCCTCTTTAAGCTCCACGTTGGCAGCCTCGAAAGTGCCTATAGCCAGCGAGAGCCTGGACTTTGCGGGTTCGGGAAGCGCATCAAGAAGGCCCGCAAGCTCCTCGGCGTGGTGCTCGTTGTGGTGCAGCATGTAGGCAAGAAGCGCCTTGGTCTTTTCAAGATCGGTGGCTCCTTCGGGAGCAGCGCCGTGAACGTGGTCATGGGTGTGGGTGTGAGTGCTGCCGTCGTGGGTGTGGGTGTGACCTTCACCTGCACCGTGGGTATGGCCGGCCTCGGTGTGGTCGTGGATGTGCTCGTGAGTATGGGTGGTGCCGTCAGCGTGGGTGTGCTCGTGGCTGTGGGTATGGGTCATTTCGTCGTTGATATGCATGGTCTTCCTCCGTTTTTATTCGCAGCCGCGCCGGGGCGGCCGTTTTTTGTTTATATTTTACCACAGTTGGACGCACAGTTAAACCCTTGCGGGGGGATACCCTGCGAAAAACTCTCGGGAGCGGCTTTCCGGCGCCTGCTCCCCCAAATCGGCAGCCCCTGCTCCCCAAATCAGCTGACTTGTGGTATAATGTTCGCATGAAACTGAATGCTTACGCAAAAGTGAATCTGATACTGAACGTGCTGGGCAAGCGGCCCGACGGCTATCACGAGGTGCTGATGCTGATGCAGGCGATCTCGCTGTGCGACGTGGTGACTGTAGAAGCCCTGGATCCGGCAGACCGGAGGCCCGGCGAAGAGGGCTGGCTGCTTCGCCCCGCGGACCTCGAGTACGGCGAAAAGGACCTTGCATGGAAGGCTGCGGTGCTGATGGCAGAAACGTTTGCCCCGCAAAAGCTTGAAGGAAATGCGGTCCGCGGCGTACGCATCTTAATAGAAAAGCACATTCCGGCGGCCGCAGGCCTTGCCGGAGGCTCTGCTGACGCCGCGTCAGTAATGATAGGGCTGGCAAAACTGTGGGACCTTATGAAAGGGCCGGACTGCTTCGCGGCGAACGATCCCGGTGCTTCTGCCGCAAAAAATGATGCATTGTTTGCGCTTCTGGCGCCCCTTGGCGCAAAGCTCGGATCCGACGTGCCGTTCTGTATCGCGTCTCAGCTTGGGCACACGGCGGCCATCGCCAGCGGACGCGGTACCGACCTGGAATTCGCGGCGCCCACCGACTGCGGCGTGGACCTGTTCTTTTCAGACGCCGTTATCCCCAACAAGACCGCGTCTGTCTACCGCGAGCTTAAGCCCGAGGACTGCAGTCACGTCTACGACATCCGCGCCTTCCTGGCGGCTCAAACGCTTGCCGAAAAGCGCGCCCTGATGGGAAACCACCTGCAGGCTCCGGCCGAAAGGCTGCTGGCCCGGATGGACAAAAACCGGAAAGCAGCGCAGGCCGCCCCGGCCGGCCTCATGCTCTGCGGTGCCGGCCCCACATACTTCACCATCGGCGACACAGGCCGGTTCAGAACAATTCTTTGAAACCCGGGGGCGGTCCCAAGTGAAACCCGGGGGCGGTCCCAAGTGAAACCCGGGGACGGTCCCTGATTTCCAAATTTCGTGGAGAAGAACCGTCCCTCTCCACCGTTTCTGTGGTATAATGTATTAATTAGATTTTTCGGGGGTACACTGCCATGAACAAGACAAAGATTGCGGTGCTTTTCGGCGGAAAGTCGGGCGAGCACGAAGTAAGCCGCGTATCGGCCACATCGGTCATCAAGGCTATAGATAAAGAAAAGTACGACATCATCACCATAGGCATCACCAAGGCCGGCGAATGGCTGCTCTACGAGGGCCCGCTGGAAGACATCGCGCCGGGCAAATGGGAGATCAAAGCCCGCGAGGACCTGGCAAAGGACCCGCAGCGCTTCTCCATCGCCATCTTCGGCACCGGCGGAAAGAGCCTTAAGGACATCTGCGACTTCGTCTTCCCCGTCCTGCACGGTCCCAACGGCGAGGATGGCACGGTGCAGGGCCTGCTGGAGCTTATAGACATCCCCTACGCAGGGTCAGGCGTTTTGGGCTGCGCTTCCACCATGGACAAGATCGTCGCAAAAGAGATCTTCGACGCGGCAGGCCTTAAGCAGGCGCCCTACGTGGCATTCACCTCAGACCAGATAGGCCCGGAAATAGAGAAAAAGATTGCAACTGAAATTCAGTTCCCAGTCTTCGTAAAGCCGGCCAACATGGGTTCATCCGTTGGAATCACTAAGGTAGCGGCTCCGGAAGGCCTTCACGACGCCCTGGTACTTGCCGCAAAGTACGACACCCGCATCGTCGTGGAGCAGGGCATCAACGCCCGCGAGCTCGAGACCGGCGTCATGGGCAACGAGCAGCTCGTTTCCTCCGCCGTAGGCGAGATCATCCCCGCCGCCGAGTTCTACGACTACGAGGCAAAGTACAGCAACGCAGAAAGCAAGACCCTGGTCCCCGCCAACATCACCAAAGACCAGGCCGAGACCATCAAAGAGCAAGCCAGAAGAGCCTACAAGGCCTGCTGCTGCAGCGGATTTTCGCGCGTGGACTTCCTGATGGACAAGGACACCCAGGAGATCTACATCAACGAGATCAACGCCATCCCCGGCTTTACGAGCATCAGCATGTTCCCCATGCTGTTCCAGGCCGCCGGGATGAGCTATACGGAAATAGTAGAAAGACTCATACAGCTAGGATATGAAAGATATAATTCTAAGAATAAAGGATAACGACGGCATAGAGTTCACCACCGAAGGGCGTTTCTGGGCCAAGGGCAACACGACCCTCATCCAGTACGAGGAAACGGAGCTTTCGGGCATGGAGGGCTGTACCACGAGCCTTACCATCACCCCCACCCGAGTCCGCATGAAGCGCACAGGCGAAAACATCTCGGACAACACCGAGATAGTCTTTGAAAAAGGCCGCCGCATGCACGGGCTGTACGCTACGCCTTATGGCAACGTTGCTATGGAGATACTCACCAACAGCATCTCCGGCCTCAACCTGCCCAGCGATGAGCGCGACAAGCTGTCGATAGACTACTCGATCAGCCTCAAGGGGCTCTTCGATGCGGATAAAAAGCTGGACATAGAGATCCTCTCCAAGGAGGACCGGGACGTGCTGGCCGCGGCCCTTGCTCCCGAACCTGAGGAAAAAGAGGAGAGCTTTACGGATCTTCTGGACCAGCTCACCAGAAGAATAATGAACGAAGGGAAAAAAGATGTCCAGTAAAAAAGCAAACAGACAGAAAATGGCGGTGCGCGTGATGGCGCTGATCCTTGCTGGGATCATGGTGCTCGGCGTCGCTTACTATTTAATAATTCTGATCGCGGGGAACTAGGAGGTCGATTATGGCAAATTGCGACAATAACTGCGGGTCCTGCGGCGTAGAAAACTGCGGTGACCGCAAGGAGCCCGATTTCAGGGCTTATTTAAACGAAGCATCAAGCGTAAAGAAGGTCTTCGGCGTAATGTCCGGCAAGGGCGGCGTCGGAAAGAGCATGGTGACGGCCCTTCTGGCCTGCGCCGCGGCAAAGAACGGTTTTAAGACAGCCGTAATGGACGCGGACGTAACGGGGCCTTCTATCCCAACGGCTTTCGGCCTTAAGGAAAAGATTTACGGCAGCGAGGCGGGCCTTATCCCGGCGGTCACGAAGAAAGGTATTGACGTCGTGTCACTAAACCTGCTTCTGGAAAACGAGTCCGACCCCGTGGTCTGGCGCGGCCCGGTCATATCCGGCGTCGTAAAGCAGTTCTGGACCGAGGTCATCTGGGAAAACGAGGACGTCATGTTCATAGACATGCCCCCCGGGACCGGCGACGTGGCGCTCACCATATTCCAGAGCCTGCCGCTTGAGGGCATAGTAGTGGTCACCAGCCCCCAGGAACTGGTCGGAATGATAGTCGAAAAGGCCGTAAAGATGGCCAACATGATGAACATCCCGGTAATAGGCCTCGTGGAGAACATGAGCTACTTAAGATGCCCCGACTGCGGCAAGATCCTAAGGCCTTTCGGCGAGAGCCACATAAAAAAGCTCGCGCTTCAGTACGGAATACCGCACACAGCGGAGCTGCCGATAGACCCCGAGCTGGCCCAGGCCGTCGACGGGGGCCGCATAGAGGATCTTAAGACAAATTATCTGGAAGACTTCGCCAAAGCCATACTGTAGCAGCCGCAGATGCGGTCGTACAGGGCGCCCATAACGTACCAGAGGGTCTCGTAGTGCATGTACTGCAGGGCGTTGGCGTCGAAAAGGTACTTGATGCTGGCCGGGAACTCCTCGTCGGCGTCCCAGAACTGGAAAAGCATCCTGAAATCCTTAAATACTGTGAATGAATAGCCTGCGTCCGCTCTGCTTTCGGGAACGCCCCCAAGAGCCTCGCAGGCTTTTTTCAGTTCTTCGGTATGCCCGGCGAACTTTGAAGCTTCTTCCTGGTGGTTGAGGATGCGGTCGTGGCCCTGCCCTATTACCCCGCCGAGCATGCTGATCGACGCCCAGTTTCCGCTGGCTTTGGGGCGCTGCCCGGTGCGGCTGAGGATATCGAAGAGTATCATGGATTCGTTTACGGTGGTGCTGCGGTGGCGGCGGTTCTGCGGGCTTTGAAGCCTGCCGTCTTCTTCGGCGGTGATCTTTGCGGTCCGGCGGTCTATCGCAAGGCGCTGCGAAAAGAAGTCGGCGTAGATGTGCTCTTCGTCGGCTTCAAGATCCCAGGCCCTGATCATGGCGTCCTGGTCGGCGCGCAGGAAGATGTCCCGCGCGTCCTGCTCCATTTTTTCGTAGTTTCCTGCCATTTTGATGCTTTGAAATGCTTAGACCGCCCCGGGGTAGTGTAGCTTTACGATCTCTTCCAGGTCCTCCGGATCTATGCTGAGGATGATGGCAACGCCTTCAGCGGTGAATTCCGCCGCGGCTGCCGGCTTTTCCTGGATCTCTTCAAGGTCCGTCATGGACAGCATGCGGCCCTGGCTCTCCTTGAGGAAGAACTTGATGTGGCCGACCATGCCGCCGGCTGCCTCGGATCCTTCGGCAACGGCGCGCATGAAGTTTTTGAGCTGGTTTTCCGCGGCCTGGCGGTCGGTTCCGAGGTCCATGCGGACGGTAGCGATGGCCGCATCCTCGTGAGTGGAGATCTCGATCTTCTCGTCGTGGTGATGATGGTGCTCATGGTCGTGATGATGGTGGTGATGATCATGATCATGGTGGTCATGGCCGCAGCAGCAGTCATCGTCGTGATCGTGGTGGTGATGGTGATGTTCGTGCTCATGATCATGGCCGCAGCAGCAGTCATCGTCGTGATCGTGGTGGTGATGGTGATGCTCGTGCTCGTGATCGTGATGCTCGTGCTCTTCGTTCACTTTATTGTTCAGTTCGTCTGTCATAATAGCTCCTTTACTGCACTTTTGCCAGAACTGCGGCAAAAATGGCCTCGTCTATGGGTTCCAGCGCGCAGAGCGGATAGAGCTCGGCGTTGTTGGCGTGCGACTTCACGTCGTCGATTATGGGCTGCACTTCGCCCTTCACCTTGTCGATCTTGGTGAGGATGACGGTGTCGGCACAGCTGACCTGTTCGTCCACAAAGTCCGGGGAGACTTTCAGAAGCCTCGTCCAGCGGCTCGCGTCCGCAATGGTAAGCGTGGTGAAACCGAAATTGAAGTTCTGGCTCAGGGTCTGCCTGATAGTGGACGGCAGAGCCATGCCCGTGGCCTCTATCAAAAGCCAGTCGGGCGCGTAGTCGGCGGCGATCTTCCTTACGCCCTCGACGAGATCCACCGCTCCGCTGCAGCAGATGCAGCCGGAAAAGATGTTCTCGACCGCGAAAGACGCACCGGACAGCAGCTGGTTGTCCACGCCTACCTCGCCTATCTCGTTTTCCAGTATCACTACCTGGGGCTTGCCGGGCTGACTGGTGATGTATTTTGCCAGCTGAAGCAGCACTGTGGTCTTTCCGGATCCCAGGAATCCGCCCAAAATGATTATTTTCATGGTATTCTCCTCTGTTTTCTTTTCTTTGATAGTATTATACCCCTTAAAACCGTTTTAGTGTAAAGAATATTTGCGAATAATATGGTATAATAAATTGTTTAGTTGTTTGTGAGGAGGATCATATGGCGCTCATACTGAAGGTTACAGCGGATACTAAGGGGCTTGGGCTTAAGGACATATTGCCGCCCGGAACGGAACACGGCATGTACGACGATGCCTACAGGCTGCAGGAGACAGAAAGCACCACGGAAGCTATCGTTTTCGACCCCAAACATATAGGAAGAGGTGTCCACGCCGAGATAAAAGACGGAGAAGTTGAGATCGGACTGTCGCTCCCGGCCTGCAAGGACGAGATCGCGCTCGCGTACAGGATAGCGGCAAGGGCCTGCAGAAAGCTGGGAATAAAGGAATTCGAGGCGGACGGAGAAAAGATAAGCCTCGGAGATGTTGAAGCGAACGTAAAGAAGAGCTGCCTTAAGGCCGAGGCTGAGCTTAAGGACATGGCCGAAAAGCTCGCAGCGCAGAAAGGCAAGGTGGCCAACGTTTTCGGCGCGCTGAATCCGGTGGCTCTGTCCAGAGACGATCTTGAGAAGATGGACGGAAGGATACAGAAGTTCGGAAGCTTCCTGCACAACAAGCAGATGGTTAACGCCTACTATTCCGCGCCGCAGTTCTTCCAGGACCCTGCGGACGGATCTTTCGTGGGCGTGTACAATATAATGGTCGGAGTGAATACTATAATGCCATTTGAGCCCGCTTTGCCCTTCTATATGCACGGCGAAGCGCCTCGCTGGTACGTTTATGTGTACGTATCCGACGAGATGTACGGCTACCTTAAGTTCGACGATTTCTTCAGCAAGGCGCCAAGAAACGGCTTTTACGACGCGACGCACTTCTTCTGCACGCTTACAGAAGACATGGCCGGGCAGCTTATAAAGAACTACGGAGCGGAGGTTTAACAGGATCAGTATTATGCTGTTTGACTCACACTGCCATTTTACAGATGAAGGCTTCGACGACTGCAGGGAAGAGCTTGCGGAAAAGATCCGCAGTTCGGAGCTGAAGTTCATCGCGGATATAGGGACGGATCTTGAGACTTCGAGGAAAGCCGTGGCCGCTGCGGAAAAGTACGAGTTCTGCTACGCAGTCGTGGGCTGGCACCCTTCGGAGGTCGGTCGGCTTACAGATGATCTGCTGGCGCAGACGCTTGAGCTGTACAAGCACCCGAAGGTCGTTGCTGTAGGCGAGATAGGGCTTGACTACCACTGGGAGGACAACCCGCACCGCGGCCTGCAGCAGCAGTGGCTGCGCGAGCTGCTGCTGCAGGCGGCGCGCCTTGGCGCGCCGGTGTGCGTGCACACCCGCGATGCGGACGGCGACACCTTCGATATCCTCAAAGAGCTCGCCCTCGGCAAAACAAAGGTCCTGATGCACTGCTACTCGGGCTCTGCTGAGCTCGCCCGCCAGTACGTAAAACTCGGCGCCAAGATCAGCATCGCAGGCCCCGTCACCTACAAAAACGCCAGAAAGACTGTCGAAACAATCCAGGCCGTGGACCTTTCGGACCTTCTCATAGAAACTGACTCGCCCTACCTGGCCCCGGTGCCCCTGCGCGGCAAGCAGAACACTCCCCTAAACGTGGAGTACGTCGCCCGCAAGATCGCCGAGATCAAGGGCATAAGCTACGAGGAAGTTGCCGAAGCCACCTTCCGCAACGCCTGCGAATTCTACGGAATAAATATTTAAGGAAACAAGATAATGCGCACATGGCTTGAGGTCGATTTCGGCCAGATCAGGAAAAACATAGACATAGTAAAAAGCACCCTGCCCAAAGGCTGCGACATGATAGCCGTCGTAAAGGCCAACGCATACGGCCACGGCGACATATTCACAGCCAAGAAGCTGCAGAGCTACGGCATCCGCCGCTTCGCTGTCGCCTGCATAGACGAAGCCCTTGCCTTAAAGAACGCCGGCGTTGGCGGCGAACTGATAATCCTGGGCTACACGGACCCCCAGGAAGCTCTGTTTGCCGCAAAGGGCGGCTTCACCGTCGCCTGCGTCAGCCCGGATCACCTCAAAGAGCTTTCCGCGGCCGCGCTGGAATGCGAGCTTCCCTTAAAGCTGAACCTTGCCATAAACACCGGCATGAACCGCATAGGCTTCGAGTGCAAGACCGAAAAAGATCTTGCTGACATCGCGTCAGCATACACCACAAAGCACGAAAACCTTGAAATTCGGGGCATGTTCTCGCATTTCTCCAGCTCCGACGACCTCTCCGAAGGCGCGGACGAATACACCCTGATGCAGCTGTCGCGCTTCGAAAAAGTAATAAGCTACCTCAAAGAGCGCGGCATAGACCCGGGCTTTACCCACATCAGCAACTCCGGCGCCATAGGCAAATACCCGCAGGCGCGCTTTGACGCGGTCCGCTGCGGCGCCCTGCTCTACGGCTACAACACCGCCATGGATGCCAAACTGCCCGTCGAGCCGGCCATGACCTGGAAGACCAAGGTCAGCGTCGTCCGAACCATTGACAAGGGCGACGCGGTGTCCTACTCCCGCAAATTCATCGCCAGCGGGCCTACTACTATCGCCACCATAGGCGTTGGCTACGCCGACGGCATGATGCGCTCGCTCTCGAACAAGGGCTTCGTGCTGATAAACGGCTGCAAGGCCCCGATGATAGGCAACATGTGCATGGACCAGATGATGGTGGACATAAGCGGCATCCCGGGCGTAGTTCCCGGCACCGAAGCTGTGCTGATAGGCCGCTCCGGCAGTCTCGTTCAGACCGCCGACGATCTTGCCGACGCCGCCGGCACCTGCATGCACGAGATCCTCTCGTCGATCGGCCTGCGCGTGGAGCGCTACTACAAATAGGACCAAACCATGGCAACCATTCTCAATTTGTCCAACTTAAAAAGAACCGTGCTGAACACCATAAAGGAGCACCACCTCATAGAACACGGGGACTACGTGTTCCTGGGGCTTTCGGGCGGTCCGGATTCGCTTTGCCTTCTGCACGTGCTGATGGAGCTGAGGTACGAGCTGGGCTTTGAGATGTCTGCCATCCACGTCAACCACGGCATCCGCGGCGAGGCAGCCAAAGAGGACGCCATGTGGGTCGTAAATTACTGCAATAAGATCGGCGTTTCCTGCACCCGCGTGGAGGCCAATGTGCCCTTCTACGCCGAAAAGCTGCACCTCACCGAGGAAGAAGCCGGCCGCCGCGTGCGCCGCGAGATCTTCGCGTACATGGCCTACGGTATGATGGGGGAGAACGTCCACGAAAAGCACCCGGCGTGGCCGCTGCGCAACGCGTACAAAGGCCCCGGCGGCATCAAAGCTGCGCCTAAAGCGGTCAAGATAGCGCTTGCCCACAACATGGACGACCAGGCTGAAACTGTACTGATGCGCATACTGCGCGGCACCGGCGTGCACGGCCTTACCGGAATACAGTACGAGAGCCCCCTCGTGGACGCTCTGCAGCGCGTTGGCTGGGGCATCCGTAACCCCCTGCTTCAGCAAAACGCCAAAGACCTTGATATTTCAATAATCAGGCCGCTTCTTGATGTCCCCAGGACCGAGATAGAAAACTACTGCACTGAAAAACAGTTGCAGCCCAGAATAGACCATACCAACCAGGAAACAGAGTACACCCGCAACAAGATACGCCTCGAGCTGCTGCCGATGCTTGAAGAAAAGTACAACCCCAACATCAAAGAGACCCTGGTGCGCCTCGCAGCTAACGCCGCGGAAGACGACGCTGCCCTTGCGCGCATATCCGCAGCCTCCGCAAAGGACGCGGAAAAGGTCTTAAGCCTTGCAGCCTTCAGACCGCAGGAGCCCGCAGCGCCCGGCAACTTCAGTGTAAACCTGACCAATGTCCCAAGATCCCGCGATCCTCGCGCCCCAAAGCCGCTGCTCTCCAGCATAGCACTGGACGCCTCGGCACTGCGCGCCATGGACCCCGCGGTCTTCAAACGCGTCATCGTCTCGGAGTTCGACAAGCTCGGCCTTACTGAGGGCATCTCCGCCGTGCATCTGAACGCCCTCTACAGCGCCGTCCAGAAAAACATCGGCGGCAAAACGATAGAATTCCCCGCCGGCCACACCGCGGAACTGCGCGCCGGCACCCTTACACTGAAATAAAAAACAGCCCGGCAAAACCGGGCCAGTTCTTTACTTTACAAGAGCTTTCAGCTGATGCAGCTCTTCCTTTATGCTGCTGAAATCGATGCTGCAAAGCCCGTCTGAGATCCCTATTGGCACATTATCGTCGAACGTATAGCTTTTGGGGAGCTCCTGTTCCTGAAGAAGATGCACCAGCACCTGTTCCTTGTCCGGATCGATGATCCAGTACTCCAGGACGCCATACTTTTTATATATCGAATACTTCAGAAACACATCATGGTCCCTGTTAGAAGGCGAAAGCACCTCCGCAAGGAACTGAGGCGGCCCGCTGACGCAGCGAAGATCGCGTATGTACTCATCCCCGTAGAACATCACCACATCCGGTTCCACCATAGTTTTATTGTCCGGAGCCAGCTTTACCCCTACCGGAGACAAAAACACCCTGCATTTTTTCTCGGGATGAGCCTTTTCGCATTCTTTAAACTGCAGCGTGAGCGATAACACCACATTCTGATGCAGAAGCGACGGCTGCGCCATATCGTAAAAGTTGCCCTCTATCAACTCCACCCTGTGGTACTCCCTGGCTCTTAGCACATCCTCAATTGCCCGGAGCGTGCTGTAGCGCGGTGCATCCGTGCTGCCGCTGAAGACCTTGTTTACCGTGCCCAGCGGCACCCCGGAAAGCTCCGAGATCATCTTATTGGTATATCCGAGCGCTTTCTTGCGCGCTTTGAGTTCTTCAACAGTCAAAATTGCCCCTTTCTGCCGCTGCCGGCCTGCGAACATCTGTTCACATCGGCATTATATCACAGCGCAGCGCCGTCCGCAACCATATTTTTACCATTATTTTATCTTTTTCTTACCAATAAAAAGGACGGCTTCAGGATCGCTCCTGAAACCGCCTGTTTTTAGTGAAAACGAGAACCGTCCCCGATTTTCAGCCTATCACCATTCCGGGCTGGTCGTCCGGGGATACGAAGTGCAGGTGGCCTTCGGGGTCGGTGGAGAACAGCAGCATGCCTGCGGATTCAAGTCCGCGAAGCTTCCTTGGAGCCAGGTTCGCCACCACCATAACGTGCTTACCCACGCATTCCTCGGGCTTGTAGTGAGCTGCAACGCCGCTTATTATCTGGCGTGTCTCGCTGCCCATATCCACCTTGAACACCAGCAGCTTGTCGGCCTTGGGGTGCTTTTCGGCTTCCTTTATGACGCCAACGCGAAGATCCAGCTTTTCGAAGGTGTCGAACTCGGTGTTTTCCTTGAACGGCTCGTACTCGATCTTGGGCTCGCCCGACGCGGCAGCCTTAAGAGCTGCAAGCTCCTCCAGCTCCTTTGCCACATCAAGCCTTGGGAACAGCACCTCGCCGCGCTGCACCTTCTGGCCGCCCAGCGCGTCGAACACCTGGGTGTCCGCCCACTGCGGCTCGCCTTCAATGCCAAGCTGCGCCCGCATCTTGTCCGAGGTCGTGTGCATGTACGGATAGATCAGCACGGACACTATGCGCAGCGATTCCGCAAGGTCGTGCAGAACTTCGTTGAGTCTGTCTTTTTTCTCCGGGTCTTTGGCCAGCACCCAGGGCGCCGTCTCGTCTATGTACTTGTTGGTGCGGCGTATCAGCGTCCAGATGGACTCCAGCGCGTAGTTGAACTCGAACTTGTCCATGTGCGCCTCAACTTTGCCGTGCACCGAAAGCGCCAGCTCGCGCAGCTCCTCGTCGGTGTCGCCGTGGGCTGCCGCGTTTTCAGCAGGCACCACGCCGCCGTTATACTTTTCTATCATCGTGACCGTGCGCGACACAAGGTTGCCCAGGTCGTTGGCCAGGTCGAAGTTCATGCGGTTTATCATCACCTCGTTGGTGAAGTTGCCGTCCATGCCGAAGGTGTACTCCCTCAGCAGGAAGTACTTCAGCGCATCCACGCCGTAGCGCTCTATCAGAGCCACCGGGTCCACCACGTTTCCGAACGATTTACCCATCTTGCCGCCGTCTATGAGCAGCCAGCCGTGGCCAAGCACGTGCTTTGGAATGGGCTGGTCAAGGCTCATCAGCATCGCCGGCCAGATTATGGAGTGGAAGCGGACTATCTCTTTACCTACCAGATGGAAGTCCGCCGGCCAGTACTTCTTGTACTTTTCGTCGCTCTCACCGTCCACGGAAGGATAGCCGAGCGCCGTGACGTAATTGGAGAGCGCGTCGAGCCACACGTAGATGGTGTTTGTCTCATCGATGGGCACAGGGATGCCCCACTTTACGCTCTCGCGGCTGATGCAAAGGTCTTCAAGGCCCTGGTCTATGAAGCCAAGCATCTCGTTGACGCGGGTCATGGGCTGCAGGAACTCGCCGCCTTTTAAGAGCTCAACCAGCTTATCGGAGTACTTGGAGAGGCGGAAGAAATACGCCGTCTCCCTGGCCTTTTCAACGGGACGTCCGCAGTCCGGGCACTTGCCGTCCTTGAGCTGGCTCTCGGTCCAGAAAGACTCGCAGGGCGTGCAGTACCAGCCTTCGTAGGCGCCTTTGTAGATGTCGCCCTTTTCGTACATCTTCATGAAGATCTCCTGTACGCGCTTGATGTGGCGCTCCTGGGTGGTGCGGATGAAGTCGTCGTAGCTGATCTCCATGGTCTTCCACAGCTCTTTTATGCCCGCCACGATATTGTCCACGTATTCCTGAGGCGTGACCCCGGCCTCCGCGGCTTTCTTCTCGATCTTCTGGCCGTGCTCGTCCGTTCCGGTAAGGAACATGACGTCGTAGCCCTGCAGGCGCTTGAACCTCGCCACAGCGTCGGCCATGACGGTACAGTAGGTATGCCCTATGTGCAGGTTGCCGCTGGGATAGTAGATCGGCGTAGTGATGTAAAAGGTCTTCTTTTCTGACATTTGCTTCTCCTTTCGGTGGAGAGGGACGGTTCTTCTCCACCAGATAAAAGACCGGAAGGCGATGCCCTCCGGTCCGAATGTTAACACGGTGATATGCTCTTTAAAGAGCAGGGCATCTAAACGAGCGCGGCTCTCCCGCGCATGCGCATGCCCATCATGGATCTGTTGGCGATGTAATTGGCCATTCCAAACTCTCCTTCAAAAGATTACATAACATTATCCCCTAAAAACCCTGCAATGTCAAGGATTTAATGGAGTTTACCCGTTTTCCGGTGGCGAAGAACCGTCCCTCTCCACCGTCTGGACGAGGATTATAGCGGCGAACATCAGGGCGCAGCCGCAAAGCTCGCGGGCGTTCATGCGCTCATTGAGGATGATCCAGCCCGCAAGGGCTGCAAACACGGATTCAAGGCTCATTATAAGGCTCGCCA
Source organism: Bacillota bacterium (assembly GCA_017443515.1). Lineage (GTDB taxonomy): Bacteria > Bacillota > Clostridia > Peptostreptococcales > Anaerovoracaceae > RUG13409. The sequence continues at coordinate 30,817 of JAFRXM010000027.1, read as the reverse complement.
CCTCGGGCCTGGACCTCTGCTGCCCCAAAAGCTGCAGGGTGTAGCCTATTCCGGCGGACACCAGGCCGCAGTAGCCTATGGACACCCTGGCATCCCAGATGGCGCTAAGGGTCGGAGCCTCGGCTATAAGCGCCCAGACCGCAGAAAGCGCAAACGCCACCGCAAACTGCAGGAAGCTCATCTGCACTGCGTCGGACTTAGGCGCGAAATGATCCGCGCACAGGATGTGCCCCGCAAAGATGACGGCGCAGGCTATCTCGAAAAGATCCCCGCGCCCTATAGTAAAGCGCTCCTTTATGCAAAGAAGATACATGCCGGCCGCGCCGATAAGCACCGCAATCCAGGTCCTGAGCCCTTCCCTGCGCTTAAGCAAAATAACGCCGAACAGCGGAACGAAAAGCATGTACATGGCGGTAAGAAAGCCCGCCTTGCCGGCCGTAGTGTACTGTATGCCTATCTGCTGCAGGTCGTTGGCGAAGGTTATGAACACCCCGCAGCCTATCCCGCCGATAAGGGTGGACCTGCTGAAGCGGAAGGCCTTTGCCGGCCCTCGCAGGATCACAAGCAGCACCGCAAGAAAGATCGTGGCCAGAAGGCACCTTGCCGCCATGAACGTGACCGGCGGCACGAAAGCGGTCCCTTCCACCTGAAAAACGAAGGCTATTCCCCACACGAAAGCGGCGCCTAAAAGCGCCAGAGGGCCTGCTATTCCGCTTTTTCCGTCCTGTTTAAACATGGTTTAGATTATAGCATTAATTATACTTGCTAGCAATTTGCTTTTGATGTATTATTAAGTATCAGGTAATATACTTTAATATATTTAAGGGGAACAGATATGTTTGGAAGAAAAAAAGAACCCGAAGCTCCTGTAAAAGAAGTTGCGGAAAAAATAGAAGCAGTAGTTGAAGAAAAGCCCGCAGAGCCGCCAAAGCCCGCATTCGTACCGGCTCCGGCCACCAGGATAGGCGAAGGCATCACTATGGTTGGCAACTTCGACACAAAGGACCCCGTGGAGATCAGAGGCATAGTAAGGGGCAACATCAAGTCCTCCAGCAGCGTTTCCATCGCTAAAAACGGCGCTCTTATAGGCGAAGCCGCACTGGATTCCATGAAAGTCGAAGGCCGTATCGACGGTACCGTACTCTGCGCTCAGGACGCTGTGTTCACGTCCACCGGCAGCATGAAAGGCAACCTCTCCACCGGCACCCTGCGCACCGATGCAGGCTCCAACTTCGAGGGCAAGCTCAACATGATACCCAAAAAGCCCGCAGCAAAGCCGGCAGCCCCGGCAGAAGCTCCGGCAGCAAACGCAGCTCCGGCAGCCGCCGCTCAGGTCCGCCGCGACGCAGACCCCGTCTACGAGACCCTTGCGGACGCCATCCGCGCCAAGGAAGCCGCGCAGAAGGCCACACAAAACTAAGGAAAACTGTTGACAAACGCCGCCAACAGGCGTAGTATATACACAACATTTCGAAAGGAAAGTTGTATGAAACACACAAATTGTTCATCTTCATCGTCTTCTTGCTCCGGCTCCTGGTGGGTGCTGTAAGTTTGAATACGAGCTTTCCGATGATACCAAATTAAACGCATTGACCGGAAGCATAAAACTTCCGGTTTTTTATAAGGTCCGGCACGCTGCCGGTCCGATCAGGCAACAGCCCGTTTTAAATATCGGGCATGGATGGAATCAAAATGGAAGAAAGAGTCTACAATTTCTCTGCCGGGCCAAGCATGATGCCGCTTCCCGTGCTGCAGGAGGCCCAGAAAGACCTCCTCTGCTACCCGGGCGCAGGCGCATCGGTGCTTGAGATGAGCCACCGCAGCAAGTCCTTCGACGACATCATTAACGAAGCCGAAGCCACGCTGCGCCGCATCATGAACATTCCCGACGACTACGCGGTGCTGTTCCTTCAGGGCGGCGCCACGCTGCAGTTCTCGATGGTAGCCATGAACCTCGCGCACCAGGGCGACACGATGGCTTTCATAAAGTCCGGCCAGTTCTCCACCAAAGCCATGAAAGAAGGCGAACGCTGGGGCAATGCGGTCTGCGCGGCAAGCTCTGAGGACAAGAACTTCAGCTACATCCCCAAGGTGGATCCCGCAAACTTCCCCAAGGACGCGCGCTTCCTGCACTTTACAGGAAACAACACGGTGTTCGGCACCGCGTTCTGGCAGCTCCCGCAGATCCCGGCTGAAGCCAAAGCCAACGGCTGCCGCCTGGTAGGTGACTGGTCCTCGGCCATCCTTGGCATGGACATAGACGTAAAAGCGCACGACCTGATCTACGCCGGAGCCCAGAAGAACATCGGTCCCGCCGGTGTAACGGTGGTCATCCTGAAAAAGGAGATCTTAGAGCAGGAGATCGACCCTGTGCTTCCCATAATGCTCCGCTACAAGCCGGCGGCGGACGCCAGGTCCATGTACAACACCCCGCCGTGCTTCGCCATTTACGTCTCGGGCCTCATGTTCAAATGGGTGGAGCAACAGGGCGGAGTTGCCGAGATGGAGCGCAGAAACCGCATTAAAGCAGGTCTTTTGTACGATATAATAGACAATTCCCCGCTTTACACCGGTCTGGCCGCAAAGGAAGACCGATCGCTCATGAACGTCACGTTCACTTTACCGGACAAAGAACTCACCGCTGAATTCCTTTCCCTCTGCCAGAGCCGCGGCATGATAAACCTCAAAGGATACCGTTCCGTGGGCGGCGTAAGGGCCAGCATCTACAACGGAATGCCCCTCGAAGGCGTACAGCTGCTGGCCGAAACCATGAAGGAATTCGAAGCAAGCCACAAATAGGAGGAACACCATGTACAACATTCAGATACTCAACAACGTAGCCGCAGAAGGCCTCAGCGTTTTCGACAAGACCAAGTACAACATCACCGCCGAGCCCGTTAAGGATCCGGACGGCATTATGGTCCGCAGCAAGCCCATCCACGACATGGAATTCGGGCCTAACCTCAAAGTCATAGCGCGCTGCGGAGCCGGGGTCAACAACATCCCCCTGGAGCGCTGCACCAAGCTGGGTATCTGCGTAGTCAACGCCCCCGGCGGAAACGCCAACGCGGTAAAGGAACTCACCGTAGCAGCCATCATCATGACGATGCGCAACGGTTTTCAGGCCATGAACTGGGTACGCAACCTTTCCGACGAAGATTCCGCCTACGGCAAGAACGTTGTCGAATCCGGCAAGGAAGTGTTCCGCGGCCCCGAGATCATGGGCAAGAGCATTGCAATCATAGGCGTAGGCAACGTCGGAAACCGCATGGCCAAGGCCTGCCATGACCTGGGAATGAAGGTCATCGGCTACGATCCGTACCTCTCGCACGTACGCCAGCAGGAACTGCGCGCATACCTGGAGTTCGCCAACAGCTACGAAGACGCCATCAAGGGTGCTGACGTGGTGACAGTACACACTCCGCTGGACGAATCCACAAAGCACATGGTGGACGCCAAGAGCATAGCCCTGATGAAGGACGGCGTGTACCTTGCCAACTTCGCGCGAGGCGGCATAGTGGACGGCGACGCTGTCTGTAACGCCCTTGAAAGCGGCAAGATCGCCGGCTACGCCACGGACTTCCCCACCCCGCGCATGAAGAAGATGGACAAGGTCTTCTGCACGCCGCATCTGGCAAGCGGCACCCCCGAAGCTGAGATCAACTGCGCCGTCATGGGCGCCCGCCAGACCAGGGACTACATCGAAAACGGCAACATCGTCAACTCCGTCAACCTTCCGGACGTAAGCTTCGCCCGCGCAGACGGCGACCGCATCACCATAATCCACGAAAACAAGGTCGGCATGCTGGGCCTGATGACCGAAAAGGTCGCGGCCCTGGGCCTGAACATTGAAAATCTCGTCAACAAAGCCAAGGAAGGCATAGCCTACACAATCCTGGACTTCAACGGCGAAACACCGGCTGCCCTCGCAGAGACCCTGCAAGCCATCGACGGCGTGATAAGAGTAAGAGTAATAAAATAGTGGAGAGGGACGGTTCTTCTCCACCGGATTAAACCAAAAGCAAATGGCGCTGCACCAAGCAGCGCTTTTTTTTTCTGGCATAAATGGTATAATGAAGTGTCAGCAAGCACTGCGACACGGACTGTTCATCCTTCGCAGCCCGTTAACAAACACGCATAACATATCACTTTTACCAAGGATTACTATGACATCTTTCAACGAAATCGGAATAGCGGTCCCGCAGATGCTCTTCCCGGCGGAAGGCACGGACCTTACAAAATGGGCTACCATAGCCTGCGACCAGTTCACCGCGCAGCCCGAATACTGGGAAGAGGTGCGCCGCATAGTAGGACTGGCGCCTTCCACGCTCAACATGCAGATGCCGGAAGCCTGGCTGCCGCTCAAGCAGTTCGATGACCTTTCCGGCGCCGAAGCGCGCACTCACGAGGCCGCCATACCCCATATGATGAAACGTTACCTCGAAGACGGCACCCTTACAGAGCTTCCGGAGGGCTTCATGTTCGTAAAAAGGCAGACAACGACCGGCATCCGCCGCGGCCTGCTTGTGCTTTTCGACCTCGAGCGCTACGAGTACGCGCCGGGAAACAAGGCCCTGATGCGAGCAACCGAGGGTACAGTGGAGAGCCGCCTGCCGGTGCGCGTGGAAATCCGCAAAAAAGCGCCGCTGGAAATGCCGCACGCCATGGTCCTGGTCAGCGACCCCAAGGACATCCTCATGGGAAGCCTCGAGATCCTGACCCGTAACCGTCAGCCGCTTTACAGTTTCGATCTTATGCAAAACAGCGGAAATATCAAGGGTTTCCTGCTTTCTGAGCCACGCGACTGGAATATAGTTGCAGGCCTTTTGGCCCAGCTCAAGAGCTCCGCGCCCGACGGAATGCTCTTTGCAGTGGGCGACGGCAACCACTCGCTGGCCGCCGCCAAGAAGATCTGGGAGGAAGAGAAGGCCCGCTGCGCTGCGCAGCAGACCGACGACCCGAATCAGCCCACCCCTGACCTTCGCAAGCGCTACGTCCTCGCGGAGCTTGTCAACCTCTACGACCCGGCCCTGGCCTTCGAGCCCATACACCGCCTCGTAAGGGACGGCAAAGTGGTCGATTACATACACGGCGAGGAAGAATGCGTCGCGCTGGCCCGCAAGTACGGCTGCGCCGCCGACATCCGGCCGCCCTACCCCAAGAGCCGCCTCTTCACCGACGTAATAGAAAACGGCGTTCTGCCCAAGAAGACCTTCTCCATGGGCCACGCCGCCGACAAACGCTTCTACCTGGAGTGCCGCAGGATATAACCATTTCTTGCGCCGAATGAGAGATGACAGGGCGACGTTCTTTTATTGACAAAGCTGTTTTATGTCATTTTTTGACAACGGGGGGGGTGTGCTATACTAAGGTATAGGACGACATGTAAACGGTTCTTTGTCACGACAATCAAAAGGGGGGAATAAGAATGTTTACTTCTACAAAGAAAGCGCTATGTGTGTGCCTTGCATTGCTCTGCTGCATAGCTCTGGCGGGCTGCGCCCAGTACGAGAGAGATATTCCAACGCTTACAGTATCCGCATCCAAACGGGCCATACCAGTCAGTTTCAGCAATGGCAGCTGGCGGTCAGGTTCGTATTCGTTCATTGCAGAGCCCCCGGACTTCTCGAGCGAAAAAGCCAGGGAGAGACTTCCGCTTATAAATACCGATGACGGCACAGTAAAACTCAATTTCACCCGCAAACCTGATCAAATATCCGCTGAAATAGTAAGCCCTGCCTGCTTCCTTTCCGACGGCAACTGGAACACACTCAAACTGCAGATAGAGGACGGCTCCACTATAAGCGTTCCCGGCGGAGAATGGTACTGCCATGTATGGGCTAACTGGGAGGAAAAGAATGGCGTCGGCGGACTTGCGTCGTACTGGTTCAGAGTTGAGAGTTCTGCGCCGAAGCTTCCTGAACCAAAAGTATCTGCCGTCTTCAACTGCCTTCCTCTTTTTGCCGAATACGATATCCCGCAGCCCAACACATTTACAATAGACGATTTCCCGGAAGCAACATTCAGTTTTGACAACGAAACTGTTTTTTCACCCGATGGCGAAGCCCTTATAAAAGGTTTCATTCTGAACATTTTCAGCTATGATGTCACCGGTGACGGCAAAAATGATATCTGTGCCACAACAGAGATTGGCTCCGGCAACTTGATAACTAACGTCTGCGTCTATGATTGGGCAAACAAGGCGTATTATGAAACGAATTACAACATGGGCCTGGAGCGTTTCCTGTTTTCAGAAGGCGACGACCTGCTTATGGGCTATCTGTCCGGAACAAGCGATAATCGATACTTCTTTGTTTCTCAAGCCGGTAAGCTTGTGATCAGCGATGGTATACTATCGGCAAAAAGTGATGATTCGCTTTTGCCTGCTGCCACAGCAGTTTATGATAGATCCAAGCTGGCAGTCATTCACACAGGCTTTTATACAAGGAGCCTTGAATCCCTGAAAGAACTTTACCCCACGCTTTTCGGACTGGATACTACCCGGGGGCTTACTGTATATTTGAATGCCTCCAAACGGTACGGAATACTGGAAGGGACAGACGGGGTGCTTGACTACGAAGATTATAAGGCGAACTATTCAAAGTATAACCAGTTTGGAGGGCCTTCCTTTGCTGAAATTAGAACAATTCTTGACAATTACGCGATAGTTTACGACCGTGTAAGCTTCAAGCCTTTCTATGATCCCAGTTCGCATTTAAACACTAAAGAGCAGACACTTGAGGCCATTCAAAGACTATTCAACAACGATACAGGTGGCCAGTTCACCCTCGGAGACTGGCTTGAAACGAGAGGATTCTAATCACACTGTTATCTTCACTGTCTCCCCGTCTGCGCTCTCCACGTCCACCAGGGTAAAGTGGCCGTGCGTGCGCACGTAGGCCGACAGCTCGCGCATCATCGCCCGGGCCATCGGGGCGTACTGAGCCGCTTCCTCTCCGCCGTGCTTTTCCACGATGCTCCAGAGAAGGCGGCTCCTCAGCATCACCAGCGGCACCGGCAGCGAAAAGCTCGGCCCGTCCGTCTGTTTTATCCTTATCCACATAGGCTTTTCCTCCGGCAGATCAACACTGCCAGGCTCCCTCTACTCCACGAAGATCCTTATATGGTCGCCGTCGGCGCTCTCTACTGTCACGAGCTCGCCCACCATGCCGGCCTCCACCAGGCGCATGATCTCCTCCAGGTCTATGCCTTCCAGGTTCACTTTGCCGCCGTTGATCTGCGGCATCTTCATGCCCATCGCGATGCCGGCCTTCACAAGACCCATCGGAAGGTTTACGGTCACCTTGTCGCCCTCCGCGGAGTCCACGCGCACGCGCAGCACCATGTCGTTCAGGTTTTTGCGCTCCCCTTCGGGAATCACTTTGGTGAGCGGCTCCTGCTTGCCCAAAAGCTCATCGAGGCTTACGCCAAGCAGCTCCGAAAGCTGCACCAGCAGCGACACGTCCGGCATGGAGAGGTCGTTCTCCCACTTGCTTACCGCCTGGCCCGAAAGGCCCAGCTTTGTTCCGAGCTCCTCCTGCGTGAGCCCCCTGTTCTTTCTTAATCTTGCAAATCTCTGTCCAAATGTCTCGTTCATTTTTTATCTCCTTATTATGATGTTTCGCAGCTTACGCAGCATGACAGAGAACCGTCCCCGTGTCATGATGACAGAGAACCGTCCCCTGTCACAATTGCATAATAGCGCACCCGGAGCAAAAAATAAATGACGAGTTGGTTGAACAGCTCGTCATTTGGTTGAATATTCCACAACTATTGGTTGAATTACTGCCCCAGCATGGTCACGGCCCTGCCGAGGAACTTCAGGTAGGCAAAGAAGACGATCACGTCGATTATGGCGGCGATCAGCAGCAGAATGGCTGCGATCATCATTACGGTGTCGCTCTTCTGCATCACCGTACCTACGACGCTGATGATAATGCCTATCACGTGCACCACTATTACCTTCTTGAGGATGCTGTTGCCCTTGGCTATCACTTCGTCATTGTCGAGCTTGGTGGCCAGGTTCATGACGCCGCGCACCACGAAGATCATGATCAGCACGTTTATAAAGCTGCTTACCGCGTCCACGAGGCCGGTAACCATGGTGTTCTTCGAGAAAGCGGAGCTTACAAAGCCCAGGATGATGCCCAGAAGGGTCAGGAGCAGAGCGTTTTTAAAGCTCTTTTCGTCCTTTGAAGCCCTGCTGAGGCCAACCAGGTTGATGATGAACGCCACTATCGCGACAATGCCGAGGGCCAGCGCCAGCACGGCGATCCCGGCTGCCATCGCGCCTTCGGCTTTCGACGCCGATGCAACAGCTACCATTACAGCGGTCGCAAGCCCGCCGATCGCGATGATCAGGTAAAGCAGCTCCGCGGTCCTGATCTTTTTTACTCCTTCATGAGCATTCGGAAAAGTCATTTTTTCTCCTTTCGATTATAATTCCAATAAAAAACCGCATTGAATGACCGCCAATAATAGTATCACAATGCGGATGATAGTTCAATGCTTTAATAGCGCATCGTAGACCAGGTTGGACCACCTTTATTCATACTTTATTTTCAGGAAATCCCCCACTTCATATCTGTCGCCGAAGAGCTCGCGTACGCACTTTTCGATCGTGCTGCGGTCGAGATATTCGGAATACATGTTTTCGAACGGCCGGACCAGAATATCCTTGTCCTGCAGGCCCTTTTCGGTCTTATACCAAGATAGTACACGTTCGACCTCCGCAGCCGCAAGACCGGCGCTGGAGCTTTCATTATACTCTTTGCGATCCAGAGTCTCGATCTTGCCTGCCGCAAATCTTCCGCCGCTTGCAGGCGAGTAGTACACAGTAAGTCCCTGCGAAACATCCAGCTCGAAGATCCCGGGGTACAGAGCCTTAAGCGTTGCTAAAGGCCTGTCGGCTGCCGAACCGAACAGCGTTATTTCGTCCCCCACCTTGTAGCGCCCGTCGAAGAGCTGCGAAAGCGTCCTTGCGTATGCTTCTTTGTCTGCAACGTAGTAGCCCTTCGTCGGGTAATACGGCCTCACTGTGATCCTGTTGTCGGGCAGTCCGTAGTATTCCAGGATGGTCTTCATCTCGTTTACGGTCACGTTGAACACGGACGTCGGAGAAACCGTCGTCTTATCTACGTTTCCGGGAAGAAGGCCGCAGATATAGCTGTCCGGATAACTGGAGAACACGCAGACCGTAAGGCCTTCCGCTGTTTCCAGCCCGAAGAGGTTCGGATAATTGGCCTGCAGCGACGCAAGAGAATAGGATCCCCAGCCGTCAAATGCCAGAAGCTTCGGGTATTCCGCAGTTCCGTCGTTGATTATGGAAGCTTTGCCGTCTTCAAAGTGCAGCATTATGGGGTCGTCCATGGTGTACCGGCCTTCCCAGCCGGTCCTGAGTCTGTTGATATCGAACTTATCCTTAAACTCTTCGGCGTTTTTGCACGCGGGAAGGAAGCAGCTCTGCTGCTCGTAGAAGGTCATGACCCTGACTTTTTCCGGCGGCAGCTTGTAGCTCTCCAGAATCTGAACAAAGTTGTATGCGGAAAGTGTACCGGTATCTTTGAACAGATCCCAGTCTATGGTCGTTGCGTTTCCTGGAAGCAGTCCATAGCGGGCATCGGCACCATACAGCGAAATGTAAGCTATGAGGCCTTCGGAGGTATCCAGGCCTGCAAACTGCGGATAGCGCTCCTCCAGGGGCTTGCCCAGGTTGGCGCTGTCCTGCATATGAGCCGACCATTCCGCTATTTTGTCCTGAACGTAAAACTCGCCGCCGAAGCGCTCCCATATCTTCAGTCTGGTCTCGTCAAAGTCCGCCGGAACATAGTCAGAAGTCGGATCGTTGAAATAAACCAGGCCGATACTGACATTGCTCCCCTTTGCCCTGGATTTTTCCACCTGCGGGCGCAGGATGCTTATGGCTTCTTCGGGCGTAAGGCGCACAGCGTTTAATATATCCACCCCCATGAGCCCCTTGGCGCCGACGGGTATGCAGAGGAAATCGTCGTCCTGGCTGTATTGTACAACATAAACGACTGCGCCGTAGTCCGTGTTCAGGCCGAAGTATTCCGGAGCCTTTTTGCGGAGCTCTTCCTCCGGAACTGAAGCCAGCGGAGTTATATCCTCCATGACCAGTTCGCCGCCGACCTTATAACGGCCGCCGAAAGCGCTCTCCATGCTCTTGTTCCGTGCGTCCAGGTAGTTCTCGCTGTCAGGGTGATATGTGGTTATCGGATTGAAGAACAGGCCGATTGCCACTTTGCTGTCCGGGATGCCGTAGCTATCCACTATGGCCTGAAGATGACCCGGTGAAATTGTATTTCTCTGCCGGTAAAACTGCATGCACTGATCTTTAGTTACAGCGCTGCCGAGCCCCGGGATCAGCTGATATCCGTTGGCCACATCGTAAACTATGGTAAGTCCGCTCGAAGCATCCAGTCCGAAGAACTGCGGGTAACGTTCTTTAAGCGTATCCAGGCTAAGCGGCCCGGGCAGCAGCCCCTTGCTTAGCGTTCCGCTGCCGTAGTAACCGGAATATGTGACACTTCTGATGCCGTACTTCGACAGATCCGTGATCAGTATCAGTCCGGAATCGAGCGCGTCTACAAGGCCCGTGCGGCTGCCGTCCCCGATGACTACAGAATAGCCGCCGCTTTCTATGTTCGGGAAGCTGAAGGTGAAGCCGTCATGCTCCCAGAACTTTTCGAAGGCTGGGCTTATAAACGTGTTGGTGTTCACTATAGCCACCACGCTGTGTTTGTCTATGAATGCCTGCAGCTGGCTGCTGCCGAGCTCTACGGCATCATCTGTGATATCGTTCCTGTATTCCAGCACTATGGTGCAGTCAGACAGCTTGCCCTTGCCCCATTCTTCGCTGGAGGAGACATTCAGCGAGAACCTGTCATCTATAGTGAAGCTGTAAACATATAGTCCGGAACCGATGTCCCTGTTCTTATACTTCGCCAGGTCGTCCCAGGTTAGCGCGTCGCCTTTGGCAGCGAGATTCAGGACGTCATCCATGGTCATGATGCGTTCTTTGATGGGATCCTGTCCCTGCGGAATCCATCTGACATAGGCCCATTCGCGCTTCGTGGAATCAGCCTCATTGGCCCCCGCAGGAACGCCAGCCTCCTGGTAGGTGTACACATCGTTATGACCGGCAGCCATAAAGTACTGCATGTATGATAAGCCTGTATCGCCGGCCTGTGTCGACGAAAGCTCGCCCATGTAGGCGTACCCGAAAGGCAGGCGGCTGACAGGCATGTAAGGCGCGTAGTAGCTGACGCCGTCGATCAGAAGATACGGCGCCGAATCCCATATTTCTGTTTCATTTTCCGCGGCATTTGCAGAATTGGCGGAATTGCCTTTATCCGTCAGCGTGCATGCCGCCAGCGCTATGCAGAGCACCAGGGCGCAGGCTGTGATCCAGACGGCGGGCTTGCGGTAGGAAAGGATCTTCCTGACGCGGGCTCTTACCCCGACCTCGCCGAAGGCCAGAGGGCATGCCGCGACGGCGCGGCGCTGGAAACTGCAGACGACCAGGGCTTTGGAATAGTCCGCGCGGCCGTCCTCGTCCAGGCTGCTGACCGCCTTTTCGTCGCAGGCCAGCTCTATGTCGCGGCAAAAAAGCACGTAGGCCAGCCACAGCAGCGGGTTGAACCAGTAGATGGCTAAAAGCGCGTAGCCGAGCGGCTTCCAGAGATGGTCGCGGCGGCTGATGTGAGTGCGTTCGTGAGCCAAAACGTGCGCCTGGGCGCCGGGATCCAGGTTCGACGGCAGGTAGATGCGCGGCCTGAATACGCCAAGGATGAACGGCGAACTGATGTCATCGCAGATGTAGACGGTACTATCGCACGCCACAGATGCCCGCACCTGCAGGCGCAGGCGTATATAACTGTACGCAGCATAGCAAAGCATGAGCGCCATGCCGCCCAGCCAGATCCGGCTGATAACGTCCAGCTTGCCGGGAGCTTCTGACATCGCGTCAGCATTGCCGGTATCGCTTGAAATTTCAGGCTTTTCAGCGATCTTGCCGCTGCTGTCAAACAGCGCATTGATAGCAGGAATGCCGGTGTTGATGGTGATCTCGCGGGCTTCCGGGGCAAGCTGGTTGCCGGGTTGGATCGTCTGGCCACCGGGTTGGATCGTCTGGCTGCCCTGTTGTATATCTGCCGCAGGCAGTCCCGGCTGTTGGTCGTTCGGCTGTTCGAGTATCCGGTTGTCCGGTCGTTCCGCAGCCTGTCCGCCGGGCTGCTCTGCCATTTGATTGTCCGGTCGCTCCGCAGCCGCGCTTTCCACCGGTTTTACCACCACCGTTTCGGCGCTCGGTATTATGCTTAGCGGGCTCTGTATCGAAAACGGCAGCACCAGGCGCAGCGCAACCACAGCCCAGATCAGGCAGCGCACCCACTTGGGCGAGCGCCTCATCACAGCCCGCAGCAGCACCGCAGCCAGGACTATCCAGCCCGCCGCAATGCTCATATTGAGCAGTTTCAGGAATACTTCAGTCATCTCTTCTCCTTAAATGTCCACTTTTCCCCTTACGTGTGGTTCCGCACCAAGAACCGTCCCCTATGCTGATTTCAGCACCAAGAACCGTCCCCTATGTGCGGGAGGCTTCGATCATGGCCAGGATGTCTGCGGCTTCAGCTTCGGACAGTTTCCGGCCCGAAGTAAACGCCGCAATAAAAGCGGGCAGCGACCCCCCGAAGGCCTCTGCCACGAACTGCGTGCTTTTGCCGGAATAGTACTCGTCGCGCGAAACAAGCGCCTTCACCGCGCCGTCCTCGTTGACGAACAGGCCCTTTTCGCAGAGCTTGCGCAGCACCGTGTAGGTAGTGGGCTTCTTCCAGTTCAGCTCTTTTTCGCAGATGCGCACGAGCTCGCCCGAAGAAACGGGCTGGTGTTCCCAGATGATGTCTGCAAAACGCGCCTGTACCGCACCGAGTTCATAATCTATCATTGTGTCCTCCAAAGCGGCCCCCGGCAAAACCGGCGGCCTTGTTGTGGTTTATTTGCAATAAACCCCTCTTGTGCCTGCAGTTTATCATGGATAAACCAGCTTGTCAAGTCCTGAAAACTTGCTTTTCATCTTAAAATCTTCTTTGTCGACACAAAATGTCACAGTTTGGGCAAAAACAGGGCTTCGAGTGACCACCCTGAAAGCTCCGTGAATACATAGTGCATACCCGATTCGAATATGCGCTATTATTCATAGTATTTAAGCAACTATTATTTAGTGCTACGACCCAATAGCAGGCTGTAACCAACATACGGGCTCTATCTCCCTTTCGAATACCAGGGAACCTATCATTTTTACACTGAAACCGCCGCTCCGGTGGTCACAGATGCCGGCAAAAAACCGCAAAGTGTGACATTTCCCATCAACAGGCCCTCTGCAAGCAGAAACTCTTATGCAAAGCCGATGCATACAAGCCGCAAAGAACTCTGCGAGTCAATAGGGGCTGCTGCCAGACAGTTAAAATGCCGGTCTGCGCCGCTGCTTATTATATTAATAAAAACTTTTCACCTACACCTACACATAATTTTCTATATCCGCGCCTCACCTCTTTTTATTAGCGGGGCACGGCCCGCATACTATATACTATAATTGAGATATTGTAACAACGCAGTTCATCCGCAGTTTAAGGGAGGTCTGTCATGAATAAGTACCCGTATCTGTTCCAGCCGCTTAAGATAAGGAACGTCACCTACCGCAACCGCATCTTTTCCGCCCCCTGCGCCATGACCTACAGCGCGCACAAGCATTCGCCGGACCTGATGCAGATGCTGTATTTCGAGGATAAGGCGCGCGGCGGCGCGGCAGCCGTCACGATCTCCGAGACCAGCGTCAACCTGAAATACGCCACCCGGAAGCCCAACCTGGGCAACGTCGCGATACTTCCGTGGGATCAGGACGGTCCCAGTGAGTGGACCAAAGAGGCCTTCCTGATAAAAAGGCACGGGGCAGTTCCTTCGGTGCAGCTCCACCACGCAGGCGCCACAACGCAGCCTAAGTTCATAGGTGGCCGCGACCCCATAGGCCCCGACGATTTCGTGCGCAAGGACGGAGTTCATGTAACAGGCATGGATGAGGCCCTGATGCAGGAGTGCTGCGAGGACTTCGCCAAAGCCGCAAAGTTTATGAAGGGCTGCGGTTTTAAGATGATAATGATACACGGAGGCCACGGCTGGCTTCTGGCGCAGTTCCTGTCGCCGCTCACCAATCACCGCACCGACGAATACGGCGGCCCCATAGAAAACAGGGCGCGCTTCCCGCTTCGCATATGCAAAGCCATAAGGGAAGCCGTAGGCGAGGACTTTGTTATCGAGTTCCGCATCAGCGGCGACGAGCACACCGACGGCGGCATAACCGTGGACGATGTCTGCCGCTTCGCGCAGATGGCCGAAGAATACGTGGACATCATACACATCTCCGCCGGCTCGTACTATTCCTCCAACACCTACACCTTCCCGGGGATATTCGTAGAGCACGGCTGCAACGTGGCCGTGGCCAGGCAGGTCAAAAAAGCCGTTAAAAATGCAAAAGTCTCTGTCGTGGGCGCGCTTTCAGATCCTGTGGAGATGGACCGCATCATAAAGGACGGCGACGCGGACATAGTGTACATGTCCAGACAGCTGATCGCCGACCCGCAGACCCCCAACAAGTGGCGCCGCGGCAAGGAAGACGATGTCGTTCCCTGCACCAGGTGCATGAACTGCCTGGGGCGCTTCGACAAGCACGAGCTGGGCTGCGACGTGAACCCGCACGTGGGCCACGAAGTCTTCAATCTCAACACTTTTGCCGCACCGACCGTTTCCAGAAAGGTAGTGATCGTCGGCGGAGGTCCCGGCGGCATGACAGCGGCTATAACCGCGCGCAACAGGGGTCACAAGGTGGTGCTCCTGGAAAAAGAAGGCGTGCTCGGAGGCACCATGAACTATGTGGAGCACGACTGCCACAAGGGCGACCTGATGAAATTCCGCGACTACCTGATACGCAAAACATATGAAAAGGGCGTGGACGTAAGGCTCAACACCGAGGCCACGGCAGAGCTCATAGAATCCTTCGCGCCGGACAACGTCATCTGCGCTGTGGGCGCCGAGGCTCTGATCCCGCCGATTCCGGGCCTTGCGGAACACGCCGTAACGCCCAGGCAGCTCTACACCGACGACATCAAGGCCGGCGACCGCGTGATACTGATAGGCGGCGGCCTTACCGGAGCGGAGACCGGCCTCTCGTACGCCGAGCTCGGCCACCACGTGACGGTGATAGAAATGACGGACAAGATCGCCGTGCAGGCCAACCACATGCAAAGGCCGGCAATGATGGAGACCATGGAAAGGCTCAAAGACAACATCACCTGCCTGACCAACACGAAGTGCCTTAGCGTAAGCGAGGGCTCCGTAACGGTGCAGGGCAAGGACGGCGAAGTATATACAATAGAAGGCGATCTGATCATAAACGCCCTGGGATTAAAGCCCCGCGCAGAGCTTGTAGAGGAGCTCCGCAAGGCAGATGTCCAGATATTCGAAGCCATTGGTGACTGCACCGAGCTCGGCCAGGTAAGAGGCGCAGTGCAGTCAGGATACTTCAGAGCGCTGGATATCCTCTGATATCTGCGCCGCAGGAGTACATTACTTTTTCGCTTTAATTAATTAAAGTTTTATTGTAAAAAACCCGACGTTCTGTCATAATAATGGTATACTTGGTCATTATGCAGCACACAGAGCTGTTTTTGCAGCGCAAAGGTGGCACTCATGAGCGAAAAAGACTTCTACAATGAGGAATTCACCCAGCGTCCGGAGCACAACATCGCCCCGGAGCATACCACGCTGCCCGAATACAACCCGGTATACCCGGACGTCACTTTCTTCAAGGAATCTTCCGTAACCTGCAGAGAGGAGAATATCTTCCAGGGCAGGCCCCCCGCGGGCGAAGATCCCCGCCTTGATGAGCGCGCCGAAAAGCGCAAGCGCAACCGCTACTCCATACTCCAGCAGTTCCTCCGCACGGCCTTAAGGTCCGGGGCGGCGGTTCTGACTGCCGTTGCCGTAGTCGCTGCCATAACATCCCCCGGCGACACCTCGCGCGGCCGCTACGCCGCGTCGATCTCGGACGCCTTCAAGACCGCAAGAAACACCGATGCTTTCACCCAGCAGATAGGCTACTCGCCCGAAGACCTGGCACGCCTCTGGCAGGGCGATCCGGACGCTCCCCACAAGTACGATTACGCGAACCCGCTTATATTTAAAGAAGCTACCTGCACCGAGGACGGCGAGACCGAATACGTCTGCCTGGAATGCGGCGTGCACGCGCACGGCTTCACCACGGCGGCAGGCCACAAGGAGGGCGAGCCGGAACGCGAAAACGAAGTCGCGGCCACATGCCTTGCCGAAGGCAGCTACATCAGGATCATCAAGTGCAAAGTCTGCGGCGAGGAGCTGTCCAGAGAGACCATAACCGTGGCCAAGGCCGCCCACACCCCGGGAGAGCCGGAGATCAAGGATGAAAAAGAGGCGACCTGCACTGAAGAGGGCAGCTACGAGGAAGTGATCGTATGCTCCGTCTGCGGTGAGGAGATATCGAGGCAGATCGTCACCGTTGCAGCCACAGGCCACACGCCGGCTGAAGCAGCCCGCCAGCATGAGATCGAAGCGACCTGCACCGAAGCGGGCAGCTACGAGGAAGTAATTATCTGCGCCGACTGCGGCGAAGAGATATCCAGACGTGAGATAACAACAGCGGCCCTGGGTCACAGCGGCGCGGCAGCGGTCAAAGAGAACGAGACTGCGGCTACCTGCACCGAAGGCGGCCACTACGACAGTGTGGTATACTGCAGCAGGTGCCAGGAGGAGATGTCCAGAAGCACCGTTACAACGGCGGCGCTTGGCCACAGCGCAGGTTCTGCCGTAAAGGAGAACGAGACCGCGGCCACCTGCACCGAAGGCGGGCACTACGAAAACGTCGTATACTGCAGCAGGTGCCAAACCGAGATGTCCAGAAGCACCGTAACGACCGCGGCCACGGGCCACAAGAACGAGACCGTCAAAGAGGAAGAGCGCGAAGCCACCTGCGAAGAGGGCGGCTACTACGAAGAAGTCGTACGCTGCTCCGTCTGCGGCGAAGAATTCTCCAGAAACGGTGTACAGGTCGGTCCGCTCGGCCACAATTACCAACAGACGAAACAAATCGAATCCGGCAACGAATGCGTCGGCATCCAGTACTACTACCTGTCACTGTGCACACGCTGCGGCGAGCTTGAGCCCAACACCGGCCCGTCCACGCCTGAATGGGAGGACGGCTTAGGCCATGCTTACCCGGAGGCACCGCCCAACGGCCAGGCTATATGCAGCAGGTGCGGCGCGCGCGCCATCGAAGCCTGGTATTACAACAACTACATCCACTACACGCTGGACGAGGACTACATCTACGAAACTCTTGCTGAAAAAGGCTACGAGTTCAGCGGCGTCAGCCTGTATTCATACAGGACCGGAGGATATATAAACGAGGGCGGCTATGAATGGGGCGCCGACAGCGAGCTCATGGTACCGGAAGAATACAGAGTTGAAGGAGAGAGGTTCCGCGTGGACTTCTTCATGGGCGGCAGATACATATCATCCAACGATGCTATATACAGCGAATAACAGACGTTAACACGCAGGGCACGAAAGGAGGACCCTCATGAGCGATAAGACAACGAAAAAGAAAAGAAGGACCGGTGCCGGAAGGATAATCGGGGTGGTGGTTATAGTACTGATCCTGCTGCTGGTGAGCTTCCCGGATCTGTGCTTCTTCCTCAGCGCCCCGCAAAAGGAAGCTGTAAAGCTCTTCAACCAGACCTACCTTGGCAAATACATACCCATGCGAACCGAGGAAGGCGGCTTCGACTTCATGAGGCTGGTTGCCCTGATCCTGATGATAGCGGCCTGCTGGGCGGTCTACCGCATACTGATGTGGATCCTGGGCCTGATAAAGACCAAGACCCGCCGCGGCGAAACGCTCAAAGGCATGCTGGCCAACGTGATACGCTACGCGGTCGTGATCTTCGCGATAATCTACGGCCTCAACATCCTGGGCGCGGATGTGCTGACAGTCATAGCCGGCTTAGGAATATTAGCCCTGATTATCGGCTTTGGAGCGCAGAGCCTCATCGAAGACATTTTCGCGGGAATATTCATACTGTTTGAGGGCCGCTTCTACGTGGGCGACATCATCAGCGTGGACGGCTTCCGCGGCACGGTGCGGTCCATAGGTATCGTTTCGACGCAGATCGCGGACGTGGGCGGCAACATACGCATCATGAACAACTCCGACATACGCGTGCTGACGAACCTCTCCGACGTGTCGTCTGTTGCGGTGTCGATCGTGAGCATAGCCTACGGCGCGGACCTGATAAAGGCTGAAAAGGTCATAAACGCGCTGCTCGATACGCTGCCGGAGAAGTATCCCAACATGTTCCCGGTAAGGCCCAACTACATGGGCGTGGAGAACCTGAGCGATTCCTCCGTGGACCTGAAGGTGACCGCCGAGGTGCACGAGTCCAACATCTACAACGCGCGCCGCATCCTCAACCGCGAGCTGAAGCTGGCCCTGGACGCCGGCGGTATCGAGATCCCCTTCCCGCAGGTCGTCGTCTGGCAAGGCAAAGAATGAAAACTGGGGACGGTTCTCGTTTTCAGTATTGTAAGGCCTGACTGATACGTATAAAACTTCAGGACGGTTCCGGTATTCGCCCGGAGCCGTCCTTTTTTAGTGAAATCCGGGACCGTCTCCGTGTTTCATGAAAATGAGAACCGTCCCCGATTCCCATTTTCATTGCGCCACTGGCGCGGATCTGCGGTATAATAAGGACGATGGGGCGGCAGGCTGACAGCCGTTAGCCCCGGGAGGAAAGCAATGCTGAAAATAACTGAAAAATCAAGGCTCGGCGAGATATGGCAAACGCCCGTGGGCCACGATGTAATAGCCAAGATACTGATGCAGATGGGCATCTCCGAAAAGACCATCACCGGACCGCTGGTGCGAAACCTTCGCCTTGGCACGGTCATGAAGCTGGCAAAACGCACCCCGCTGTTCGGCAAGAACGCGAAGCCCGGTGCCATAAAGGAACTGACCGACGCACTGGTTGCCGCCTTCAACTCCGAGCAGGACGTTGTTGTGCCGAAAAACGAGCCGCCCACGCCAGCGTGGTGGAAAGAGGCCGTGTTCTACCAGATCTATCCGCGCAGCTTCTGCGATTCCAACGGCGACGGCATCGGGGACATACGCGGCATCATCAGCAAGCTGGACTACCTGAAAGGCCTTGGCGTGAGCGCGCTTTGGCTATCGCCGATATACGATTCGCCCCAGGACGACAACGGTTACGACATCCGCGACTACCGGAAGATCGACCCGATGTTCGGTACCATGGAAGACTTCGACGAGCTGCTGGCAGCCGTACACGAGCGCGGCATGCACCTGATAATGGACCTGGTGGTGAACCACACCTCCGACGAGCATGAGTGGTTCAAGAAAGGCCTGGCCGACCCGGAATCGAAATACCGGAAATACTACTTCTTCAGGGAGGCTAAAGCTGCAACTGAAAATCAGTCGCCGCCAAACAACTGGGATTCGTTCTTCAGCAGCGACGGCGCCTGGAACTTTTACCCCGAGCAGAACGTCTGGGCCCTCCACCTGTTCTCGAAAAAGCAGATGGACCTCAACTGGGATGAGCCCGAGCTTCGCGCTGACGTCATCGACATGATAAAATTCTGGCTCGCCAAAGGCGTGGATGGCTTCCGCATGGATGTCATCAACTACATCTCCAAGGTGCCTGGCCTTCCCGACGGCAACCCCACGATAGGCGCGCTGATGAACTTCACGGGCATAGAACACTACTTCTACGGCCCGCGCATGCACGAGTACTTCCGCCAGATCCGCAAGGAAGCGTTCGAACCGTACAAGGCGTTTTCCGTGGGCGAGACCCCCGGCTTTGGCATGAAGATGGCCCAGCTGGCCACCGCCGAAGAGCGCAAGGAGCTGGACATGATCTTCTCCTTCGACCATCTGGAGACTCCCGGCCACGTGCGCTACGACGACTACAGGTACGACCTCAACTACCTGCGCGACTACATGGTGGACTGGATGCAGAACTACGGCAGCCAGTGCTGGATGAGCCTGTTCTACAACAACCACGACAACCCGCGCATGGCAAGCAAGGTGGACCCGGCCGTGGGCAAGGACCCGCAGCTGCGCCGCCGCATCCAGACCCTGCTGGCCGTGATGCAGTTCACGCTGCGCGGCACGCCCTTCGTGTACCAGGGCGACGAGATGGGCCTGGTGAACTACGATTTCGCCGGGATAGAGGAGCTCACCGACGTGGAGGTGCGCGGCTTCTACAAGACCTTCCTTGAGACCATGACCCCCGAAGAGGCCTGGGAAAAAGCCCTCTGCGGCACCCGCGACCATGCAAGAGTCCTGCTGCCGTGGAACGATTTTCCCAAAGACCGTCCGGAGCGAATGAAGCAGCAGCCCGACCCGCAGATCGAGGATCTCTACCGGAAGCTGGCAGCGCTGCGCGCCGGCTCGGACACACTTATCTACGGGGATTTCATGCTGCTGGACGGCAGCAAGGACCACTTCCATTACCTGCGCACCCCGCAGCCCGGCCCCGGAGCTGCTGGCGATGGGTCCGCGATCACCGGGGCGCCCGGCGGCACCTCCGTCTTCGAGATCGAGTGCAACCTCAGCGGCGGTCCGCTGAACACCTCCGGCCCGATCGTCTGCGCGGAAGACCCTGTCCTGCTCTTCTCGACTGAGCTCGGATTCACCGGCGCGTACTACGACGAACAGGCCGAGACCTGGAAACTTCCGGAATCCGTCAGAGAAAAAGCGCAAAAAATAAATAAAAAAGTCCTCGCTCCTTACGAGGCGAGGATATGGGTCTGATCACTATTTTCACTCTGTGAACAGCGGGGTCGAGTAGTAGCGGTCGCCGGAATCGGGCAGCAGGGCCACTATGACTTTTCCTGCGTTTTCGGGCCTCTTGGCCAGTGCGATGGCTCCCGAAAGGGCCGCGCCAGACGAAATGCCCACCGAAATACCTTCCTTTTTAGCCAGCAGCTTGGACGCGGCAAACGCCTCTGCGTTGCTGGCTTTGTAGACCTCATCGTACAGCTTGGTGTCCAGCACGTCGGGCACGAAACCTGCGCCTATGCCCTGGATCTTGTGAGCGCCCGCCCTGCCCTCTGACAGCACCGGGGAATCCTCGGGCTCCAGCGCCACGATCTTGATGTTCGGGTTCGCCTCCTTGAGGTACTTACCGGTGCCTGTCACGGTGCCGCCGGTGCCGACGCCCGCGATGAAGATATCCACCTTGCCGTCCGTGTCGCGCCAGATCTCCGGACCTGTGGTCTCGTAGTGGATCTTCGGGTTGGCCGGATTGACGAACTGCCCCGGGATGAAGCTGTTCGGGATCTCTTTGGCGAGCTCGTCGGCTTTGGCAATGGCGCCCTTCATGCCCTTGGCGCCCTCGGTCAGGACGATCTCCGCGCCGTATGCCTTCAGGATGTTGCGGCGCTCAACGCTCATGGTCTCGGGCATGGTGAGTATGATGCGGTAGCCCTTAGCCGCCGCGATGGACGCCAGGCCTATGCCGGTGTTTCCGCTTGTCGGCTCAATGATGACAGAGCCGGGCTTAAGCAGCCCCTTGGCTTCTGCGTCTTCTATCATGGCCTTGGCGATGCGGTCCTTGACGCTGCCTGCCGGGTTGAGATATTCCAGTTTTACAAGCACTGTGGCCTTAAGGTCCAGTTCTTTTTCTATGTTCACGATCTCCACGAGGGGAGTATTGCCGATGAGCTCGATCGCTCCTTTATAGATCTTAGACATTTTATCCTTCTTTCCGGGGCCGCGCCCCTGTAATTGTTGTTCTATTCGTTTTTATAGTGCCGCGAAGCCTTTTTCCAGGTCCGCGATAATGTCGTCTATGTGTTCTGTGCCGATGGAGAGGCGTATGGTGCCCGGGGTTATGCCCTGGTCCAGCAGCTCTTCTTCGGTAAGCTGCGAATGTGTGGTGCTTGCCGGGTGGATGACCAGGCTCTTAACGTCTGCCACGTTGGCCAGTAGAGAGAAGATCTGCAGTGCGTCTATGAACGCCCAGGCCTCCTTCTGGCCACCTTTGATCTCGAAGGTGAAAATGGATGCGCCGCCATTGGGGAAGTACCTTTCGTAGAGCGCGTGGTCCGGGTGATCCGGCAGCGATGGGTGGTTCACCTTTGCAACTAACGGATGGTTGCTGAGGAATTTCACCACCTTAGCGGTGTTTTCTGCGTGCCTTTCGAGCCTCAAAGACAGCGTTTCCACTCCCTGCAGCAGCAGGAACGCGTTGAACGGCGAGATACAGGCGCCGGTGTCCCTCAGCAGTATCGCCCGTATGTAGGTGACGAACGCCGCACCGGGCACCGCGTCCGCAAAGGCCACCCCGTGGTAGCTGGGGTTTGGCGCCGCTATGTTGGGGTACTTGCCGCTGGCTTTCCAGTCGAACTTGCCGCTGTCAACTATTATACCCCCAAGGCTGGTGCCGTGTCCACCAAGGAATTTGGTGGCGGAATGCACCACGATGTCCGCGCCGTGCTCTATCGGGCGGATCAGGTACGGGGTGCCGAAGGTGTTGTCGATGACCAGAGGCAGACCATGGCTGTGCGCGATCTTCGCTATGGCGTCGATGTCGGGAATGTCGCTGTTGGGGTTGCCGAGGGTCTCCAGGTAGATGGCGCGGGTGTTTTCCCGGATAGCACCTTCGACCTCCGCCAGGTCGTGTGCGTCGACAAAGGTAGTCGTGACGCCGTACTGCGGCAGGGTGTGGGCCAGCAGGTTGTAGCTGCCGCCGTAGATGGTCTTCTGCGCCACGATGTGGCCGCCGTTTGCCGCAAGTGCTTCTATTGTATAGGTGATGGCTGCCGCGCCGGAAGCTACCGCAAGGGCTGCCGTTCCGCCTTCCAGGGCCGCTATCCTCTTTTCGAGCACGTCCTGGGTGGAATTCGTGAGCCTTCCGTAGATGTTGCCGGCGTCCGCAAGTCCGAAGCGGTCCGCCGCATGCTTGCTGTTGTGGAATACATAAGATGTTGTCTGATATATAGGCACTGCGCGGGAATCTGTTGCCGGATCGGCCTGCTCCTGTCCTACGTGCAGCTGAAGTGTTTCGAATCTGTAATTACTCATTTTCTTTCTCCTTTACTAAAAATGCCCGGGGGTTTGTTGTTCTCCCGGGCATTTGACGTCTGATGCGGACTATCTACATCGTGTGGACGCGCGGCGCGTACGCGAAAGCGCTCCTGTCATATTCCATGCCCGGGAGTTCAGCATTCGGCAACACATCATCCAGTTGTGATCGATAGTTCTAAGTTCCATTGCGTTGTATAGTGGTTGTGAGGTAAAGAGGTTAAACTTGCTGTTATGTTAGCACCATTCACCTACTATGTCAATAGGCAAAATCAAAGATTTTCAAACTTTTTTCAAAAAATCTGAAAAACTATGTTGACAGACGACATATGTCGTGATACGATACACTCGTCAGACGACATATCGGGAGGTGACATAAATGAAAAACAGCGAACCAATGTCAGAGAGCTACTACTACATCCTGCTGTGCCTCGCCAAAGGCGCCAACCACGGCTACGGGATCATGCAGATGACGGAAAAACTCTCCGGCGGCGATGTAACTATAGGCTCCGGCACCATGTACGGTGCCACGAGCAACATGATAAAAAAAGGCTGGATATGCGAGATACTGTCCAGCGAGCCCGGCCTGGAGCGCCGCAGGCTCTACAAACTCACAGAAAGCGGCCTTGAGGCCCTTCGCACGGAAATAGCGCGTCTTAAGAGAATGCTCGAGAACGCGGATGAGGTATAAAATGCAAGCTGAATACAAGACCATACACAGAGTGTTTTTCGCCTGGAACTACCCGGCCGAGATAGAATACCTCAACAAAGCATCGGAAGAAGGCCTGCAGCTGGTGCACGGCGGCTGCTATTCCAGCAAGTTCATAAAGGACCCTGACGTCCGCTACCGCTACCAGATAGACTACGGCAAGATAGAGGACATGGGCCGCTACATCGAGACCTTCCGCGAGCAGGGCTGGGAATACATCAACTCCACCTTCAACAACTGGCATTACTTCAGGAAAGCCTATGACCCGACTCTTCCCGAGGAGGCCTACGAGATCTTCACAGACCGCCAGTCCCTGAATGAAATGACCCGCCGCTGGTCGCGCCTGGCGCTGCTGATCGCCTTCCTGGCTTTCTGCGGCAACATTATGTACCTTATTGATCTGATCAAAAGGCCCAGCCTGCCGGCAGCCCTGTCGTTTACGGCTATATTAATAGAAGTGATAGTGCTGGTCTTCGGCGCCATAAAGATCGGAAAGGCGGACGCCAGACGCAGCATCAAAGGCGATACCGCGCTGTTTACGGTCTTCCTGGTGGTGCTTCTGGCCGGCCTGATAAGCGGGCTTACACTGAAGGGCATGCGCCCGTCGTTTAAAACTTCGCAGCAGGCTTCGTCCGTCGACCAGCCTAAAGTGGAAGACCGCTGGGCGGACTTTACCGTAAAATACGCGGACAATTACTATCTGGACCTTGAAATGAGATCAGAAAAGCCCATGACTTTTAAGGTCATGAGCGAAAAAGACGGTGAAATATTCAGCAAGACTACTGAGGAATTCAGCGAGAAGGACATCCGCTTAAAGCTCCCCGCCGGCAACTACTGGCTGAACATGTCGGCAGAAAGCGGCTATTTCGTGGACTGCAAGCTGCAGTAATCGGTGGAGAGGGACGGTTCTTCTCCACCGGCTCAGTGCTCGTCCTTAGCTGCGCGTTCAGCTGCCTTTTTCAGCTCCTCGGGCAGCTCCAGTCCCTTCCTGGTGTAGTAGTCTATCAGGGCCGCCTGAATGGCCTCTTCGGCCAGGACGCTGCAGTGCAGCTTGTGCGCCGGAAGCCCGTCCAGAGCCTCGGCAACGGCCTTGTTGGTCAGCTGCATGGCCTCGTCCAGGGGCTTGCCCTTGATCATCTCGGTGGCCATGGAGCTAGAGGCTATGGCGCTTCCGCAGCCGAAGGTCTCGAACTTGACGTCGCTTATCCTGCCGTCGTCGATCTTGATATACATTTTCATAATATCACCGCAGACAGTGTTGCCGACTTCGCCGACGCCGTCTGCGTTTTCTATTACACCGACGTTCCTGGGATTTCTGAAATGATCGAATACTTTATCGCTATAAAGTGCCATGATTTGGTTCCTTTCTATATTATATTAAACATTTGTCCGTTTTAACAATGCATTACAGTATGTAGCTGCGCTTGCCCTCTTTCAGCTCGCGCCACACGGGCGAGAAACCTCTGAGGTGCTCTACGACTTCCGCCACGTTCTTTATAATGTAATCCACCTGCTCTTCGGTGGCGTCTTCGCCGAGTGTGAGCCGCAGCGAGCCGTGCGCCACGTCGTGCACCCGGCCGATTGCCAGCAGCACGTGGCTGGGATCAAGCGACCCCGAGGTGCAGGCGCTGCCGGATGAAGCACTTATCCCCCTGTCGTCTAAAAGGAGCAGCAGGGATTCGCCCTCTATGCCCTCGAAGCAGAAGTTGACGTTGCCGGGGAGCCGCATGGACGCATCGCCGTTAAGGGCGCTGTGGGGAATATTCGAAAGACCTTCTATGAGGCGGTCCCTAAGCGCTGTCTGGTGAGCGCTGTTCTTCTGCATGCTGCCGGCTGCTTCCTTAAGAGCCGCCGCCATTGCCGCGATCCCCGGGACGTTTTCCGTACCGGCGCGCTTTCCTCGTTCCTGGGCGCCTCCTTCGATAAGGTTTGTCAGAACTATGCCCTTTTTTACGTACAGGAAACCGCAGCCCTTGGGGCCGTGGAACTTATGCGCAGAAGCTGACATCATGTCAATATTATCAGTCTGAACGTCTATGGGAAGGTGCCCCACCGCCTGCACGGCGTCGGTGTGGAACAGGACCCCGTGTTTCCTGCAGATGGCGCCGAGCTCGCGTATGGGCTGTATGGTGCCGATCTCGTTGTTGGCGTACATTATGGTGACAAGGCAGGTGTCGGGGCGGATAGCTGCCTCAAGCTCTGCCGGCACCACTATGCCGTTTTCGTGCACCGGAAGAAGCGTGACCTCGAAGCCCTCGCTCTCCAGTTTCTTTAGAGTGTGGAGCACTGCGTGATGCTCGAAAGCCGTTGATATTATGTGCTTTTTGCCCTTTTTAGCGCCGGCTGCCGCCGCGGACCTTATGGCCTGGTTGTCGGCCTCGCTGCCGCCTGAGGTGAATATTATCTCCCGGGGCTGGGCATTTATTACTGACGCAACGTCAGTTCTGGCCTGCTCCAGGACTTCCTTGGCCTTCTGGCCTGTCATGTACAGGCTCGACGGGTTGCCCCAGTACTCCTGCATACAGCGGACCATCGTGTCGGCCGCCGTCTGGCTCATCTTTGTTGTTGCTGCGTTATCTGCGTATATATACATATCATTCTCCTTTGACACTGACCATCTTAACACCTGTTACCTACTATGTCAATAGGCAAATGTCATCAAAACACTTGATTTACCTACTGACCCACTGTATAATAGGTTTTGCAAACAGGAGCGGTCCTTTATTTGCATTAAGGGCCGGAAAGGAGCACTCAATGATCTCGACAAAAGGGCGCTACGCGCTGCGCATCATGATAGATCTCGCGGAACACGAAGCCGACGGGCGGATACCGCTCAAAGACATCGCCGAAAGGCAGCAGATCTCGAAAAAATACCTTGAGATAATCGCAAAAGAACTGGTGGAAGGCAAGCTCGTCTCCGGCACCAGCGGCAAAGGCGGAGGTTACCGCCTGATAAGAAAACCCGAAGAGTATACCGTCGGCGAGATCCTCGAGCTGATGGAAGGCAGCCTGGCGTCCGTAGCTTGCCTGGCCTGCGCTGAACAGACCTGCCCGCGCGCCGACACCTGCCAGACGCTGCCCATGTGGTCGGAGTTCGACAAAATGACCCACGACTACTTCTACAGCAAAAAACTAACAGAGCTCCTGTAAACCAAAACGGACCCGGGTCCTGCCCAGGTCCGTTTTTATCTGTCAGATGAGATCCGGGATCGTCCCCGATTTCACTTCTTCGGCACGAGTTTTTCCTGGCCGCCCATGTACATGCGCAAAGGAGCCGGGATGCGAACGGTGCCGTCTGCCTGCAGGTTGTTCTCCAGGAACGCTATCAGCATTCTGGGCGGAGCAACCACGGTGTTGTTGAGCGTGTGCGGGAAGTAGTTGCCCTTTTCCTTATCGCGCACACGGATCTGCAGCCTTCTTGCCTGAGCGTCGCCCAGATTCGAGCAGCTTCCCACCTCGAAATACTTCTTCTGGCGCGGGCTCCAGGCCTCAACGTCCAGGCTCTTTACCTTAAGATCCGCAAGATCTCCAGAGCAGCACTCGAGCGTGCGTACCGGAATGTCCAGGCTGCGGAAGAACTCGACGGTATTCTGCCAGAGCTTGTCGAACCACATCGCGGAATCCTCCGGCTCGCAGATGACTACCATCTCCTGCTTTTCGAACTGATGGATGCGGTACACACCGCGTTCTTCTATTCCGTGGGCGCCGACTTCCTTGCGGAAGCAGGGGCTGTAGCTTGTGAGCGTCTGCGGCAGCTGGTCCCTGTCGAGCATCTGGCCGATGAAGCGGCCCACCATGGAGTGCTCGGAGGTGCCTATCAGGTACAGGTCCTCGCCCTCGATCTTGTACATCATGCCTTCCATCTCCGCAAAGCTCATTACGCCTTTTACCACGTCGCCGTGGATCATGAAAGGCGGGATGAAGTACTCAAAGCCCTTGTTTATCATGAAATCGCGCGCATAGCTTAAGATGCTGCTGTGCAGGCGCGCGATATCGCCCTTCAGGTAGTAGAAACCGTTGCCGCTGGTGCGCCTTGCGGCGTCTATATCGATGCCGGCCATGCTTTCCATGATGTCCACGTGGTAGGGCACCTCAAAAT
This sequence comes from Bacillota bacterium, assembly GCA_017443515.1. GTDB lineage: Bacteria > Bacillota > Clostridia > Peptostreptococcales > Anaerovoracaceae > RUG13409. The sequence continues at coordinate 2,803 of JAFRXM010000027.1, read as the reverse complement.
CGGGCACTGCAGGCTCGCCGAACTTTTCGATCTCGACGTTGCAGCTGTCATCCGGGCCTATGGGCACCGACGGGTCTATTATATTGGGGATGACCATCATGCGCTTTGTGAGCTCGGCCTGGCTTTCCTCTTCCTGCTTTTCGAGGGCGGCAAGCTCGTCCGCAATTTCTGCGACCTTCTTCTTGGCCTCTTCGGCTTCGGCCTTAAGGCCCTTTTTCATGAATCCGCCGATCTCGCGGCTGACGTTATTTCTGAGGGCTCTGAGCTCGTCTCCGCGGGTCTTGGCAGCGCGAAGCTGTTCGTCCAGCGCTATTACTTCGTCCACAAGGGGCAGCTTCTCGTCCTGGAACTTCTTCTTGATGTTCTCCCTGACGATGTCCGGATTGCTTCTTACAAACTTGATGTCTAACATGATGACTCCTTTATCCTGGAGGCCGGTTCTCCGGCCTTTTGTTTCGTAAAGCTTATTTTACCACAGAAACGCGGCTTTTTGAACATATTTACAGAAACCTTTTGCATTCTTTTCCGTCTTTTACAGTATAATAGATTTAAATACAGGGGGAATAGTATGAAGAGTAATATTCGAAGGGCGTTATCCCTGGTGATGGCTGCAATTATTCTGCTGAGCCTAGCAGGCTGCACCGCCTCTGAAGGCCCGAATGGTAACGGAGGCACAAATGATTCCGGACAGAACACTGCTCCGGGGATCCGGTCTTCTGTCGTCACTGACCTCATGAAGGACATCAAGCCCTCAAAGCCTGCCGAGGACCCGGACGCCATAAGAAAAAACGTTTCCAAGGCCGCGGACTTCGCTATTCGGCTCCTTAAGGCGAGCCGCACAGAAGAAGGCCAGAACCTGCTGATCTCGCCGCTGTCCGTGCTTTACGCACTGGCCATGACGGCCAACGGCGCGGAAAAGAATACTCTGGCGCAGATGGAGGAAGTGCTCGGCATGAGCCGCAGCGAACTAAACAGCTTCATCCTGAGCTATTCAAAGTGCCTGCCGCAGGCGGACGAATACAAACTGAAGCTGGCCAACTCAATATGGTTCACAGACCATCAGCGCTTCACGGTGAACAACGATTTCCTGCAAAAAGTCGCCGGCTATTACGATGCAGAAATATACAAGACCTCTTTCGACGACAAGAACGCTGCGAAAAACACCATAAACAAGTGGGTCGAGGAACACACCGACGGCATGATACCCGAGATCATCGACGATATCCCGGACAGCATCATCATGTACCTGATCAACGCGCTGGCATTCAAGGCGCAGTGGCAGGAAGAATACACGCCGGACATGGTGCAGGACGGAACTTTCACCCAGGAGGACGGCCAGACCCAGGACGCAAAGCTGATGTATAGCACGGAGAACAACTTTATCAACACTGACAAGGCCACAGGGTTCATAAAACCCTACAAGGACGGGAAATACGCATTCGCAGCGCTGCTGCCCAACGAAGGCGTGACTGTTTCCGAGCTGGTCGAGTCTCTGGACGGCGAGACCATAAGCAAATTGCTTGCATATCCGCAGGATACTGAGGTGCAGGCCGCTATCCCAAAGTTCGAGGCCGGCAGCTTCATGCAGATGTCCGAGATCCTGAAAGGGATGGGTATGCCCGACGCGTTCGACGCCGATCTAGCTGATCTGAGCGGACTCGGAACATCCACGGGCGGCAACCTCTTCATAAGCCGCGTGCTGCACAAGACCTACATCTCCGTAGACGAGAAGGGAACAAAAGCAGGCGCTTCTACGGCAGTCGAAGTTGTAGACAAGGCAATTTTCGAACCGCTGCAGGTCATCCTGGACAGGCCCTTCGTCTACATGCTGGTGGACTGCACGACAAATATACCGTTCTTTATCGGGACGATGGAAAGCCTTGGACAGTAAAGCGAACTAATGGTATTATAAAAAAGAAAGGAGGCGCATTATGCAAAGGAAAGGAACCATCATCACGATATGCCTGTTTGCGGTGATAATTGCCGCTATCGTCCTGGTTTTTACAGGCGGGGTCCCCGGAGGAAAGCCTCCCGCGCTAAAAGTCTCTAACGAGCTTGGCATATCCATTACAGCCCAGCAGGGGACGTTCTCCTGGCATAGCGGCAACTCGTCCATAACCGCTGACAGCCAAGGCCCGCTGGGTCTTTACAAGCTCGGAGAGCTTAAGGGCATAGAGCCTTCGGAAAACGATGATCAAAGCCTGCAACTTTCGTTTGGCAAAGCGCCGGAGACCGTAAGCGTTACGATCTATCCGGAAAGCAGCGCGGCGAAAGGAGATTACACTACCGGGATCAGCCGCGAAGTATCCGGAACAGATACCGAATATAGATTCACCGTCCCTTCGGACGACTTATACATCGTTGAGGTCCACGCTGCGTGGAGCAAGGGCGATTGCAGTTACTATTTCTACACGACTAATTGACAACGATAATGAAGAAGCACAAGACCCGGGCCAGGCCGCCCGGGTCTTTTATTATATAACGACAAGGATCAGCGTAACGCCCTGCTCAGCGCCGCGAATTCTTCGATGGAAAGGGTCTCGGGACGACGCTGCGGATCTATGCCTACGGCGGAAAACGCAGCAAGGAGCTGGTCTTTGGTCAGCGGCGCATGGGCCTGCGAAGACAAAGGTCTGAAGCCGGTCAGCGAATTCAGCAGGGTCTTCCTGCGCTGCGAGAACGCTGCCTTTACAAGCGCGAAGAAACCCGCCTCTTCTTCAGGAGCCAATATGCGCTCCTTTTTTAGTTTCAGGTTTACGACCGCGGAATCCACCTTTGGACGCGGCTCGAAGTACTCCGCCGG
>JAFRXM010000003.1 GCA_017443515.1 Bacillota bacterium | reverse complement strand
GAGATATATATGAATACGTGTGGCATTTCTACCCCAGAGAACGGCCACACGCAGCTAACGGTTATCTTACTCCGCTTGAATACTATGAGCGAGTCTAGATAGTGTATTTGTGACTCTACTTTTTGGGGGTCAGGTCATATGGTCCTATAAATGACACGAATCGGGTCGAGATCCAGATAATTGCTTGGTGAAAATGCCGGAGTGGTCACTCGGACCTGTGTTTTTTCATGAAGTGTGACCAAAAGAGTCGACAGGACCGTTTTCATGTTTGTGAAACGCATTTCAGAGAAGCATACTTCAGACAGTTCGGGAAGGCGGTTTGTATTGAATTGCCCGGCCCCAGAATGTATAATTATATAGTTACAGAGAAGTCCAGGCGCGCTGCAAGACAGCAGGCAGGCAGCGCGCAATACTATCGATAATATGCTGGAAAACGGAGCTGTCATGGAATACAGAAAAGAACACGACACGATGGGCGAGGTTATGGTGCCTGCGGACCGCCTTTGGGGGGCGCAGACCCAGCGGAGCCTGGAAAACTTCAGAATCGGGACGGAACGCATGCCCGGCGAGATCATCAGGGCGTTCGCGTGCCTTAAGATGGCCTGCGCGCAGGTGAACGGAAGCCTCGGCAAGCTGGACTCTGCAAGGGCGAAGGCCATAGAGCAGGCCTGCGGGGAGATCCTGGACGCTGGGCAGCAGAGCGATCCCGGCAATGGTGGAACCGGGCAGGACGGCGGAGATGCAGCGGGCATCACGGCTGCGGAGTTTCCGCTGGTGGTATGGCAGACCGGAAGCGGCACGCAGACGAACATGAACGTCAACGAGGTGGTGGCGCGCAGAGCGAGCCAGCTGCTGGCAGATGCGCAAGCCGGCGGCCAGACAGCCACGCAAACCGGCGGCCAGGCCGCACCGGTCCATCCGAACGACCACGTCAACATGTCGCAGAGTTCCAACGACACCTTCCCGACGGCCATGCACGTGGCGGCAAAACTATCTATAGAAGAAAAGCTGCTGCCGGCGCTGGACGGGCTCATAGCGGAACTGCAGCGCCTGGAGGCGGAAAACGCCGGGGTCATCAAGACCGGGCGCACACACCTGCAGGATGCGGTGCCTATAACGTTTGCGCAGGAGATAAGCGGCTGGCGGGCGAGCATTCAGGAGGTGCGCGCCATGATAGTTGCATCCGAAGAGGCGCTTTCGAAGCTTGCCATCGGCGGTACGGCGGTAGGGACCGGCCTTAATGCGCCGGAGGGCTTCGGCGAGGCGGTTGCTGCAAGGCTTTCGGAGCTTTGCGGCACGCAGTTCGCCTCGGACCCCAACAAGTTCCACGCGCTTTCCAGTAAGGATGCGGCGGTGTTCGCGCACGGGGCGCTTAAGGCGCTGGCGGCGGATCTTATGAAGATCGCCAACGACGTGCGCTGGCTGGCCTCGGGGCCGCGCTGCGGGCTGGGCGAGATAAGAATCCCGGAAAACGAGCCGGGCTCGTCCATAATGCCGGGCAAAGTCAATCCGACCCAGTGCGAGGCTGTTACGATGGTGGCGGTGCAGGTCATGGGCAACGACGCGGCGATAGGATTCGCGGCGTCGCAGGGAAATTTCGAGCTGAACGTCTTCATGCCGGTCATCGCGTACAACTTCCTGCAAAGCGCGCGGCTTCTGGCGGACGTTATGGAATCGTTCAGGGCCAACTGCCTGGCGGGTCTTAAGCCGAACCGCGAAAAGATGGCGGAAAACCTTGAAAAGAGCCTCATGCTGGTGACGGCACTGAATCCTTACATCGGCTACGAGAACGCCGCGAAGATCGCAAAGTACGCGCACAGCAAGGGCGTCACGCTGCGCGAGGCGGCATCAGATCTGGGCCTTCTTACACCCGAACAGTTCGACGAGTACGTCCGGCCCGAAAAGATGGTGTAGAGGGCGCAACTAAAACACAGTTACAAACCAATAGCAAATAGAACAGTATAGCAAACTACGAAAGGAACAACAAAATGGATTACGCAAAGGAATCTCTAAGACTTCACGGAGAATGGAAAGGCAAGTTCAGGACCGTGCCGACAGTGCCTCTTAAGACCAAGGAAGACCTGTCGCTGGCCTATACCCCGGGTGTGGCTCAGCCCTGCCTGGAGATACAAAAGGACATCGAAAAGAGCTACGACCTCACGCTGCGCGGCAACCTCTGCGCCGTCATAACCGACGGCACCGCGGTTCTTGGCCTGGGCGACATAGGCCCGGAAGCAGGCATGCCGGTAATGGAAGGAAAGTGCGTGCTCTTCAAGGCTTTCGGCGGCGTGGACGCAGTGCCTCTGTGCGTCAAGACCAAAGACGTGGACGAGTTCGTGAATGCGGTATGGCTCATGTCCGGCAGCTTCGGCGGCATCAACCTGGAGGACATCTCCGCGCCCAGGTGCTTTGAGATAGAGCGCAAGCTCAAGGAAAAGTGCGACATCCCCATCTTCCACGACGACCAGCACGGCACAGCGGTCATTACTCTGGCGGGCCTTACAAACGCTCTTAAGATCGTGGGCAAGAAGCTTTCGGACGTCAAGATCGTCACCAGCGGAGCCGGCGCTGCGGCAACAGCCATTGTAAAGCTGCTGCTTTCCGCCGGAGCTAAGAACGTCGTGATGTGCGACCGCAAAGGCGCCATCTACAGGGGCCGCGAAGGGCTCAACTGGATCAAGGAAGAGATGGCCCAGGCTACCAACCCGGATAACATCAAGGGAAGCCTTGCCGACGCTTTAGTGGGAGCCGACGTGTTCATCGGCGTTTCCGCGCCGGGCACCGTCACCAAAGAGATGGTAAAGACCATGAACAAGGACGCCATCATCTTCGCGTGCGCAAACCCCACGCCGGAGATCTTCCCGGACGAGGCCAAAGCAGGCGGCGCAAGGATCGTTTCGACCGGCCGCAGCGACTATCCCAACCAGATCAACAACGTGCTGGCGTTCCCCGGCATCTTCCGCGGGGCCTTCGATGTGCGCGCCAGCGACATCAACGAAGAGATGAAGGTAGCGGCTGCAAAAGCGCTTGCCGGACTCGTTTCTGACGCAGAACTCTGCGAAGATTACATAATACCTAACGCCCTTGACGAGCGCGTTGCCCCGGCAGTTGCAAAAGCAGTTGCACAGGCAGCCATCGACAGCGGCGTCGCAAGAAAAGCATAGGGGACGGACTTAGCGCCCGGAAAGGAACAAGAACATGACCAAAAGGATCATCGCGCTAATGCTGGCGGCACTGATGGTGTTCGGCCTGGCCGCCTGCGGAAGCGCCAAGGAAAAGGAATTCACCATCGAAGAGCTTTCCATAAAGCTCAACGACAGCTTCAAAGCCACGGACTATGAAGGCTACACCAAGTGCTTCGAGAACTTCGATACGGCCATTTTCGTGCTCCGCGAGGACAAATCGCTGCTGGGCGGAGTCTCCATAACTCTGGATCAGTACGCCGAGCTCTGCAAGACCGCAAACGCGGCCAGAAACCCCGGCGCCATCGCCAAGGAGGGCAGCGTTCCTGTGTTCGAGTACGACTTCACCAACCCGGATTCCAAGGTGCAGTATCACTACTACACGACCATGCACGAGTCCGAAAAGGCCTTCTGGCTGGTGCAGTTCGTGTGCGAATCCTCCAAGTACAGCAGCAGAAAGGCTGATTTCACGAACTGGCTCAAGACGGTCAGCTTCAAGTAATGCTTCAGATCAAGGATATCCGAAAAGAATACCGTACAGGTGATCTTGTGCAGGTGGCGCTGGGAGGCGTCAGTCTTGCGCTGCGCGACAACGAGTTCGTAGCCGTGCTGGGGCCCAGCGGATCGGGTAAGACCACGCTTCTTAACATCATCGGCGGCCTGGACCGCTACGACAGCGGGGACCTGATCATAAACGATGTCTCCACGCGCAAGTACAGCGACCGCGACTGGGATTCCTACCGCAATCACACCATAGGTTTCGTGTTCCAGAGCTACAATCTCATCCCGCACCAGTCTATCCTGGCAAACGTAGAGCTGGCCCTCACCATCTCCGGTGTTTCGCGCGCCGAAAAAAGGCGCAGGGCAGCCGAGGCTCTCACAAAGGTGGGCCTCGGGGACCAGCTCCACAAGAAGCCCAACCAGATGTCGGGCGGCCAGATGCAGCGCGTAGCCATAGCGCGCGCCCTTGTTAACGACCCGGATATCCTGCTCGCCGACGAGCCCACCGGCGCCCTGGACACTCACACCAGCATACAGGTAATGGACCTTTTGAAGGAAGTGGCAAAAGACCGCCTGGTGGTGATGGTAACGCACAACCCGGAGCTTGCCGAACAGTACGCAACGCGCATAGTGCAGCTGCGCGACGGACGCGTCATAAGCGATTCCGACCCCTTCGTGCCGGAAGCCGCCGCAAAAGAGGCCGTCCACAGGAACATGGGCAGGGCGTCCATGAGCTTTTTCACCTCGCTGGCGCTGTCGTTCAACAACCTTTGGACCAAGCGCGGGCGCACGATACTGACGGCTTTCGCGGGGTCTATCGGCATCATCGGCATAGCGCTGATCCTGTCGCTTTCAAACGGCGCCAACACCTACATTAAAAATATAGAAGAAGACACGCTGTCAGAATACCCGGTAACCATCAGTTCGGCCGGTCTGGATTACGGTTCGGTGTTCGAGCAGATGGCCGACGCCAGGAAGGAAGCCGCCGAGAATGCGGATCCAAACGCCGAAAAGGGCGACGTGACGGAGCGCCATATAGTAAACACCATGTTCGCCGGAGTGTCGTCAAATGATCTCAGGTCCTTTAAGACCTACCTGGATTCCAACCGCGAAAAGATAGACAGCCTGTCCACCTCGCTGGAGTACAAGTACTCCGTGTCGCCGCAGATATTCAGGCTTGACGGCGCGGACGGCTACCGTCAGATCCACCCGGACCAGACACTCTCGTCGCTGGGCGTGTCGTACGGCAGCTTCTCGAGTTTTGCGATGATGGACAGCAACATATTCTTTGCCCTTCCGCAGGAGTCTGCCCTCTACCAGGAGCAGTACCAGGTGGAGGCGGGGCGCTGGCCGGAAAACTACAGGGAATGCGTGCTGGTGCTCTCCGGAAGGCACACTATTACCGATCTGACGCTTTACGCTCTGGGGCTTAAGAACGCCGCGGAACTGGACGAGATGATCCAGAAATACAACAGCGGCGAGGACGTCAGCCTCGAGACCGACATCAACACCTACAAATACAGCGATTTTATCGGACTGGAGTTCAGTTTAGTGAACGCGGCTGACTACTACGAGTACGACGAGACCTACCAGGTCTACGTGGACAAGACCGACAACAAGGAATACATGCGCGGTCTGGTGGAAAACGGCGAAAAGCTTTCGATAGTCGGCGTGGTGAGCCCAATGGAGGATTCCAACGCAACCATGCTCAGCTACGGCGTGGGCTTCCCCAGGACCCTTCTGGAGCACGTGATGGACGTTTCCGCGGAAAGCAAGGCTGTAAAGGCTCAGCTCGCGGACCCGGAGACCGACGTGTTCACCGGAAAGCCCTTCGGCGAAGAGGAAGAACCGGAAGGCTTCGATCTGTCCAAGATCTTTTCGATTGACGGCGATAAGCTCATGAACGCCTTCTCCTTCGATCAGAACGCGCTGAACATAGACCTTTCGGGCCTTACGGACCTGGACCTTTCGAACCTTACGATAGACTTTTCGCAGCTGGACTTCTCGGAGCTTGCCAACGTGGACCTGCGCGAGGTGTTTAAGGACGTGGACGTAAAGGTCTCGCCGGAGGCCCTGCAGCCTCTGATCCAGTCCGCGATCGACAGCTACACCAAAACTACCGACATAGACCCGGCTGCCGACGCCGCTGCCTTTGCGCAGGGCTTCGCGCAGTACCTGGCCTCGGAAGAAGGTAGAGCTATTATATCGAACGGAATAAATGATGTAGTAAACGCAGACGAGCTACGCCAGCAGCTTTCCGACGCGTCCGGCAAGCTCTCCGAACAGGTGCAGCCCATAATCCAGGCCCAGTTCAACAAGATAATAAAGCAGGTCATGGACCAGCTTTCGGGGCAGCTTCAGGGCAAGATGCAGCAGGCCATGAGCCAGCTGTCCAGAAACTTCCGCCGCGCATTCAAGGTGGACGTGGACGCCTTCAGCGGTGCCATCAACATAAATATCGACGCCGCCCAGCTGCAGGAGCTGATGATGTCAATGATGTCCAAAAACAGGGCGAGCTATGAAGGCAACCTCAACAAGCTCAACTACGCGGACCGCGGCAAGCCGTCGACTATCCTCATCTACCCGAAGGATTTCAACAGCAAGACGGCTCTTGTCGCCATGATCGATGAGTACAACAGCCAGAAGAAGGATGCCGGCGAGGACGACAAGGTCATAACCTACACGGATTACGTGGCAACTTTAATGTCCTCTGTAACTACTATAGTTGATACGATAAGCTACGTCCTTATAGCCTTCGTCGCGATCTCCCTGGTGGTCTCCTCCATCATGATAGGCATAATCACCTACATCTCCGTGCTCGAACGCACCAAGGAGATAGGCATACTGCGCGCCATAGGCGCCTCAAAACGCAACGTATCACAGGTCTTCAACGCGGAGACCTTCATAATAGGGCTTCTGGCCGGCCTCATAGGCGTGGGTGTTTCGCTGCTGCTGCTCATCCCGGGCAACGCTCTGATCCACTCGCTGGCCGGCAACAACGACGTGAGCGCCATACTGCCGCCCATCGGCGGGGTAGCGCTGGTCATCATCAGCGTCATCCTCACGGTAATAGGCGGCCTTATTCCGTCGCGCGCCGCAGCCCGCAAAGATCCCGTTACCGCTCTACGAACCGAGTAAAAAGAAATGAAGAGTAAACTTTCAGCCTCAAACATCGCCAAACGCCTGCTCGTGTACTGCGTGGGCCAGTTCATCCTGGCCATCTCCGTGGTTTTGGCCGCGCGCTCATCCCTTGGCGCAAGCCCCACAACGAGCATCCCCAACGTCATCCACAACATCCTCATAAGCCGCGGAAACACGGCCTTAAACCTCGGAACGCTCACCACCATCATCTACCTGGTGTTCCTGGTCATCCAGCTGCTGTTTTTGGGCAGGGATTTTAAGCCCTACATGCTGCTGGAGATCGCTCAGTCGCTGGTGTTCGGCTACTTCATCACCGCCGCCCAGATGATGCTGGCGTTCCTGCCAGACCCGGTAAACTACGCCGGAAGGCTCATCTACCTTATCGCGTGCATACCGCTGATAGCCCTGGGCGTGATAATCTACACCTCGGCGCAGCTCATCTCGGCCCCGGCCGACGGCGCCATAGCCGCCATCTCCAAGCGTCTTGGCTGGGCTATCCCCAAAGCCAAGCTCTTCTTCGACGTTTCAGTCGTTGTCATAGCCGCAATAATCTCGCTGGTGTTCTTCCGCGGCCTTGTGGGCGTTCGCGAAGGCACCATCATCCTTGCGGTCTGCGTCGGCCCGGTGATGAAGCCCATCATGGCGCGCCTGCAAAAGCCCCTCATGGAGTTCTGCGGCACACAGACCCGCCGCGAAGCCGCCATGGCCAGTGCCCAGGCAGCCGTCCTGGACCCCGGCAAGCTTATAATCACTATAGACTGGGAGTTCGGTTCCGGCGGCGACCTTCTGGCCCGCGACCTTGCTGAAAAGCTCGGCGCCAGGATCTTCTCCAACGACGAGCTCGTGTCCATGGAGATCGCTGAATCCGGCCTTCCCGAGCGCTTCGTAACGGAGCACGAAAAGCTCATGCGCCACAGCGCGGTCTACGACTATGCCACCTACGCATACACCATACAGCAGAACCTGGATCCGCTGGACGAGCTCTACGCCGCCCAGGTGGAGGTGGTGCGCCGCATCGCCGCCACCGAAAAGTGCGCCATCATCTTCGGCCACTGCGGAAACTACATCCTGCGAGACGACCCAAACTGCTTCAAGCTGTTCATCCATGCCGCCACACCGGTGCGAGTACAGCGCTCCGAGGCGCGCCACCGCATAGATGAAGAGGGCGCACAGCGCGCAATTTCCGCCACGGACCACAGCCGCGCCAAGTACCACCATGATTTCACCGGCGAGATGTGGGGCCAGGCCAAGTACTACGACCTGAGCTTCAGCACCACTGGTTTTGCCAAGCCGTACAGTCTGGACCTGGTGGTCGACGCCATCGAAAAGTGGAAAGCCAGCCGATAAAAATTAACTGCCTTTTCTTCAAATCAACTGCTGACAGAAGGGGCAGTTTTGTTGTATAATAAAGCATTAAAAAGGGGATATATTTGGGAGGAGGAAAAGATGAGCAGAGCAAAGCGCAAGATCAGCAAAACATACCTTGCGGCGCTGGCAATTATCCTAGTTGCAAGTTTAGTTGCAAGCGCGGTAGTGGGCAAAAAGTTCGGAAATGACGGCACAAATGGCACTCCGAGCCCGTCGAACAACGCTTCCAACACGGTCGCTCCGGGGGGCGACGTTCCGGCCAACAGTACAGACAACACCGTACCGTCCAACGCAGCAAACAATACAAACAACACAAACAATTCCAACAACTCTAAAAACACCAATACACAGAACAACACCAACAATACAAACAACACGTCCAACACCACCCCGGTCACCCCGGTAACGCCTTCGGATCCGTCCGGCCTTACGCCAAAGCAGATGGCCGCCCAGATGCAGGACTACACCGTGGATCCCAAGACCGGCCAGGCCAAGGAGATCAAGGTCGTGGACGATAACTGGCTGCTGCTCGTAAACCGCAGCCACGCTCTTGCTGAAGACTACGCTCCGGACGACCTTGTCACCGTCAAGTACGCGGTCAGCGGCGTGGGCAAGAAGGGCGAGACCGACAAGCTCCGCAAAGTCGCAGCCGAGGCCTTCGAAAAGATGGTCGAAGCCGCCGCCGAGCAGGAGATAGAGCTCAAGATGCGCACTGGCTACCGCTCCTACGCCTACCAGAGGGACAGGCTCTACAACCAGTACGTCAAGAACTACGGCAAGGAATACGCTGACACCATCAGCGCCAGGCCCGGCCAGTCCGAGCACCAGACAGGCCTCGCCCTCGACGTGGGCGGCAAGACCGAAAACTTTGACCTCTCCAGGGATTTCGGCACCACCAAGGAAGGCAAGTGGGTCGCGGAGCACTGCCACGAGTACGGCTTCATAATCCGCTACACTGACGGCACCAAGGACAGCCCCGGCGAGACGACGGGCTTTATTTCCGAGCCCTGGCACATACGCTACATAGGCGTAGGCCCTGCCACCGAGATCCACGCCTCCGGCCAGCTCCTGGAGGAGTACCTCGGCGTCCTGAACTAAACGTCAATAAACAGCTTTTGCATATATAAAGATCGGAGGAGTAATGGCACAGTATTTCAACGAACCGTCAAGGACCTTCAGCGAGTACCTTCTCGTACCCGGCTACACCGGTCCTGACTGCATGCCCGTAAACGTGGATCTGTCCACACCGCTCGTTAAGTTCAAAAAAGGAGAGGAGCCCGAGATCAAGCTCAACATCCCCATGGTATCTGCTATAATGCAGTCAGTTTCCGGGGAAAAGCTCTCCGTGGCTCTCGCCCAGGAAGGCGGCATCTCGTTCATCTACGGTTCCCAGACTGTAGAAGACGAGGCTGCAATGGTAGCCCGCGTCAAAGGCACCAAGGCCGGTTTTGTTCCGTCGGATTCCAACGTCCGCCCGGATCAGGCCCTTGCTGACATCGTGTCACTAAAAGCCCGCACAGGCCATTCCACTGTCGCCGTTACAGAAGACGGTACTGCCGACGGCAAGCTTTTGGGCATAGTCACCAGCAGGGACTACCGCGTCAGCCGCATGGATCCGGCCACCCCGGTCCGCGAGTTCATGACCCCGGTCGAAAAACTCATCTGCGCCAAGGAAGGCGTCACCCTCGCCGAGGCCAACGACATACTCTGGGAAAACAAGCTCAACCAGCTGCCGGTCCTTTCCGAAGACGGCCGCCTGCTGTACTTCGTCTTCCGCAAGGACTACGACGCCCACAAGTCCAACCCCATGGAGCTTCTGGACAAGAAAAAGCGCTACATGGTAGGCGCGGGCATCAACACCAGGGATTACGAAAAGCGCGTTCCGGCCCTCGTAGAAGCCGGCGTGGACGTGCTGTGCATAGATTCTTCCGAAGGCTACACCGAATGGCAGCGCCGCACCCTGGACTGGATACATACCAATTATCCCGAAATGCGCGTAGGCGCAGGCAACGTCGTGGACGCTGACGGTTTCCGCTTCCTGGCAGACGCCGGTGCGGACTTCATCAAGGTCGGCATAGGCGGCGGTTCCATCTGCATCACCCGCGAGACCAAGGGCATCGGCCGCGGCCAGGCAACAGCCGTCATCGAAGTCGCCGAAGCGCGCAACCAGTACTTTAAAGAGACCGGGGTCTACATCCCCATCTGCTCCGACGGCGGCATAGTCTACGACTACCACATGGCCCTGGCACTTGCCATGGGCGCCGATTTCCTCATGCTGGGCCGCTACTTCAGCAGATTCGACGAATCTCCCACAGCCAAGCTGCTCGTCAATGGCACCTATGTTAAAGAGTACTGGGGCGAGGGCAGCAACCGCGCCCGCAACTGGCAGCGCTACGACCTCGGCGGCGATCAGAAGCTCACCTTCGAGGAAGGCGTGGATTCCTACGTCCCGTACGCAGGCCCGCTGTCCGACGGCGTCCGCCAGAGCCTTGCCAAGGTGCGCTCCACCATGTGCAACGTGGGCGTCCTCAACATCAAGGACCTCCAGGAAAAAGCCAAGCTTACTCTGGTATCCGCAACATCGATCGTTGAAGGCGGAGCCCACGACGTTATCCTCAAAAACAAATAATGTGACAAGGGGACGGTTCTCTGTCACACTAATACATTCATTTACCAAAAGGAGCACAGAATAATGCAAACAGATGTAAGACCAGAATCAATGCAGAGGATCACAACTCCCGAGCTCGCCCAGGCGTTCATAGAAGAGCAGATCGCAGCCATCAACAAGCAGGTCGGCCCGGACGGTCAGGTGCTGTTGGCCCTTTCCGGCGGCGTAGACTCCTCCGTCTGCGCGGCGCTCATCTCCAAAGCCATAGGCAAGCGCCTCACCTGCGTGCACGTCAACCACGGCCTTCTGCGCAAAGGCGAGCCCGAGCAGGTCTGCAAAGTCTTCGGCGAGGAGTTCGACCTCAATCTCGTATACGTGGACGCAGTCGACCGCTTCCTCAACGCTCTTGCCGGCGTCTCCGACCCGGAGACCAAGCGCAAGATCATAGGCCGCATCTTCATAGAGGTCTTTGCCGAAGAAGCCCGCAAGCTCTCCGGCATCAGCTTCCTCGGCCAGGGCACCATATACCCGGACATCCTGGAATCCAAGGATGGCATCAAGGCCCACCACAACGTCGGAGGCCTTCCAGAAGACATGAAGGATTTCGAGCTCGTAGAGCCCGTCAAGCTCCTTTATAAGGATGAGGTCCGCGTCGTCGGCAAAGCCCTGGGCCTTCCCGACAGCATGGTCTTCCGCCAGCCCTTCCCCGGCCCCGGCCTGGGAGTCCGCTGCGTGGGCGCCATCACACGCGACAGGCTCGAGGCCGTCCGCGAGTCCGACGCCATCCTTCGCGAAGAGTTCGCCAAAGCCGGCCTTGAGGGCAAAGTCTGGCAGTACTTCACCGTCGTGCCCGACTTCAAGTCCACCGGCATCAAGAACGGCAAGCGCACCTTCGACTGGCCCTGCATCATCCGCGCCATCAATACCGTGGACGTCGTAGAAGTTACCGTAGAGCACCTCCCCGCCGACCTGATCGACCGCCTCGTGCAGCGCATCACCACCGAGGTCCCCGGCATCAACCGCGTCCTCTACGACTTCACACCCAAGCCCCCCGCCACGGTGGAATACGAATAGTAGCAAGAGCCGAAGAAACCCAGTAATTTCAACGGGTTCTGGCTTCACAGAATTCTTTTGATAACACTTTGATAACACGGACTAAAAACGCATTATTCTGTGTATCAAGTGGCTTGCGGGTCCTGGAATAAAAACCAGCGGCTTAAGAGTTAACTGTATTATATAAGCCCCTGACTGCAGATTAAGCAGCGAGGGGCTTTTTACGTGGAATAAAGCTCTGCAGCGGAGACAGAAAATCATTCCTTAAGAGCCTTTTTTGCAGCTTTGCGAAGCTGTTTTTCCAGATCAGGAGAAAGCTGAGGAATATGGCGGTAGTCGGGATTCTGCTCAGGATAGGTATAACGGAACTGATCGTAAGAGTCTTTATCGATCTCTCCGTTCTTGTATTGGTGAGATATCTTGGCCCAGCACTCAGCTTCCTTGTAGAAGGCATCGGCTTGCACGGACTGGCTTCGATCGATCTTAAAAACGACAGATCCATCATCGTCAATATCTGCTGTAAGCCCATATCTGTCTTCCAGAGCAAACAGAGTGTGCATCAGACCTATATAGGTATCGATGTCCGGTATGGTGAGAGCTTTGGGATTAACTTCAAGTATTCCTGCAAAAGTGTTTACCATCAAAGCCTTTATGATTATTGAGATTTTGAACAGCAAATAGAGGTAATATGATATAATAGTATTCAAGCGTATTAGCTCTAAGGGTGGTAAATATATGACTATAGATGAAATAATAAAAGGCGAATCCAAGAACCTGGAATTCAAGGTGGAATTACCCAAGGATTCGAGCAAATATATAAAAACGGTGATCGCGTTTGCTAACACGCAGGGTGGTACTATTGTCGTAGGCGTTGAAGACCAGACTCGGACGGTTGTAGGGATCAGTGAGGACCTGGTGTTTTCTACAATGGACGCCATTGCCAGTGTGGTGTCCGATTCCTGTATTCCGCAGATCGTTCCGGACATAGAGCCAAAGACTGTCGAGGGAAAGACTGTAATTGAAGTCACGATTGAACCCGGGCAGAACAGGCCATATTATTTGAAGTCGAAAGGTAAAGATAAAGGCACTTATATTCGGGTCGCCGGAACTACAAGACTGGCAAATCAGGAAAAGATAAAAGAGCTTGAGATGGAGGGCAGCCGCATCTCTTGGGATGAGCAGACATGTATAGGTTATAAAGTAACCGATAAGGCCATTAGGAAGCTTTGTAGCGACGTCAAGTCTTTTAGAAGCCAAACAGGGCTTGAGAACCGGCCTGTTACCAAAGCGCAGCTTGTTAATTGGAAGCTTCTTAAAGATAATAACGGAACAATGGATGCAAGCAATGCCTTTGTGCTTTTGTCTTCTGACTATTTTCAGTTTTCCAAAACTCAGTGCGCTGTATTCAAGGGAACTGAAAGAACCGTATTTCTGGATCATCGCGACTATACCGGCCCTCTTTACGAACAGATAGAGGCTGCAGTAGATTTTGTTTTACGGAACATCCGGCTGGGCGCTGTTATAGATGGGCTGGTAAGAAGAGAATCATATGAACTTCCTGTTGCCGCCATAAGAGAGATGATCATTAACGCACACTGTCACAGAAGCTATACGGAGGAATCCTGTGTGCAGGTCGCTGTTTATGATGACAGACTTGAAGTCACATCTCCCGGGGGACTATATAATGGTCTGACCTATGAGGCGATGATGAACGGCCGTTCAAGCATCAGAAACAGAGCCATCGCAAATGTGTTCAGCCAGATGGGACTTGTGGAATCCTGGGGAACAGGTATTAAAAGGATTATTGCTGTTGCAAAGGAATACGGCCTGCGAGATCCTGAGTTTATAGAATTCGATGACATGTTCAGGGTCAATTTATACCGTAACATTGCACCGAGCCGTGTCGGTGAAAATGTCGGTAATGTCGGTGA
The DNA here is from genome assembly GCA_017443515.1 of Bacillota bacterium. Lineage (GTDB taxonomy): Bacteria > Bacillota > Clostridia > Peptostreptococcales > Anaerovoracaceae > RUG13409. Next base: position 51,315 of record JAFRXM010000003.1, on the reverse strand, counting down.
AAATGTCGGTGAACCAAAAGATATACAGGATAAAATAATAATAGCTATTGTAAACAATGATAAAATCTCTGCAAAAGCTCTTGCGGAACAATTTAATGTAACTGTAAGGACTATTGAAAGAAACATCAAGGCATTACGCGATAGTGGACGTTTGATCCGACATGGCTCGGCCCGTGGTGGATATTGGGAAGTAGTAAGTAAGTAATGTAATTGGAATATACTAAATTTTGCATACTATACTTTTGGTACCAGATTGATTAAAGGGCTCGAAGTTTGGACCGGAACATCCGCAAACATATGAATAAACAAAAAGTAGTAAAAGTTGTTATCTCAATTATCGTTGCCGGAGTATTTCTGTTTGCATTGTATGTGAATACTGCAAGAACATACTCCAAACGCAATGTGATCTCGAGATCGGAATACTATGTTTATATGCTTAAAAAACAACTGATTGCTGATACTGCTAAAGACGCAGATTATCCTGTCGCGCATAGAGATGTTGTTGAAAGTATATTTTTACATGCGGATCCAAAATGGTATCAATATCTGCCGGAGCATTTGGTCTTCGAGGTGAAGTTAAAGCACAAAGATCAATCGAAATTTTATCTTTACGTGCCAAAGGCCGAAGATCGTCAAGATGGAAAATGGTTCAAAGAAGTCGATTTAGAAGAAATACCAGATAATCTTGGTTTTGCGGATGGTTTTAGGCGCGCTGTGATCATTGCTGCAATCGCTTTATTGATAATTGGGCTATTGATAGTTCGACCAGTTGTAAAAGCATTTACATACAGAGACGATCAAGAGCGATAACGCTTTATTAAGAAAAGCAGAAAAGGCGGTTATAACCGCTTTTTCTGCTATAGTTGATAATACTGTTCTATGTAGCGAATTGAGCTAATGAAAAGCGTTGGAATACGGAAAAAGAGTAAAACATCAATCGTAAAAATTTACGATTGAAATTACGATTTAATTCGATTGTAAGTGCCTGGAGGAGCGCTGATATGAATTGGAGAGAGATTCCGAAGATCGATGCACATGTGCATATCATTCCGGATGAGGTTCATGCTGCCAACCCGGATTCAGACGATGAGTTTTCCTTTGCAACTGCTGCCGGTTACCGGAGGCTCATGGATCAATTCAATATTCAAAAAGCAGTAGTTATGCCTTTTAATGATCCCTGGCTGATGTCCATGGACTTTACGATTGATGCAGTTCATCAGAATATGCTTAGCATTTGCGAAAAGGATTGCAGGTTTCATTGCTTTGCCGATGTGGATACAAGGAATACTGCAGAAAGCATATGCGCGCAGATACAGAAAACCTTTGCGCATACAAAATTTTGCGGCATCAAACTTCACCCCAATAACAGCGGGATGAATATTGATGATGCGTATAATGATATAATCGCTGAGTATGCTGTAAAACATGACCGCGTCATTGCTGTTCATTCATATCCTTCCAGTGCAAGAGAGCAGGACAGAGATGAGTATTGTTCTCCGGAAAGAATAGGACGCTGGATGGATAGACACTTCGGATTAAAGGTCATCGTATGTCATCTTGGCGGATTTCAGTGGAAAGATGCCGTAAAACTGAATGCGTTTTTCGACATTTCATCGATCCTTCCGGATTTTGTGGACAGGTACGGTATAAAAAAGACAAATACGATATTAAGAGAATTCGGAACAGAGAGACTTCTCTTCGCTACAGACTGGCCCTTCAGCAGAAGCGTTGAACCAGCAAAAATCATGGAGCGTTATTTTGATATCCTTGATCAAATGGATTTTTCAGAAGAAGAGATGCACAGGATCAGCCATCTGAATGCAGAAGCGCTTTTCATGTTTTAGATTGGTGCTCTTAAGCAACGGTCTCAGTTACCGTGGAAGGACCTGATGACTGCGTCTGCAAAGGCACGGCCTTCCTCAGTATCGACTGTATATACCTGATACTGGATGCCCTGTTCTTCGAAGTAGACAGCCAGAGAGTGTGCATGGCCAGAGACGTTGCCGTTCTTGCCGTAGACGGGCACCTTGTTACTATTCACAATGTAGATGGCTTTTTTGCCCTCGGCATATTCCACGATCTTTTTCGAACGGTAGCTGCCTGTGCCGTAACCCAGATCATTTTCAAAACCATCCAGGGCAAACTGCGCGTTGATGGTGTATGTCTGTCCTTCTGCTGTCGCGTTGACTATACACAAGTGCACGATGTGGTACTTCTCACTGACATCGAAGACTATATCTTTAAGCTTCACGTCGTCAGTGTGAGTGAGCTTAAGACCGGTGGCTTTTGTCAGTTCCTCTTCGGTTTCGAAGACCGTATAATAATCCGGCGAGTCTTCCGTTCCCAGAACTTGCTGATCCGCGTACTCGTAATACTTCTCCATATCAAATGGTACACGGACCATCTCTCCCCAGCTTATGAATTCGTCGTCTGCCCAGAAACCGAACATCTTTGAAAGCGTGCCAGTCGCGGCCAGGGCTCCGGTTGTCGCACAGAGCACTATCACAACAGCAAGCAGCGCCGCAACGGCGGGTTTTAAGCGGAAGCGTCTTTCCAGAAGGGTAAAGATGCCTTCGCGGGCCGCTGCCCTTGAAGTTTCCCGCCCGGCGCCGGAAGTAGCCAGCAGCCGTTCCTTCATCCCTGCTTTGGCCGCTGCAGAAAAGCGCAGCTCCTCCACAGCCTCTTTGTATCCTTTAATTGCCTGATCCCTATCCATTTTCGTCCTCCAAAAATTCTCTGAGTTTCTTCCTGCCCCTGCTGAGCTGCTTCATGACAGCATCCTGGCTCTTACCGAGAAGTTCTGCTATCTCCTTTACGGAATAACTCTCGTAATAGTAGAGATAGATGACTTCCCTGTACTTGAGCGGCAGGCGCTTCACAGCGTCCAGCACCTCGCCCGTGGCGGGCTCTTCTGCTGCCACTTTGAGGCTCTCGTCCAGCACTACGACATTCCTTCTTGCCTGCCTGAGCTCATCCTTGCAGGCGTTTATCGCGGTCCTGATGATCCAGGCCTTTTCGTGTTCGGGACTTTCGAAACTGTGATTGCCCGAAAGCAGCTTCAGGAACACGTTCTGACAGATATCGTCGGCGTCGGCGGCAGACCTGAGGTAGTGCCAGCTGATCCTTAGGATCATGTCGGAATACGTGTCTACCAGCCGTTCTGCTTCTTTTGGATCCAATTGAGACATCAAATGCGTTCTCCTGAAAGTGTTCTCACCCATAATACGGATGAGAGGCCAGAAACCTGACAAAAAACTTTTTTGGGAATATTTCCCGTCATTTCTAAAACCCCTGTTCTTCCCAAAACTGAAGGAAAAGCAGGGGTTTTCATTGCTCTTTTCGGGTGCGCTTGGACCAGGATCAAGGCTCCACTATCACTGTGACCCAGGTGTCGCAGCTGATAGTATCGCCGCTGTCTGTATATGTGTTTGCGCTAACGTGGATGCGTGTGGTACCTTCCGCGACAGCCTCGACTATTCCAAGGACATCCACTTCCGCTATATCAGAGTTTTCACTTCCGTAAGTGTACTCGTCGAATCTGGAGATGGCGGGCTCCGTGTGCATTACGATATGCGTCTCTTCTCCGACCTTCATGCGGATCACGTCCTGCTCCGGAGCGATCTTTTCCGGACGGGGCAGCTCGTCTTCGGTGATCACCAGCCTGAAATCCCGGCTTATTCCGTTTACAGTTGTAACTGTGATCGTAACTGTGCCCGGCGCCAGTATGGTCACTTCGCCGTCTTCGTTCACGCTGGCGATGTTTTCATCGCTGCTCGTAAATTCAACATTCCTGAAGAACGCATCGGCGGGAAGCACGTACCACTGCATCAGGTAGACCTTGTTTTCGGGATCGAAGCGGATGGCGTCATCGCTCTTGGCAAAGATGATATCGGAAGGCAGCGGAGCGTCCTTCTCGTCGATGTACTTTGCTGTAAGTGTTGTATCGTGGTCTGTTTCGATATCGAACTCGTAAATGTTGCCGTCCTCGTCCTCCCAGCCTTTGTATATGAAGCCTTCCTTATCAGGCGCTGTCGCGCGCAGCATGAGGGATTCCGTCACCTCGCAGTAATCCCTGTCAACGACTTTGCCGTCCACGACGTACGTTATGGTGTGTACCATCGCGTCGATCGAATCTATGTTTTCGTCGAGCCAGTCTATCCTGTTTCTGATCCATGTTTTCAGGTGTTCGACCTGCTCTTTATAACTGTATTCGGCGCCTGTGTTCTTGCCGTCCGGGTCTATCAGATGGTCCTGCTGGGCGGAAAGCTTTGTTTCTTCGTAATACTGGTCTATAAGGCCGCCGTCTGCTGCTATCTTTTTGGCGTCATCCCTCAGCAGCGCCCACTGCTTTTTTACTTCCTCCAGGAAGCCGCCTTCAGAGCGGTCCGTGAACAGGGGCTTCACCCACGAATGGCCTGCCCGCATGCCTTCGTACGTCTCGTTCTGATCCCAGGCGTAGTCATAATCCCAGATCGGCCCCCAGTACATCTTGCCTGTTGTGCCGTCTGTGTCGCGCACCTTGTAGATGTATGTGCTGCTTGTCTTGTATGCATCGAGATTTCCGGCCAGAGTGTTGATCAGCCAGTAGCTTGCCGCAGCCTTTACGTCCAAAAACTCCTTATACGCATCGCCGCCTTCAAAAAGCGCGTCCTCGACAGTATTGAGATGGTTTCTGATGTAGTCTCTTTGCGCGTCGTTTTTATACCCGCCGTCTATCAGGTCAAAGGAAGGCGTGTCTGTGGCCCAGGTCTCCCCGCGCTTGGTAATGAATCTGTTCGGGGAGCCTTCCGGTACCTGCAGAGCGTTCTGGATCAGGTAACCGCCGCTGATGCCGGGCATGTCAACGTCGTCCTCTTCCAGCTCGCCTATGTCCAGGCGGTTCTCACCGACGCGGATATTTTCGCCCAGGAGGTAGCTTCCGAGGTATCTGGTGCCGTATTGGCTCCCGCTCATCACAAGATCCACAGGAACGCCCTGCGGCGTGTAATCAAAGTTCAGCGTCTCGCAGAGCCTGTAAGTGATTCTGTTCCTGATGAGGGACGGATCGAGCGCGTTGGCAAGAAGCACCCAGTGCTTGTTTTTTCCGAAGCTGAAGATATCTTCCTTTTTATCAAGCTTGATCTTGAACGGTTTCTTTTCGCTTACGTGCCAGGTAGAATTGCCGCGCCCGCGCAGGCTGATCTCCAGATCCTTGTAGCTTTTAAGATCAAGATCCGGGTAATCGCTGTAATGGAAGCCCTCCGGAACATCGATCGACAGCGTGCCGTAAGTGTAGACCTCGTGGTTCGGGCTGGCAAGCATGTCCGCGATAGTTCCTTTCGACTCATCGATGTTGATGGTCACAACAGGAATGCCGTTGTGGGGGAGGGTATCGTCCTCTGCGTTGTTGCCGGGCACAGTGTTTTCATCAGCCGCGTTGGCATTGTTTGCAGCGTTGTTGCCGCTGCTTTGCGCGGTGCATGCAGTCAGTGCAAGGATGCATACGCAAAAAAGAACCAATGCGATAATGGCCAGATTCCGTCTTTTCATCTCATACCTGCTTTCAAAAAAGTATTATTATAAAGTATACCACAATGATTTGTGTATGAGAACACGTTATAGCTGTTTCGCTTTTTTCATGAACATGAATATGAATGCCAGTCCTGTGGCTATCCACGACGCAACGTATATCCATACGATGCAGTCCATGGTGCCGAAGTGCGGCAGTATCAGGAATATTGCCAGCACTCTGAGTCCGCAGGTGCAAAGGAGCGTAACTATCATGGGCCTTACTGTATCTCCCATCCCGCAGCACGCTCCGGAAAAGGCCTCGGCCACTGCGTAGAAGACGTAGAAGGGCGCCATGATGCGCATAAAGTGGACTATCATAGGTGAAAGCACCGCTGTGTCCTGGGCTGTTATGAAGAGATTGCCCAAAGGGCCGGGGAACAGGAACAGCAGTATGCTTATAAACGCGACTGTTCCTACGGAGAAGCACAGTCCGGTGAGATTGCCTTTTACGACCCGCTCTTTCTTTCCGGCTCCGATGTTCTGGGCTGTATAGGTGGACAGCGCAGGAGCCATCGTGTCGGCAACGAACCATATAAGCATATCCAGTTTGCCGCAGACCGCCCATGCCGCGATTATATCCGTTCCCATCTTGTTGATGGCAGCCTGTATTATGGAGTTCGCTACCGGGAACAGTATGCTCTGAAGGGCAAGGGGCAGGCCGATGGAAAGCATCGAGATGATCCCTCTTTTGTTTATGTGGTGTCCGGAATGGTTTGCTGCGGAGTGCGTCTTTTTCAACGCTCTGAGAGCCAGTATCACGCTGACCAGCTGTGAAAGGACTGTGGCTATAGCGGCGCCCGCTACGCCCATGTGGAATGCTCCGACAAGAAGCAGGTCCCCGGCAATATTGATCACGCAGCATACGATGAGTATGCGAAGAGGGCTTTTGGAGTTGCCGAAAGCCCTGAGTATGCCTGCGATCATGTTGTACAGAGTCATGGTCCACAGCCCGCCGAAGTATATGCGTACATAGACCAGCGTCTGGCCGCGGATCTCATCGGGCACGGACATCAGGCCGATAAGCCCCGGAGCTGCCAGAGCACCGATAAGTGAGAACAGAAGGCCCAGCGATATCGCGATGGTGAAAGCCGACGTAATCGAATCGCTGAGCCTTTTTTCATCCCCTGCGCCGAACTGCCGGGACACGACTATAGTCGCGCCCGCGGACAGTCCAGACATGAAATTCAGCGGGAATTTGAAAAGTGTGTACACCGAATCAATGGCGGCAAGGCCTGCTTTTCCGGCGAATTTGCCGACCACGATGGCATCAACTACGGTATAGAGCTGCTGTATCAGGGTCCCTGCAAGGATCGGCAGCACAAAGGCCAGGAGGACCTTCCATATGGTACCTGTTGTAAGATCAAGAGTTTTTCCCTCTTTCATCTTATGATATCTCCGGATCCTTTCTACAGATTCTTTACGAACAGGCAGCGTATAGCGTTGAGTACAGCGAGTATCATCACGCCAACGTCGGCAATGATAGCTACCCACATGTTAGCTATGCCAAGAGCTGCAAGCACAAGGCAGATCACCTTGATGCCGAGCGCAAATACTATGTTCTGCTTTACTATGCTGATGCACTTTCTCGAGATCTTTATGGCTTTTGCTATCTTCTTGGGATCGTCGTCCATCAGGACTACGTCCGCGGCCTCGATAGCGGCGTCGGAGCCAAGCGCGCCCATGGCTATGCCTATATCCGCTCTTGAAAGCACGGGAGCGTCGTTTATACCGTCGCCAACGAACGCGAGGCGCTTGTTTCCTGTGCACTCCTTAAGGAGCTCTTCAACGCAGCTTACCTTGTCTGCGGGAAGCAGCTGCGCTCTATAATCAGTAAGGCCTACTTCTGCCGCAACGCTCTTTGCCACGTTCTCAGCGTCGCCTGTCAGCATGACAAGCTTTTCCACGCCGGCGGCCTTAAGGGCTGCCATGGCTTCTTTGGAGTTTTCCTTTATCTCGTCGGCAATTACTATATGTCCGCTGTAAACTCCGTCGAGAGCTACATGAAGGATGGTTCCGACGTGCTCGCAGTCTTCGTGCTCTATACCGAGCTTGTTCATCAGCTTGTCGTTTCCTATGGCGACGCTTACGCCGTCCACTTTCGCGACTATGCCGTGGCCGCTGATCTCCTCGAGATCCGTAACACGGTTCATATCGATATGCTTGCCGTATGCTTCCCTTACGCTGCGCGCGATGGGATGGGAAGAATGCGCTTCCGCGTGGGCTGCGTACTCCAGGAGCTTTTTCTCGTCTATGGGGCTCTTGTGGACCGTTGTGACCACAAAGTTGCCCTTTGTTATGGTTCCTGTCTTGTCGAAGGCGATGGTCCGGACCTGAGACATGGTCTCAAGGAAGTTGGACCCTTTGATGAGTATGCCCTGGCTGCTGGCGCCTCCGAGCCCCGCGAAGAAGCTCAGGGGAATAGAGATCACTACCGCGCAGGGGCAGCTGATGACCAGGAAGGTGCAGGCTCTTAAGATCCAGTCCTTCCATATGTGCCATACGGCGTGGTGGCCGGAAAGATCCGCGCCCATCAGCATCATCACAACTGGTGGAACGACAGCCAGGACCAGTGCCGCTATGCAAACGATCGGGGTATAGTACCTTGCGAATTTGGAGATGAAGTTTTCGGACTTTGATTTCCTGGAAGCAGCGTTCTCCACAAGGTCCAGGATCTTGGACGCTGTGGACTCGTCGAACTCCGTCGTTGTGCGTATCTTAAGTACGCCCGACATATTGATGCTGCCCGAGAGGACCTCGCTTCCTTCCTCGGCTTTTCTGGGAAGAGACTCGCCTGTAAGGGCGCTTGTGTTGAGGCTTGAATTGCCTTCCACAACAACGCCGTCGAGGGGGATCTTTTCGCCGGGCTGCACTACTATGATGCTGCCGACTTCCACCTCGTCAGGATCGACCTGCTCGAGCTGCCCGTCCACCTCGATATTAGCGTAGTCGGGGCGTATATCCATGAGCTCCGTGATGTTCCTGCGGCTCTTGCCGACGGCGTAGCTCTGGAAAAGCTCGCCGATCTGATAGAGGAGCATTACGGCAACGCCTTCACCGTACTCACCCAGAGCTATAGCGCCAATGGTCGCTATGGTCATAAGGAAGTTCTCGTCGAAGACCTGTCCGTTTTTGATTCCCAGAAGAGCCTTGCGGATTATATCGTATCCGACCAGCAGGTAGGGGATAAGGAAGAGCACTATGAGCGCCCAGTCCGGGAATCCCGGTATGTGTATGATCTCTTCTGAGATCAGATAGAGCGGAACAAAGAATATGACGGCTATTATGATCCGCCATAGAAGCGTTTTCTGTTTTTTATTCATTAGAGGTAGATCTCGCAGTCGTCTTCAACTTTCTTGCAGTTTGCGTATACTTCCTTCATTACGGCAGCCACATCCGCTCCGTCTTCGAACTCGACTTTCATCTTGAGAGTCATGAAGCTGACTACAGCATCCTTGACTCCCGGAGTTTCCTTTGCTGCAACTTCCATCTTTTCAGCGCATGCCGCGCAGTCGACGTCGATCTTGTAACTTTTCTTCATTGGTTATATCCTCCATGTAATGAATGGCTTCTGTGATCAGCTTTTTAAGAGACGAATTATACAAAACCCGGTGGGCAATGTCAAGCAAAAGTTTTGTTTTAAGCTGATATATGATACAATTGACCCATACAGGCTGATATATCAGAACAGAAAGAGGCTGACGATGTTTTGTACAAATTGCGGAAACAAACTCCCTGACGATGCCATATTCTGTCCGTTCTGCGGCGAAAAGGTCCAATTTGAGGCTGCGCCTGCTGTGCAGGTGTCGGCAGCAGAGGAGCCCCCGGTTGCAGCAGCCGAACCGCCGAAAAAGAAAAAGACCGGCCTTATCGCTGCGATAATAGCTGTGGTCATCATAGCTGTGGGCGTCGGCGGGTATTCCATCTACCAGAACCATCCGTCTACAAAACTGGCCAAGATAAGGACGCAGATCGCGGCTACCATAGAAGCCAAAGACTATAAAGGCGCAATAGACCTGATAGAGCAGGCCCGCGAATTTGCGCCTGAAGACAAAGGCCTGCGCAGGCAGTACGTAGACTGCCGCGAAGCTATGCTCCTGGGCAGGTTCGACGCGTGGGAATACGAGGAGTTTATCGAAGAGGCGGACCAGCTCATAAAGGATTATCCGGAGGCCGCCGCGGAGCTTGATCCGCTCATCATGCACTCCTACGAGACCCTGGCCCGGACAGCGATAGACGAAGATGACCTGCCGGCAATGCAGGCCTTAAAGGACAAGCTCACCGAGCTGACCAGTTCAGGAAGGTTCAACTTCGGCAGCACTGTTTCCTGGCTCGGAGATACGATACAGCACACGGAACTGACCAGACTGTTCCAGACTCTTGCCGACAAGCTGGTGCCTCTGATAAAAGCCGGCAACCGCGCCGCGGTCTTTGATACGATACGCAGCGAGTTCATAAGCGCCGGCGGATCCGCGCGCATGCTCGTGCCCTCAGCGGAGGTCGTGGAATATCACTACCCGCTGTACTCCAAACCCGATGAGACCGGAAAAAAGCTCGGTATATACAACTATAAAAGCCATTTCTTCTTCTACTACGGCGAGTACGACGGCAACCTTCGCCAGGGAAACGGCATATGGATCTGCGCCGATAATCTTAAGACCAGCAGCGCGTACCGAGAATACTGGGCGGAAGGCCCCTGGGTCGCAAACAAGCCCGATGGACTGTTCACCGTCATCAATCTCAGCAAGTACGCCAATTCCGATACCGAGCAGCTTGCGCAGGGTACCGCGGAGGTAAAAGCCGGCGTCTACAACGGCAAGGTGGTTCTGTCCTACAACAATTCCGATCCCCTTACCGGACATTTTACAAACGGGCTTCCGAAAGTGATAATGACAACAGATCCCAACGGCAAAGAGGCCAACGTGGTTCTGATCAGCGAGGACGGAAAGACCTGGTACTCCATGCCTGACGTCAACAGCCCGCAGGGGATATACGGGTGCTACTGAAGCTGCTTGTCTTCTTTCCAGCCTTTTTTGTTCAGGATGAGAATGATGCCGATGAGGAGCACGATCCCGACTGCCAGCGATATCCACGGGGTATTGGTGAACCCTGTGATCAGGTAGCCGACCGCGCAGACTATCGCAACCAGCGTGGCGTACGGAAGCTGCGTTTCGACGTGGTTGATATGCTTGCAGTCCGCGCCGGTGGATGAAAGTATGGTCGTGTCGGAGATGGGCGAGCAGTGGTCGCCGTAGACCGAGCCGGCCAGCGTAGCGCCAAGGGCCGGGATCAGCAGGTGGCCCGCTCCGTCAGCCTCGCAGATCATCGTGATGATGGGGATCAGCATTCCAAAGGTGCCCCAGGAGGTTCCCATGGAAAAGCTCATCAGCGCGGCTATGATAAAGATCAGGAAGGGCAAAAATCCCAGCGGAAGGCTCGTCCTGCTGACAAAACCTGAGATGAACTGGCCTGTTCCTATCAGCTGGCGGCAGACGCCTCCGAGGCTCCAGGACAGGATGAGTATGAGCATGGGCGGCACTATGTTGCCTATGCCGCCGACTATCGATTCTATGAATTCCCTGGCGGTCATGAGTTTTCTGGGAAGATAAAGCAGAAGCGCAGTGATGAGCCCCGCAAAAGCGCCCAGGGTAAGGCCTGCAGTGGGGTTGTAACCGATAGCTTCTGAGAAGCTTACGCCTTTGAAGAAGCCGCCCACATAGGCCATTCCGAGGATGGCGCAGACAACAAGGACCACGATGGGAAGCACGAGGTCTATGACCTTGCCTTTCGTCTGGAGCTGGTCTTCATCTGCCTGGTTTTCGGCAGCCTTCATGGCGCGCTCTTCAGCCTTTTTCATCGGGCCGAAATCCTTGCCGGTGATGCTTATCATAAGCACCATTACTATGGTAAGCAGAGCGTAGAGGTTATAAGGGATGGTCGACAGGAAGACGTTGAAACCGTCGGTCTGGCTGACTTCGCTGGCGACTGCCACTGCCCAGCTGGATACCGGGGCGATGATGCAGATCGGAGCTGCTGTGGCGTCGATTATATAGGCCAGCTTTTCCCTGGAGATGTGCAGGCGGTCGGTTATGGGCCTCATGACTGTGCCTACAGTAAGGCAGTTGAAACCGTCGTCTATGAAGATCAGTACGCCCAGAAGCGATGTGGCAAGGGAGGCGGAGCGCTTGGTCTTAAGGCGCGCGCCGGCCCAGCGTCCGTACGCCTGGCTGCCTCCAGACTTGGAGACGAGCATTACGACTGCCCACAGCAGCGCCAGGAAGATTATCATGTAGGCGTTGTCCGCGATCTTCGAATACATGAGGTCGAAGCTCGTGGATACGGCCGCAACTACACCGCTGCCGTTGAAGAAGCTGTAGATCAGCACGCCAGAAAACAGGCCGATAAACAGCGAGGAGTATACTTCCTTAGTGATGAGCGCGAGCGCTATCGCTATGATGGGCGGCAGGACTGACAGCCACCCGGTCTCTATCATTGTGAATTCCATTGTTTTACCTTACTGCGCCGCACTGGCGCACTTATGATCCTTAAATATATTACATGCTATTATAGCAATTATGATACGCTCTTTCCAGTATAAAAAGATGTACGCATACCCGCGTAGAGGTCAAATCAAAACCCGGAACCCTGCATTTGGGCTCCGGGTGTTTTTCTGTGTGAGGACCTTTGAGCCGGGATCAGTTGCCCTGCTTGTTTCCGGGACGGAAGCGGACTACCTTGTTGGAGGTGTTCTTTTCCAGCGGAGTGTGGCGGACGAAGATCTGCTTTATCATCTTGTAAGTCGGGTTCTTGTCGTTGGTCTCGTTGACTGCCTTCCAGAGGTATTCCTCGACTTTGGCGGTATCGTTCGCGTCTTCGCCGAGCGCGGCCTTTACGACATCCCAGTCGGGGTAGATCGATGCCGCTATGACGGTGTCGTTCTTGTTTTCGGATTCGATCTCAAAAGCCATGGATTCGCTGATGCAGTCGTGGAGCGAAAGCTCGTATTCGAGCTCTTCGGGGAAGACGTTCTTGCCGTTCTTGGTGATGATGACGTTCTTGGCGCGTCCGGTGATGTAGATGTAGCCTTCCTTGTCGATGTAGCCGAGGTCGCCGGTGTGGAGCCAGCCGTCGCGGATGACTTCGGCGGTAAGGTCGGGGCGCTTGTAGTAGCCGAGCATGACGTTCTCGCCGCGCAGGCATATCTCGCCTATGCCGTCTTCGTTAGGCTCGTCTATCCTTGCTCCGCAGCCCGGGAACGCAACGCCTATTGACGCGGCCTTCGGGCAGGTGTCGGGGTTGAGGGCGCCCATCGGAGCGCACTCGGACAGGCCGTAGCCCTGAAGAGCCTGGATGCCGAACGCCTGGAAGTCTTCCAGAATGGCCGGGTTGATGGCGGCGCCGCCCGCGATGAACATGCGGAACCTTCCGCCGAACTGCTCCTTGATCTCCTTGAAGAAGAGGTTGGAAACGTCCATGTGGAGCTTGTTGCGGAAGAAGAGGGAGATCTTGACGCCCTTCTTTGCGACGTCTTCCTTGCCCTTGGCGCGGATGCCCTTCCAGATCTGCTTGTGCAGTGTCTCAAAGACTGCGGGCACGCCCAGGAAGAAGGTCGGGTGTACTTCCTGGATGTTCTTGAGTATGTATTTGAGTCCTTCGCAGTGGGCGACCGCCGAGCCCTTGAAGTGGGGCATCAGGAAGTCCGAGGTGTATTCGTAAGTGTGGTGTATCGGGAGCATCGAGAAGAAGATCTCGTGGTCCGTTACCAGCAGTACGGTGGGCGAGATTATAAGGTCGGCGCAGATGTTGCGGTGGGAGAGCATGATGCCCTTGGCAAGGCCGGTCGTTCCGGACGTGAAGATTATGATCGAAGTCTCGCGGGAGTCGATCTGAGCGTCGATAAAGCTGCGGTCGCCGTTTGCGACGAGCTCTTTGCCTGCTTCGAGAAGCTTCCAGAAGGAGAGCACCTGAACGGACTTTTTAGCTTCGGCTTCAGCGCCTTCAAGCGCTACTTCCACGGTGCGTTCTTCGTGCTCCTGCTGGGCGATGAGGTACTTGAGCGGAGTGTCGCCCTCGGCCATCATGCGGGTAAATATCGGCTCGCGCTTCTTGTCGAAGAAGACGGCGGTAGCTTCGGATTCCTTGATAAGGTTCTTGAGGTCCGCGTATGGGAGCTCTTTGTCCAGAGGCACTGCGCAGCCGGTACCGCAGACTACAGCCATGTCGCTTACGGACCAGGTGTAGTTTGTGTCGCCTATGATCGCTATGCGGTTGTCCTTAAGCCCCATTGAGATGAGCTTGGTACCCAGGCCGTTGATGTCCGCCATGTATTCTTTAAAGGTGATCGTCTTGTACGGGCCCTTCTCGAACTTGGTGTAGAACGCGATGTGGTCCGGGAACATCTCGGCGGAGGTCTCTATCATGTTCTTAATGGATGTGATGGGACGGGGATCGCGGTACTTGACGTACTTGCGGGGGTCGTCCTTTACAGCCTGCACCAGGCGGTTTGCCCAGTCCTGGTCATCCTGCAGCATGCGTTTGTATTCTTCTGGGGAAACGGGTTTCATTCGGGGACTCCTTTCAACTGTTCTCGGAATGAAGTTTACACTCAAACTGTCGGTTTGTCAAAAATGATCGTTTCAGACGATCTGTTCGTGCATTTTACGGAACTTTGCGGATCTTCCGTCCAGGACCCTGAAGGAATCCTCGGTGGGAATGTCGTTCATGCCGGCAGTCATGTAGTTGCGAAGCACGCCTGTCAGAACGAAGGGGCGGATGAAAGTCCCGTGTATTATGCTCCAGATAATGATGCCGCAGATGATGGCAGCGGCTATCGTAAGACCTTCCGGAGTCTGGAGGAATTCCGGGATCTTGCTCTCCATGTCGGCAGCCATCTCCTGGACGAACAGGGCGAGCTGGGCGAACGCGTCTTTAAACTGAAGGGCTATAAAGTAGAATATGCCGGAAAACACGCCGCCGATCACTATAAAGGACAGCAAGCCGAGTCCGAAAACTCTTCCCATGTTTTTAGCGAAAGTCTTTCCGTGCCTGAAGAAAAGCACAGCGCCTTCGCAGGTGGCGCGGGCGGAGCCGATGTCTTCGCGGTAGAAGACCCAGCCAAGGCAGCAGTCGCAAAGGTAGGCGACTATGACGCTGATTATAGCCGAGATGGCGCTTCCGATGCTTCCGCCTGTGTCGCCGCCGATCTTCTGTCCGGCTTTGGTCAGGGCGTTTCCGATCTGGTTGAATATGCCTTTGATGGCGCCTGTCAGCGCAAAGTATACGGCAACGGTCCTGAACCTGGACTTGACGACCCTTTTGCCTTCCGCCATGACGTCGTCCGGCAGCTCTCCGGTGGTGACGGCGCGGGTCATCATGGCTATCTGCGCGGCTTTGCAGGAGTACGCCACATAGCGCAGCAGTATGATAAGGACGATGAGCCCGATGACGGCGCCAATGACCAGACCTATCAGGCCTTTTTGAAGGACCTTTTCACCTATCATAAAGCCCAGGACGCATATCGCCGCAGCGACTATAAAGGACAGGATGCTGAAGAAGAACCTGCGCACAGAAAAGCCGAAAGTGCGCGAGAAGATCTCTTTGTTGCTCATGTTTTCTCCTTTATAAATAAATTAATTCGATAAGTTTTTTACAAATCATTCTGAGTATACGACAAGAGCCGCCGCGAAGCAAGATTAATATGAGAGATATTGCTGACAATAATATGATATAATATTATTACATTATCCAGACCACGAGCAGCAATTGGCACAGTTTTGATTGGGGGATCTATGAAGTTTTGTCGGGAATGTGGAACACCTTGTGAAGATGAAACAGTATTTTGCCGTGTTTGCGGAACGAGATTCCACACTTATGTTTCAGAAATAGACGCAGGGTTTACTACAGCATACTTTGTTACAGATAACGACACAATGGAAGCTGTTCTGGACAGACCTGTTATTCTGATCGCGAATGAGGTTATTTCAGATATAAGAACAATTCTTCCTTTGCTTGAAGAAGTCGTGAAAAACAAAAGACAGGTGTTGATAATTGTGGACAAGTTAGAGGGAGAAGTCAATGTGACCCTTATTGTTAATAAACTTAAGGGGGTACTGGCATGTGCTGCAATAGAGACTCACGAGCTTGGAGAAAAACGAAAAGACATACTTGAAGATATCGGTATTCTTACCGGAGGATACGTGTTCTCTTCAGACTCAGAGCTCGAACTGCAGAATGCAACATTATCAATATGCGGCCAGGCAAAAGAAGTAAGGATCGCCGAAGACAAGACCATTATCACTGGCGGATATGGTGATGAGTCTAAAATTATAGATCGTATTTATCAACTCAGGGAAGAGATCTCCGCAGCCCAGTCTGAAGCGGATAAGGAGATCATCCGAAACAGGCTAAACAATATGTTTTGTTTCATAGAATAAGTATCATATTTCCTTGCTTTTCACCTTCCGTATCATATATAATATTAATATTGGAGAAGAAACGAATGATCCAACAAAGGGCGGCGCGCCTGCCGCGACCCCGGAAAGGAGGCCGTATTGACCTCTGATCAGATCCTCTCGGAACAGAAAAGCAAAACCAAAACAAGCCTTACCATCACAGTGGTGCTTCTGGCAGCGGGTGTTATTCTGCTGCTTGCAAAGCAGTGGGTCGGGGGGCTTTTTGTTGTTGCAGGAGCTGTTCTAGGCGCAGGGCTCATGAGCCGTTCCAGGGACATAAAGGCACAGCTCGAAAAAGCCGGCGGCGAGGAAGGCCTTTCTTCGCAGCTTGCGGCGGAAGGTACTGCGGTGTTCGACGACCTGGACGTCGCTGTTACTCCGGAACTTGCCGTCGTTTACAGGCCGTTTTTCAAGGTCTGCGCCCTTAAGGACATGGCGAAATTCGAGGTCGGCATAGGGCCCGAAGGCGTGCAGAAAGCACTGTTTCTTACAGAAGCGGACGGGACGCGCAACAAGATTGCCCAGGTGCAAAAAGGCGACGGGCGCCAGGAGGCTTTCGACTTGCTGTACGCGCTGGTCCGGGACTATTTCGCAAGCCGGGCAGAATAGCGCGGCTTTTCCATCAAACCGTTATCAATTATGTTTTTCATACAGTTCAGTTGATCGAAAGGAGCATATATTATGAAAGTCGGATTTATAGGGCTTGGTCTTATGGGCCGCCCGATGGCAAAACATCTCGTAAAAGCAGGTCTGGATGTGCTGGTTTCGGACCTCAACCCTGTGCCTCTGGCCGAGCTCGTAGCTGACGGCGCGAAGAGCGCTACCTACGAGGAGATTGGCAAAGAGTGCGGTGTCATCATGACCATACTTCCCACCGCGGGCATAGTTCAGGACGTCCTCTTCGGAGAAGGCGGAGTCGCAAAATTCGTAAAGCCCGGAACCATCGTTATAGACCACAGTTCGGTAACTCCCGGTGAGTCCAGATTCTGCTACGACGAGCTAAAGAAGGTCGGCGCTGAGTTCCTGGATGCTCCTGTTTCCGGCGGAGAGCCCGGAGCTATAGCCGGAAAGCTCGCCATCATGGTGGGTGGCGACGAGGACGTGTTCGAAAAGGCAAAGCCGTACATGGAGCCCTACGCGGCGTCCATACTCCTTACCGGAGGCTGCGGTAGTGGTAGCGTCACCAAGCTCGCAAACCAGATAATCGTAAACAACAACATCGCGATAGTTTCCGAGGCACTGGTGTTTGCGGCCAAGGCCGGAGCGGATCCCGAGAAGGTCTACAAGGCGATAAGAAGCGGCCTTGCCGGCTCTGCTGTCCTTGACGCAAAGGCGCCGATGATGTACAACCGCAACTTCGTGCCCGGCGGCACCATCAAGGTGAACCACAAGGATATCACCAACGTCGTTAAGACAGCCCACGCGATCGACGCGCCTATCCCGTACACCGCGCAGCTCTACGAGATAATGCAGACCCTTAAAGTGCACGGCCACCTTGGCGACGACCACGCCGGAATAGTGCAGTATTTCGAGGCTCTTGCGGATATTAAGGTAGAAAAGAAGGAGAAGTGATATGGCGATCAGTGCAAAAGTGCTGGAAAGCTTCAAACCCATAGACGTAGCGGCGGTGGACGCGCTTCTTGCGGAAGAGATAAAGCTCAACAACAAGAAGATAGTCGTTCTGGACGACGACCCGACCGGAGTCCAGACCGTCCACGACATAACCGTCTACACGGACTGGAACAAGGAGAGCATCCTGCAGGGCTTTAACGAGAAGAACGATCTGTTCTACGTGCTCACCAACTCCAGAGGCTTTACCGCCGAGGAGACGACAAAGGCCCACAAGGAGATAGCCGCAGTCGTAGACGAAGTAGCCAAAGAGACCGGCCGCGAGTACATCTTCATCAGCCGCAGCGACAGCACGCTTCGCGGTCACTACCCGCTGGAGACCAAACTCCTGGGCGAAGCTTACGAGAAGAACACCGGCAAGAAGATAGACGGCGAGGTGCTCTGCCCCTTCTTTAAAGAAGGCGGACGCTTCACCATAGACAACGTCCACTACGTCAAGTACGGCGACGAGCTCGTCCCGGCCAACGAGACCGAGTTCGCAAAAGACAGGACCTTCGGTTATACCGCGGCCACCATGCCGGGCTACATAGAGGAAAAGACCGGAGGTGAGTTCAAGGCCGAAAGCGTCACCTGCATCTCGCTTAAGGACATCCACAACATGGACTACGACAAGATCCAGGCCCAGCTTATGGCGGTAAAGGACTTCAACAAGATCATAGTAAACGCTGTGGATTACGCGGACGTAAAGGTGTTCTGCGTGGCGCTCTACAGGGCGATGCGCGCGGGCAAGGTCTTCATGTTCCGTACAGCCGCAGCCATAGTCAAGGTCATGGGCGGCGTAACGGACCAGCCGCTCCTCACAAGAAAAGAGATGGTCACCACCGAGACTTCCAACGGCGGAGTCATAGTGGTAGGCTCTCATACGGACAAGACTACAAAGCAGCTTGAGTGCCTAAAAGGCCTTAAGGAGGTCGAATTCATAGAGCTCGACGCAACCCTCGTTAAGGACGAGAAGGCCTTCGCAGCTGAAGTCGAAAGGTGCCTGGCGCTCGAAAACAAGTGCATAGCTTCAGGCCGCACGGTCTGCTGCTACACAACAAGGGCGCTCATCACCGCCGACACCGGCAACAAGGAGGACGAGCTGAGGCTCTCCGTAAGGATCTCCGACGCCGTTCAGTCCCTGGTAGGAAGGCTCTCCGTAACGCCGAGCTTTGTAATAGCAAAAGGCGGCATCACCTCCAGCGACGTAGGCACCAAGGCTCTTAAGGTCACCAGGGCCAACGTCCTTGGGCAGATACGTCCAGGCATCCCCGTATGGCAGACCGGTGAAAACAGCAGATTCCCCGGCATCCCCTACGTCATCTTCCCGGGCAACGTCGGCGACGTGGAGACCCTCAGGGAGGCTGTGGAGATACTCCTGGCAAAGTGAGGTCATAAAATGTCTCAGTGTGTAGTCGTCGCGGACGACCTCACCGGCGGAAACGCTACGGGGGTCCTCCTGCGAAAAATGAATTACCATGCCAACACCGTGCTGAACCTGGCGGCGGTGGATCCCGGCATGCTCGCGGCCTGCGACTGCGTCATCTATCCTACGGATTCCAGGGGGCTGTCGGCGGAACTTGCGTACAGCAGAGTCTACGAGGCCTGCGAAAAACTCGCCGGAGGCGACGTAAAGGTCTGGGCGCACCGCATAGACAGCACGCTTCGCGGCAACCTTGGCAGCGAGACCGACGCCATGCTGGATTTTCTGGGCGAAAACTACGTGGCTATCACGGCTCCGTGCTTTCCCGCCACAAGGCGCGTGGTCTGCGGAGGCTACATGCTGGTAGAAGGCATACCCCTGCACAAGACCAGCATAGCCATAGACCCCAAGACCCCGGTCAAGACCTCGGATGTAGCGGCGCTGTTCAGAGCGCAGAGCAAGTACGGCGTGGGCTCCATCCAGATGAACGAGCTCATGCACGGAAAGCACTACCTGGCGGACCGCATCAAAGAGCTGGCGGCGGCAGGAAACCGCACCATAGTCTTCGACTGCGTGACGCAAGAAGACCTTGACCTCATCGCGGACGCCTGCATCACCAGCAAGCTCGATATAATAGCCGTGGACCCGGGCGTGCTCACTTCCACCCTTGCAAGAAAGCTCATAACACCCTCCGCCAGGAAGGAAAAGAGCAAGATACTCGCGGTGGTCGGCACCGTGCACCCCAACGCCAAGGTCCAGATGGAGCACCTGTGGCTCTCGCAGCGCACCTACAACGTCTTCGTTGAGACCAGAAAGCTTTTGGAAAGCGATGAGGCGCGAGAGGCTGAGATCGCAAGGGTCACCGCAGAAGTTCTTGAAAACTGCGGCAAAAACCAGATCTCAACAGTAACCGGCGATGGGATCTATCCCGACAACCGAATAGATTTCAAGCCCTACATGGAAAAGATGGGCCTGAGCATGAACGAGGTCTCCGAGATCATCAACAGGGCGTTCGCAGAGATCGCGATGCGTATCTTTTCCGCGGAGCCCACATTCAGGGCCATGTACACCAGCGGCGGCGACATAACCGTTGCGGTGTGCGAGCGCTTCGGAACAGCCGGCCTGCGCCTTTTAGACGAAGTCCTTCCGCTTGCCGCTTACGGTACCTTCCTGGAAGGCTCCTTCGACGGCGTGCACATCATAACCAAAGGCGGAAGCCAGGGTGACAGCACGGCTATCAACCAGTGCATAACATATCTTAAGGAAAAACTGTACATATAAAATGCCCCGCAAAGGCAGAAAGGAAACAAAATGTCAAAACCTCTCATAGCTGTAACACTCGGAGATCCCGCAGGCATCGGTCCGGAGATAGTCGCAAAATCCATAGCCGATAAGGAGCTCTTCGCTGAGGCCAACTGCATAGTTATAGGCGAGCGCCAGATCATGGAGAACGCGGTCAGGATCACCGGCGAGGACCTGAAGGTCAACGTGGTCGAAGACCCGGCGGACGGAGACTACGGCGAAGGCGTGCTCAACCTCATCGACCTTAAGAACATCGACATGGACAAGTTCGAGTTCGGCAAGGTGAGCGCCATGTGCGGCAAGGCTGCTTTTGAGTACATCAAGAAGAGCATAGAGCTGACCCTGGAGGGCAAGGCTGACGCGGTAGCCACCACGCCCATCAACAAGGAGTCGCTGCACGCGGCCGAGATCAACTACATAGGTCACACCGAGATCTTCGGCGGCCTTACCGGCACGGAAGATCCGCTCACCATGTTCGAGACCAACGGCCTTAGGGTATTCTTCCTCACAAGGCACCTGTCGCTTCGCGACATGCTCGACCAGATCAAAAAAGAGCGCATCATCGACTACGTAGTGCGCTGCACGGAAGCTCTTAAAAAGCTCGGCGTAACAGAAGGCACCATGGCTGTAGCAGGCCTTAACCCGCACTCCGGCGAGCATGGACTCTTCGGCTGGGAAGAAGTCAACGAGATCGCTCCGGCAGTAGAAGAGCTCAAGAAGATGGGCTACAACGTAGCTGGCCCCGTGCCCGCGGACTCCGTCTTCCACCAGGCAGCGCTCGGAAAATACAACTCAGTACTGTCCCTGTATCACGACCAGGGCCACATAGCAACAAAGACTCTCGATTTTGACCGCACCATTTCCATCACCAACGGAATGCCCATACTCAGGACCTCCGTCGACCACGGAACAGCCTTCGACATCGCAGGAAAAGGCATCGCCGGTGCAGTCAGCATGAAAGAGGCGATAAGGCTGGCCGCCAAGTACGCACCGTACTTTGTGAGATAGCGTTCGCATATAAGTATTTATTCCATTATCATTTGCAATTGTTTAAGGAGGCAATTATGGTAATCGACGGAACAAGGATGTTGATAGGACTTCTTATCGGCATTGTGATCCTGATCGTGCTCGTCCTTAAGACCAAGGTGCAGGCATTCCTGGCACTCATCCTGACCACTGTTATCGTGGGTCTCATAGGAGGTATGCCGCTTGCCGCTACCGAGGTGACGAACGCGGCCGGGGCGAAAGCAACTGTAAGTATCGTTAACTCGATCACGGGTGGATTCGGAGGCACCCTCGGAAGCATCGGTATCATCATCGGCTTCGGCGTAATGATGGGCCAGATCTTCGAGATCTCAGGCGCCGCCAAACGCATGGCGTACACCTTCCTGAAGCTGTTCGGAAAAGGCAGAGAGGAAGAAGCGCTCGCCATCACCGGATTCCTGGTATCCATCCCCATCTTCTGCGACTCGGGCTTCGTAGTCCTTTCCCCGATTGCTAAGGCTCTTTCCAGGACCACAAAGAAGTCCGTCATCGGCCTTGGCGTAGCTCTGGCCGCAGGACTCGTTATCACTCACTCACTCGTACCGCCCACACCCGGTCCTCTTGGCGTCTGCGGAATATTCGGCGTGGACGTAGGCAAGTTCCTGCTCATCACGATAGTTCTTTCTATCCCGATGGCCATCGCCTGCATCATCTACGCAAGAAGGTTCCTCTCCAAGAAGTTCTACAGGATCCCCGACGAAGAGGGCAACATCGTAGCCGCTGAGTATCAGGCTCCGGATTACGAGGCAGCTTTCCACATGGATATGGAAGGAATCCCCGGTGCATTCGAATCCTTCCTGCCGCTGATCCTGCCGATCATTCTGATCCTCATCAACACGATCTTCTCCGCGGTCGGACTTAAGACAGGCTTCTGGGGCGTTCTCATTTTCCTCGGACAGCCGATCGTCGCCGTAGGTCTCGGTCTTTTAGTGGCTATCTTCACACTTGGAAGAAAATTCGACAGACATACTATCCTTACTGAGATGGAAAAGGGCATGGCTTCTGCTGGTATCATCATGCTGGTCACCGGCGGCGGCGGAGCTCTGGGAAGGATCATCACCGATTCCGGACTCGGCGCCTACATGGCCAACGGACTTTCCAAGACCGCTATTCCTCTCATCATTCTGCCGCTCATCATCTCCACAGCGATGAGATTCGTTCAGGGTTCCGGTACCGTAGCTATGACCACCGCAGCCAGCATCTCCGCTCCTATCCTTATCGCAGGCGGAGCCAGCCCGCTGCTCGGCGCCATCGCATGCTGCGTAGGTTCCCTGTTCTTCGGTTACTTCAACGACAGCTATTTCTGGGTAGTCAACAGGACTCTGGGCGTTTCCGAAGCAAAGGAGCAGCTGACCATCTGGTCCGTGACTTCGACGATAGCATGGGCTGTCGGTGTAATAGAAGTAATCATACTGAGTATCTTCATGTAGCTTGAAGGAGGTCAGGGTATGATCACAGGTATTCACCACATTTCCATGAAATGCAGGTCAAAAGAAGAGCTGGAGAAAGTCAAGGCCTTTTACACACGCGTTCTGGGGATGCGTTTATACCGTGAATGGGAAGTCGGGGCGCTGATCGACAGCGGCAGCGGACTTATCGAAGTGTTCAACCGGCCGGGCGGAGAGTACCGCCTCGGGGTGATATCGCACTTCGCGCTCGAGACCGACGACGTCGACGACGCCGCGGCAAGAGTAAAGGCCGCAGGCTACGAGGTCTTCGAAGAGCCTGTCGATTTCGTGATCCCCGCCAACCCGGATATACCTATCAGGAAGGCCTTCTGCTACGGTCCGCTCGGGGAAGAGATAGAACTTTTCCACGTGTACTGACAGCAGATCACGCAGCAGAACTGAATAGTCTTAACTGAACAAAACGGGCTGACCGAAGTCCATAAAGGAACAGCTGCCGGCCTGTTTTTTATTGCAGAAACAAAAATAGGCGTTATGCAGGCTATGTTTATGTTTATATTTTGCTGCTTAAGTGATATACTATTAATTTAGTAAAGAAAACAAAAATGCTCCAGAAAGGCATGGTAATTAAATGGAACTTCAAATCAAGGACCTGATCGATTCCATACGAAGCGAAGGTATCGATGCGGCAAATGAAGAAGCGGAAAACATCATTTCAGAGGCGCGCAAGAAGGCTGCAGCCATAGTCTCCAAGGCTGAGGGCGATGCCGAAGACGCCAAAGAAGCAGCGCAGCGCGAGATAGCTCTCTTAAGGCAGAGCGCGGTATCTGACGCCGAACAGGCAAGGCGCGATGCAGTGCTTTCTTTCAAGGAAGAAATACAGAAGGAATTCGAAAAGATACTTAAGGCAAAGGTCGGCGAGGCTGTTTCCGGCGGATCCCTTGCTGATCTTATCCGAGCAGCGCTTTCAGGCGAGGACGTGTCCAATTACGCTGCAGAACTGGCGTCGGTGGACGACAGCATCAAGTCTGCGCTTGCTGATGAGATCAGAAACGGTCTGGAGATCAGGCCGGCCAAGGGCGTAAACGCAGGCTTCAGGCTCGCAGCAAAGGACGGTTCCGGCTTCTTCGACTGCACGGACGAGGCCATTACCCAGATGCTGATGCCTTACTTCAGAAACCTTAAGATCTGAGGACGGTTTTTATGGGTTCTTATTATTATCTCATGTCGAGCCTTCCGGACCTTTCTGCAGATGCGGAAGCCCCGATCGGATATGAAGAATTTCTCAATATGTGCGAGTCCAATGTAAGCGACGGTACGCTCGATCAGCTCCGCCAGCTTACCCCTTCGCAGCCTGCCGGGTGCATAGCTTCTGAATGGACCGCTTTCTGCGGCGTTTTGGACAAGGAGCTCAACAGCCAGCGCAGCGCTCGTCTTGGAAAGCCTTACCCGCAGGGGTACGAAAAAGAGCCGGAGGCCAGCGCGGCCGCAGCGGCTGCTCTTGCTGCGCGCAATCCTCTGGAAGCGGAGAAGATAATACTCAAGTTCCAGTTCGAGCAGCTGGACCGCATCCTGGGGCTCCACATGTTCGACGAAGAAGCGTTGTTCTGCTACGCCATGAAGCTAAGGCTTTTGGAGCGCGCCGGCAGATTCGAGCACGATAAAGGTAAAAAAGAGTTTACAAAACTATTCGAGCAGGTGCAGAAAAGCATCCGCGGAGTATGACGGGAGTTATTCAATGGAAACAACGATCGGATTTGTCACAGGAGTAAACGGCAACCTGGCGAAGGTCGAATTTACGGGCTCTGTCCGTAAAAACGAGGTGGCCTACGTCATAGTCGACGACAAGCGCCTTAAGGGCGAGGTCATAAGAGTCAACGGTGGGGTTGCCAGCATCCAGATCTACGAGATGTCAAACGGCATCAAAGTCGGAGACAGGGTGGAGTTCACCGGCGAGCTCATGAGCGTTGAGCTGGGGCCCGGCCTTCTTACCCAGGTATACGACGGCCTTCAGAACCCTCTTCCGGATCTTGCCGAGAAGTGCGGCTTCTTCCTGGAGCGCGGCGTATATCTCGACCCCATACCCGACAGGGACTGGGAATTTTCTCCTTCCGTAAAGCAAGGAGATAAGGTCGAAGCAGGCGATACCATAGGAACGGTGCCCGAAGGTCTGTTCACCCACAGGATCATGGTGCCTTTCATCCTCAAGGGCAGCTGGGAAGTCGCAAGCATCAAGGAAAAAGGCAGCTACAACGTAAGGTCCACCGTAGCGGTCATCCGCAACCAGGCAGGGGACGAGAAAGAGCTCTCCATGGTCTTCTCGCACCCGATAAAGGAGGCGGTCTCCTGCTACACCGAGCGTCTGCGTCCTACCGAGCCGCTCGTCACCAAGATACGCTGCATAGACGCGTTCCTGCCCGTTGCAAAGGGCGGCACGTTCTGCGTTCCGGGGCCGTTCGGAGCCGGAAAGACAGTACTGCAGCACCTTGAAGCCAAGAACGCCGACGTGGACGTAGTTATCGTAGCAGCCTGCGGAGAGCGTGCCGGCGAGGTCGTAGAGATCCTTAAGGAATTCCCGGAACTGGAAGACCCCCGCACCGGTCGCACCCTTATGGAAAGGACGATAATAATCTGCAACACATCCTCCATGCCGGTCGCGGCAAGAGAAGCGTCCTGCTACACAGCCGTCACCCTGGCTGAATACTACAGGCAGATGGGCCTCGACGTCCTGCTGCTTGCAGATTCCACCAGCCGCTGGGCCCAGGCCATGCGAGAGATGAGCGGAAGGCTCGAGGAGATCCCGGGCGAGGAAGCATTCCCCGCTTACCTGGAATCCACCATCGCAGCCTTCTACGAAAGAGCCGGTAAGGTCCGCCTCAAGGACGGCAGCATAGCCTCCATAACCATAGGCGGCACGGTATCTCCTGCCGGCGGCAACTTCGAAGAGCCTGTTACCCAGGCCACGCTTAAGGTCGTAGGCGCGTTCCACGGTCTTTCCAGGGAGCGTTCCGACGCCCGCAAGTACCCGGCCATCCACCCCATGGATTCCTGGTCAAAGTACAGCGGCGTAGTCGACATGAAGCGCGTCGAGGAAGCCCGCTCCATACTCATAAGGAGCAACGAGATAAATCAGATGATGAAGGTCGTAGGCGAGGAAGGGACCTCTGCCGAGGACTATATAATATACCAGAAGGGCGAGCTGCTGGACGCTGTTTACCTGCAGCAGAACTCCTTCGACCCGGTAGACGCGGTATGCGTTCCGGAGCGCCAGAAGGAAGAGTTCGACGTGCTGTACGACGCCCTTATGAGCCAGTACGACATCACGGATAAAAAAGAGATCCGCGGATTCTTCAACCAGCTGAGGCAGGAGTTCCTCGACTGGCACGGAACGATCTTCGAAACACCCGAATTCGCGGAGCAGAAGGCAAAAGTGGCCTCTTTCTACAAGGCCAGGATCGCCGGTTAGGAGGGCTTTATGGAAAAAGTCTACACAAAAATAGAATCGATAGTGGGCAACGTTGTTACGGTAAGGGCTAAAAACGTCAGGAACGCTGACCTTGCTCTTGTGGGCGACAGCTACGCGACAGTCATAAAGCTCGACAAAGACCTTGTATCGCTGCAGGTATTCGCAGGCGGACAGGGCGTCAGCACCACAGACCCGGTGCGCTTCCTTGGAAGGCCAATGATGGTGTCCTTCTCGGAGAACCTCCTTGGAAGGATCTTTGACGGCGCAGGCGTTCCAAGGGACAACGGCCCGGCGCTTACAGAAAACATGATACCCATAGGCGGCCCGTCCGTAAACCCGGCAAAGCGTATAATTCCGAGGAAGATGATACGCACCGGTATCCCTATGATAGATATGTTCAACACCCTCGTCGAGAGCCAGAAGCTTCCGGTCTTCTCGGTGTCCGGTGAGCCGTACAACCAGCTGCTTTCCAGGATAGCCATGCAGGCCGAAGTCGACGTCATAGTCCTCGGAGGCATGGGCCTTAAGTACGACGACTACCTGGAATTCAGGGACACCCTGGAAAAAGGCGGCGCAATAAGCCATACAGTAATGTTCATACACACCGCGTCGGACCCCGTCGTAGAGTGCACGCTGGTCCCGGATCTTTCCCTTGCAGTTGCGGAGCAGTTCGCTCTTGAGGGCAAGAAGGTGCTGGTGCTCCTTACCGACATGACCAACTTCGCCAACGCGCAAAAAGAGATGGCGATCACGATGGAGCAGGTGCCTTCCAACCGTGGTTATCCCGGAGATCTGTACAGCTGCCTTGCTTCCCGCTACGAAAAGGCCGTCGACTTCGAGGGCGCAGGTTCGGTCACCATACTCGGTGTCACGACCATGCCCGGCGACGACGTCACACACCCGGTTCCGGACAACACCGGATATATCACCGAGGGCCAGTACTACCTCAAGAACGGAAGGATAGAGCCTTTCGGATCGCTCTCGCGTCTTAAGCAGAACGTAAATGACAAGACCCGCGACGATCACCGCGCCCTCATGGACGGCATGATACGCATCTACGCCGCATACAAAGAGAGCCTCGAAAAGAAGTCCATGGGCTTTTTGATGACAGAATGGGACGAAAAGCTCCTCAAATACGGCGAGCTGTTCGAATCCAAGCTTATGGACCTGAGCGTCAACATACCGCTCGAAGAGGCGCTCGACACTGGCTGGGAGATACTCGCAGAGTGCTTCGAGCCCAACGAGACCGGTCTTAAGACCAGCCTCATCAAGGAAAGATGGCCGAACAAAGACGCTTTATAAGAGGATCTTCTGATGGCTAATATAAAGCTTACAAAAAATGAATTAAAAAAGCAGAAAGACGATCTGCGGCAGTTCGAGCGCTATCTTCCAACGCTGCAGCTCAAAAAGCAGCAGCTGCAGTCGGTTATCATGAAGACCGCCGCCACGCTGGAAAGGCTCCACAAAGAGCTGGAGGCCGCCATCGGCGATCTGGATGACTGGGTAGCAGTCTTTGCGGAGAACAGCAGTTTTGCACAGGACATGCAGCTCGACAGGCTCGTGCAGCCGGACAAGGTCCTGACTGAGACGGAAAACGTCGCCGGCGTGTCTATTCCTGCGTTCCGGGAGCTCACGTTCAAGGAGATCAGCTACAACGTTGAGGATTATCCTCTGTGGGTGGATACGGCGGTCATCAAGCTCCGCGAGATCGCAAGGCTCGATGCAATAGTAAAGACCACGGAGATCCAGCTGTCGCTTCTGGAAAAGGAGCTGCGCTCCACGTCCCAGAGGGTCAACCTGTTCGAAAAGGTCAAGATACCCGAAGCGCGCGAGAACATACGCATCATCGATATCTACCTCGGTGACCAGCAGACCTCTGCCGTCGTCCGCGGTAAGATAGCAAAGAAAAAGCTGGGGGAGGCAGGCCAATGATAGAAAAAATGAAAAAGGTCTGCGTAGTGGACCTGGCCTCGAAAAAAGACTCCATGCTGGAATCGCTCCGCGACCTGGGCGTGCTGCACATTTCTGACCGCAAGAGCGCCGGCCGGGAGCAGGCTGAAAAGTTCACGGAGCTTTCCAAGGCACTGCTTTTGGTAAAGGAGTACGGAAAGGATACGGAAAGGTCCGATAAGATCCTGAGCGACCAGGAGTTCGAAGAGCTTCTCGGCCGCGTGCAGGCAGCGGCGGACGGCATCGCAAAGGCTGCTCAGCAAAAGGGCGCCGCTCTGTCCGAGCTCGACAGGCTGGCGGAGTGGGGCGATTTCGATCCACAGGCTGTGCGGGAGCTGAAAAAGCACGGTATAGACCTGCACTTCTTCCGCTTCAGCAAGGCGGATTACGAAAAGGCTGCCGTATCTGAGGAAGTAAAGCTCATACCGCTCGCGGACGTCGGCAAGATGAAGGCCGCAGCAGTAATAGGGGAGCTTCCCGAGGACATCCAGGCTTCGGAGCTGGTCCTTCCCGAAAAGGGCGTAGCTCAGCTGCAGCAGGAGATAGCAGCCTGCGAAAAGAAGTCGGAAGACTGCGGAGCCGCGCTGAAAGACGCAGCCGCGTACGAAGCGAGCTTTAAGGACCAGATCCTCAAAGCGCAGAACGAGGAGATAATGTCCTCAGCGCAGCGCACGGCAGCGGAAGACAGTGATTTCGTATGGCTGTCCGGCTACATCCCCGAGGCTGAGATGGACAAGTTCAGGGCATTCGCTTCCGAAAACCACCTGGCCTGGTCCGCAGACGACCCGTCCGAAGAGGACGAGGATGTGCCCACCAAGGTAAAGTACAGCAAAGGGTCAAAGATAATAGAGCCGCTGTTCGATATGCTCGGCATACTTCCGGGCTATAGGGAGCAGGACGTTTCGATCTGGTTCCTGATATTCTTCACGATATTCACGGCCATGATAATAGGGGACGCCGCCTACGGACTGCTGTTCCTGATCCTGGCAGTGGTGCTCACGGTAAAGAACAAGAAGGTCAACAACGTCATCTTCCTGATATACGTTCTTGCCGGAGCCACGATAGTGTGGGGCGCCATTACCGGTACCTGGTTCGGCTCGGAGGCCGCCATGAAGATACCGCTGCTAAGGTCCCTGGTGATACCGAACTTCGCCAACTACCCGGAATACTTCGGAGTCACGGCGTCGACGCAGCAGAACACGATAATGAAGTTCTCGTTCACCCTGGGCGTTATACAGCTGGCTCTCGGATGCCTGCTTTCCGCAAGGAAAAAGATCATGGAAAAGAACCTGAGCTTCATTGCGGACATAGGCTGGCTGATAGCCGCCTCGGCGATGTACCTGCTGGCGCTGTACCTGGTCATAGGCCAGAGTATCAATGTAAAGCCTGTGTTTATCGCTATTATAGCAGCGTTCCTGATAGTGGTGCTCTTCGGAGGCATGGAGCCGGGCAAGAGCTTCGGGCAGGGCCTTAAAGCAGGCCTTTCGGGGGCATTTACGGTGTTCCTCGACACGATAAGCTGCTTCGGCAACGTCATGAGCTACATAAGGCTCTTTGCGGTAGGCATGGCGTCGCTGGCAATAGCGCAGAGCTTCAACGGCATAGCGTCGGGCATGAAAGGCCCGATGACCATCGCGGCCGTGGTAGTGCTCCTGATAGGGCACGGGCTCAATCTGATAATGGGTCTTCTGTCCGTGATCGTACACGGAGTCAGGCTGAATGTGCTCGAGTTCTCGGGCCAGGCAGGCCTGGAATGGACAGGGACAGCATATAAACCGTTTAAAAAGAACAGTAAGATAGAAAACTGATACCTCTCAGTGAAAGGAGATTAAAATGGATCTTGCTTTTGTAGGAATGGCTGCCGCGCTTGGACTTTCAGCTGCAGGTTCGGCTTTTGGAACAGGATTTGCCGGAATGTCGGCGGTAGGCGCATGGAAGAAATGCTACGCTGCGGGTAAGAACGCACCGTTCATCATGATAGCTTTCTCCGGAGCTCCGCTGACCCAGACGATATACGGGTTCCTTCTGATGAACTTCATCAGGAACGCAGTCGCTGCCGGAGCCAGCTCGGGACTCGCTTTCGGCGTAGGCCTGTTCGGCGGCCTGGCTATAGGATTCTCGGCGCTGTTCCAGGGCAAGTGCGCTGCTGCAGCTTCGGATGCTCTCGGCTCTACGGGTAAAGGTACGGCAAACTACTTCATTGTAATAGGTATCATAGAAACAGTAGCGCTGTTCACACTGGTATTCAGCTTACTGCTTCTCGGCTGATCCGCCGGGTCTGATGATTAGATTCGACACACTTGATAAAAAGCCAAAGATCTACAACGTCGCGGTGGCTTCGGCTGCCGCGGTTGTATTGCTTGTAATAACTGCTTTTGCAGGCGGGAGCGACAGCTTCTGGCTTTCGAATCTGATACTTGCGGTCTATTTCCTGGTGGTCATAGTCATGCTCGTAAGGGCCTTTTTCCTTCAGCTGCGCTATAACCCCTATTCCTATAACACAATATATTACTCGGGCTTTTCCCTGCTGCTGCTGGTCCTGGCGGTACGGCACGGGAGCCTTGCGGTAAGATATCTCGGGGAGTATTCCATGTCGGGGATGTCATCCATGATGTTCTTCCTCCAGGAATTCGCCCTGTTTTTTATACTTATAACAGCTCCTCTTATCCTGGCGTTCTCAGCAGCGCTCTTCATATCGAACGTCTCGCTCATAAGGCACGAGGGAAAGCGCCTGGTGAACATCCTTGGCATTATCCTGGCGTTCCTGCTTGTGGGCGGGATAGTGTTCGTGGCAGTGATAAGCGACTCTTCGGGTTCTGAGCTGGAAGTCATGATACACGATATCATTACTGGGACGGTCAGTATAATCTACCTGTACTTCGAGTGCATGATCATAGGCGTCATCATAGCGTCTGCGATCGTGGTGCACTACGAGCCGGAAAAGGACAAGGACTATATCATCATACTCGGCTGCGGCATCAGAAAGGACGGCACGCCCACGCCTCTTTTGAAGGGCAGGGTGGACAGAGCCTTAAAGTTCCGCGCGCAGCAGCTCGAGGAGACAGGAAAGGACCTCTGCTTTGTGGTATCCGGAGGCCAGGGCCCAAATGAAGTCATATCTGAGGCCGAGTGCATGAAGAACTACCTCAGAAGCCAGGGCATTCCGGAAGACCAGATCATACTGGAGGACAAGTCGTCCACCACAGCGGAGAACATGAGCTTCTCCAGGGATAAGATCGCCGAAGCCGGCGGCCTTGAGGGTAAGATAGCGTATTCTACCACCAACTACCACGTGTTCCGCGGCGGCCTTAAGGCAAGGCGCGTAAAGATGCGCGCTGTGGGCATGGGTGCAAAGACCAAGTGGTACTTCTGGCCTAACGCCGCAGTCCGCGAGTTCGTGGGCCTTCTTACGGAGCATAAACTGAAACAGGGCCTCATCCTGGGCGGGATGATAGCTCTGCACATAATTTTTACGATCACAGCCTTCAAGCTGAGGATCTGACAGATCTATGGATATAGAAAAGAAGATACGCAATATTCCGCATTTAGGGCAGCGCATAATAAAGACCACGGTGGCGGTCTTCATATGCCTGCTCGTCTGCTATATCATAGGTTACCGCGGTGCGCAGATGCCTTCAGAGGCCTGCATCACAGCGATAATCTGCATGCAGCCTCTTGTCCGCGACACGCGCCAGTACGCCATAAACCGCGTGATAGGCACCCTTGTAGGTTCGGTCTGGGGGCTTTTGCTGCTGCTGATCCTGACGTCGGTCCCCGCCGCCGCAGAGCACTACACTCTGCTCTATCTTGTGATGGCTATAGGCATGATGCTGTCGATCTATACCGCCGTGCTGCTTGGAAAAAACGACACCTCGGGCCTGGCCGCCATAGTCTTCCTGTGCATAGTTATAGCCTTCCCGGAGATAGACCACCCCATAGAGCAGGCAGCCTTAAGGATAGCCTACGTGTTCCTGGGGACTATTGTCGCCATAGCTGTCAACACCTTCAGGCTGCCGAGAAGAAAGAACGGAAACATGGTGTTCTTCGCCCGGACGAAGGATCTGGTCCCGAACAGGTTTTCGCAGATGCATCCTGCCGTACAGTTCCGCCTGAACAGGCTCGGCCAGGACGGGGCTAGGATATGCCTCATGTCCGAGCACGCCCCGGCGTTTTTCGCGATGCAGCTGGGGCATACGGAGCTTGGCACGCCCATGATAGTCATGGACGGCGCTGCCATCTACAGTACTAAAGATAACAGCTACCTTTGGACTCAGCCTATGGAAGAGGCAAATCTTAAAGCGCTGCTGGACGTTCTGAACGGGCTGGGTTACAGCTATTTCATCTATACCGTACATAAAAACAGGACCAGTATCTTTCACGCGGGAGGTTACACCAAGGAGGAGCGGCAGCTGCTGGAGCGCATGAAAAGCTCCCCCTACAGGGACTACCTGGAAGGGGAACTGACCGATATGTCTGAGGTGGTGTATGTTAAGATAGTCTCGGAGGACAGCCGCATAGCGGAGGTGTCCGCTGCGCTGCACAAGGCTCTTCCGGAGCGTCCGTACCGCATGGTAGTGCGCAGCCAGGACTATGTGCCCGGAGCAAGCGCGGTCTACATCTACAGCAGCCTTGCGGTGCCGGGCCACGCAAGGGCCGTCCTTATGGATATGCTTAAAAATGACGGCGAAGAGCTCGTTTTCGATGAACCGGTGCTTAAAGACGGCTACAGGAGCGAAGCCGATGCGATGCGCCTGCTCGGAAAGATTGAAAAAAAATACGAGCCTGTGCTTTTTTCAAGCAGCAGGCCCGCTAAATAGCGTTTTATTTCTCGAATATCTCCAGTATCTCCATGGGGCAGGCTTTGACGCATATGCCGCAGGCTATGCACTTGGAAGGCTTGTCGGCGGTCATGACCATGACCTTCATCGGGCAGGCCTCAACGCACTTTCCGCAGCCCACGCAGAGCTTCTTGTTTATCATGTAGACGCCCTTGGGGTTCTGGGTTATTGCTTCGTGCTCGCAGGCTCTGGCGCAGGCGCCGCACTGCACGCAGGTGCGCAGCTGCACTTTGCCGTTCTTCATTCCCAGCTGTATGCAGGCGTTGTCCGGTGTGTATTCTGCAGTCTTATAGAATGCGCCGGCGCAGGCCATCATGCAGGACTGACAGGCTTCGCACTTGTTCTGGTCCGTTACTTTAAGTCTCTTCATTTTTTCCTCCACGCATATTTATAAAAGTTTTGATTCAACTTTGCTCCAGAAGTCGTAATCGCTTCCGCGGACTACGTTTACGATGCGGTCGGAGAGCGACACTCGCATCAGATCGAAGTCCCCGGTGTACATCTTTCTTCCGTCGGCGAACACCCCGATCTCCAGGTTTTCCTTGTCCAAAAGGGATACTCTGATGTCTAAAGAGGGTGGGAACAGCAGGCTCGAGGCAAAGGACCGGTAAATTGTGTTGTTGATCGGAGCCATTGCTGTAAGCTGCAGTGCCTCCAGACGCGGGTCAACTATCGCGCCGCGCAGTGAGTAGTTGTAAGCGGTACTTCCTGCCGACGAGGCGACTATCATTCCGTCGCCGTAAAGAGTTTCCACGAAGTTGTTGCCGACCTCTATCCTGAGGCGTATTATGCTGCCGCCCACATCGCGCAGGCAGATGTCGTTCAGCGCGTAAGCCTTAACGGATTCATCGCCTTTCTGCATGTCCACCTCCAGCAGCTTGCAGGGCTGGATGGCATAGTCCCCGGTGCAGCAGAACGAGACCAGTTTGTCCACATCTTCCGGCGACAGCTCCTGGAAGAATCCCAGGTGGCCGGTGTTGACGCCCAGCACCGGCACGGACGGGTAGGCGCAGTGCTTCAGCGCATTAAGGAAGGCGCCGTCTCCTCCGATGACCACTATCATTTCAGTCTCGGGGACAAACTCGCTGCAGACCCGTATCCCTTTTGCGTTGAGGGCCTTTTCTATGTTCTCGGCCGCTGCCAGAGATTTTTCGGTGTTGTTTGTGTAGATGTACAGATTTTTCATGGTCTTGTGCCTTTGAACAACATGCATTTGCGTTAATAATACAAACAACGCCCCTGCTTTGTCAAGCGGTTCCGGACTATTTGCCTGCTGTTGATTAATCCACGGCTTTGAGGTATAATTTAATGTACACACACTTTAGAAGAGGATAAGAAAAATGACTACTAAAGAGATACTTTACAGCCTGGAACACGACCTTCTTCCCAAGTCGTTCTTCGACGACAGGAAGACCTTTGCCGGAGTGCTGGCGCAGGATCCCGGTGCGCTTTACGAGATAGCGAGCGAGCTTTTCAGGCGCAACGGCCAGGACAACCCGTTCAGCCGCGGCGAGTTTTCCGTGGAACCGAACATGATAAATTCCGAAGTTGCTATGCTCAAGCTCAAATTCCCCAAACCTCCGGAAGCGCCGCTTTGCAGTACGGCCTTCATCTTCTTCGACAGGACCTTTGAAAAGATCAGCTATTTCTGCATAGAAAAGGGCAACGAGTTCACCGGGGGCTTCCCCAATGTCTGCGAATGGCAGGCGGACGGCACGCACGTAGCTTACGGCAGCCAGTCCCCCGATCCGGACGAGCAGATGATGAAGTGCGTCGAGATCCACCTGGAAAGATACTACGGGAAAGAGGAAGAATAAATGGCTGTACTTTGTTTTATACTGGGACTGATCCCCGCAGGCATAGGATTCGTTCTGAACTGGGCCGTAAGGAAGGTCAATCTTGCCGGGTCTTTCTGGGCTTCTCTCGTATTCCTGCTCATCTGGGGCATTCTTTCGTACCTGCTCGGATCTAAATGCAAGAACACCAAAACAGTGGTGCTGGGGCTCAACGCAGTCGCTATCATAGGCGTTATTTATGTAGCGCTCCAGGAATACGTGCTGCATTACTCTGTGCTGGGCGGCAGGGTATCCAGCTTTTTCAACTATTTCTTCATGCCCGGCAACCCGCTGTCGTTCATGTTCCTTTCGAATATGCACAGGTTCCACTATGTTGTCCTCGTGCTTATCGATCTGGTGCTTATGGTGATAGTATCTATAGTGGGCGCCTCATATGGCAAGGTAAAGCACAACTGAAATGATCTACGAAATAGACAGAAACATATACCGCATAGAAGTCCCGCTCGCAGGAAGCCCGCTGGGCATACTCAACGCTTATTACTTCAGGGGTCCGGAGGAGGAATTCCTTATGGACACTGGTTTTAACACGACCGAATGCGAGGCGTCGCTGAGGAAGTCCCTCAGAAGTCTCGGGTACCGCCCGGAGCGCCTCAACATCATCAACACGCACCTGCACGTGGATCACACAGGCCTCAACCACCAGTTCGTCGGGGAAAAGAAGAACATATTCATCAGCGCCATAGACTGCGACCGCATGATGCGCCATTACAAGAAGAACGGCTACAAGCGCGGGGAGCGCGACCGCCGCGAGGGCGCCAGCGCGGAGATGTTCAACGTCATGCTAAAGTTCGGCCCCGAGGCCGACAACGCCCGCAGGCTGGTCTTTGACGACGAGAAGTACGTGGAGCTTCAGGACGGCGACACCATAGACACCGGTGTCTGCACTCTTAAGACGGTGCTGGTTCCGGGGCACACGCCGGGAAACACCATGTTCTACATCCCGGACAAGAAGATCATGTTCACAGGGGACAACGTGCTGTTCGACATCACCCCCAACATCACCTGCTGGCCCGACTGCAGCAACGCGCTGCAGGAATACCTGCGGAGCCTGGAATATTCCAAGAGCTTCGATGTTCAGC
The DNA here is from genome assembly GCA_017443515.1 of Bacillota bacterium. Lineage (GTDB taxonomy): Bacteria > Bacillota > Clostridia > Peptostreptococcales > Anaerovoracaceae > RUG13409. The sequence continues at coordinate 15,345 of JAFRXM010000003.1, read as the reverse complement.
TGGCCATGCCGGGGCACCGCAAGCCCGGGGATTACTACGCCAGGATAGACCGGCTGCTTTTGCACCACCAGCACAGGCTCGACGAGATCGTAGGGATAATAGGGGACCAGCCCGGTCTTACCGCCTACGAGATAGCGCGCCGCATGCGCTGGAAGATACACCTGGACGAGAACGGAAACTTCCCGCCCGCCCAGATGTGGTTCGCTGCCGGCGAATGCATGTCGCACCTGGATAAGCTCGTGGAAGACGGAAGGATCATTCGAACAGAAGGCGAACCCTACATCACATACAAGCTGCCCTAGCCGCAAAAGGCCGGGGCTTTATAATACAGGAGGAAAAGAAGATGCCAGATACTATCAGAAAGCTAACCATCCTGCATTCCAACGACATGCACGGCGATTTCCTGCCTAAAGAAGAGAACGGAAAGCAGACCGGCGGACTTGCCAGGCTCTCGGGCTACGTAAACAAGATACGCAAGGAAAAAGAGAACGTCATCTACGCCATCGCCGGCGACATGTTCCGCGGCTCCATAATAGACTCGGAATACCAGGGCCTGTCCACCATAGACCTGATGAACAACCTCATGCCGGACGTCGCCACCATAGGCAACCATGAGGTGGACTATGGCTTCGCACATCTGCTCTTCCTTGAAAAATGCGCCAAGTTCCCGATAGTGAACGCCAACCTGTTCATAACCATGAACAACTCCAGGGTCTTTACGCCTTACATCAATCTGGAGATCGGCGGCATGAGGATACTCTTCATAGGGATCCTTACCGAAGAGGTCCTGTCCTCCACCAAAAACGAGAAGATCATCGGCACCTTCATAGATCTCGAGTCCGCGGCCAAAGAAGTTGGCATAATCTGCGACAACTACCGCACCGTAAAGACCGACATGACCGTGCTGCTTACCCATATAGGCCTTGAAAACGATATCAAGCTAGCCGGCCTTTTAGACCCGGACTGGGGCGTCAACATGATAATCGGCGGCCACTCGCACACTTTCATGGAAAAGCCCGAGGTGGTGAACGGCGTGCCCATAGTGCAGGCGGGCACAGGCACCGGCGTCATAGGCCAGATCGACATACAGTACGACACAGAAAAAAAGGAGATCGCGGACTTTAAGTGGAAGTGCGTCCCCATCAACGAGGATACCGCACCCGTGGACGAGATCATGGACGAACTCATCGACAGCTACCGCACCCAGACCGACAGCAAGTACAAGAGGGTCGTGACCCGTTGGGCCAGAAAGCTCGCGCACCCCAGCCGCGAGCAGGAGACCGAGATGGGCAACCTCTACGCCGACACCATGGCCTGGGAGGCCAGCTTCGACATAATGATGTTCGGCTCGGGCAGCATCAGAAAAAAGGAGCTCGGCCCTGTGATAGAGTATCAGGACATGCTGGAAAATACGCCTTTCGACGACGTGCTGTGGATGGTGGAGGTGACAGGCGCGCAGTTCCGCCGCATGGTGCAGCACTTGATGAGGGACGAGGCCTGGGCCGGCGAGACCGAGTTCTACCAGTTCTCCAAGGGCGTACGCATAAAGTACCGCAAATCCACTCACACCATAGAAGAACTCAAGTTCAACGGGGAGGATATTACCGATGACACGGAGCTTAAGCTCGGCATACAGAACTACCATTTCAAGAGCTTCGATGAGTTCATGGGCGTGCCGCTCGAGGAAGTAAAGAAAAACATGAAGCCGCGTGTCGTCGCGACTTCAGTAAACAACATTATCGAGGAGTATTTCGCCACGAACAGCGGCTTGGACGCCCACGTGGAGGGAAGGATAGAGATAGTGGAGTAGCTAACGCTCCAGTATCTTTCTGGTGGTCTGCAGAAGGCAGGTCTCGTAGCTTTTCGCGAGGCGGGTCTGCTGCAGATCCTTTTTCTTTATGAGGAACACCTCCCAGTTCATCTCCGGGTCTCTGAAGGGAATTATGGAGACGTTGTCGGTATCTTTAAGGAGCTTGCCGGCGGAGACTTCGTTTACTATCCCGGCCTGCAGGCCTATCTGCGCGCAGTTGAAGGCCGTGCGCGGCTCGTCGTTTTCTATGTATTCCGGCTCGAAGCCCTGTTTCCGGCAGAGCTCCAGCACTTTGTTCCTCACGAACATCTTTTCTCTGGGCAGCGCCAGGTGCACGCTGCGCAGGTCTTCTATCGATATGCTTTCCCTTTTTGCCAGAGGGTCGCTGCTGTTTATGACCAGCATGTTCTTCTTCGTGAAGAGGTGTTTTTTGCTGAGTTCCTTGGAGTGGATGGGGCCGGAGCACACAGCCATGTCCGCCTGGCCGGAAAGGACCGCCTGCACGCAGTCGAGGTCCTGTTCCACTTTCAGCCGCACCTCCGCCTGAGGGTCTATCTCCTTGAACCTTGCTATGGAAGGCAGCGCTATCAGCTCCACAGTGCCCCTTACGAAGAAGACCGATACCAGACCTTCTTTTTCGGCTTCCCGGCTGAAGTGATCCTCGGCTTCGGTACTTATCCTTACTATTTCTTCGGCTCTGGGAAGGAGGTATTCTCCGGCTTCGGTGAGCTCGAGGCGGCCTCCGCTGCGGACAAAAAGCCTGCAGCCGAGTTCTTCTTCCAGGCGGTTTATCGAAACGTGAAGCCCCTGAGGGGTTATTATGCATTGCTTTGCGGCCTCGGTAAAGCTCTGCAGCCTGTATGCTTCCACAAAGTATTTGAGCTGTTTGATCTCCATCGTTGATCCTCCGGAAAAACAGAAGCTGTCCTTGCATCAACCAGTATACCATAAACATTCTGTTGATGCAGTATTTCGGAGCAAACTTTTCAACAAAAAGTTGATGCAAGCAAATAATGGCTGATTGCCCAAAGGGCCGTTTCATACGATAATATAAGAGAAAACAGAGAAAACACGTTTACGCGGAAAGGAGATATATATGGAACCTGCAGTAAAGGTCGATATGAGCCTGCTTAAGCAGATAGATGCCGTCGAGATGGATGAGCAGCGCAAAGCCTGGAAAAAGGCTGTCATGGCCGCCCCCTACAAGATCCACACCGACAGGCAGTTCTACGCGACTGAGTCCTGGAGATCCACCGAGGGCGAAGATCTTGAGATCCGCCGCGCGAAGCTCTTCCAGCACGTTGTCGAGAACATCAAGCTCAGCATCCTTCCTTATGATTATATAGTAGGCCGCATGGGCCCCACAGTCGTAGGTGCCTACACCGGCATAGATTCCTGCGGAGATTACCTGGACGGTATCTGGTCCGACGAAGGAAAAGTTCAGTTCTCGCTCAACAGCCAGTCCCAGCTGACACCGGAAGATCTTGAGATCCTCCGCGACGCAGCCAGAGAATTCGGCGGCAAGAGCGTAGCCGACGCCGGCAACCTTCTGTGGAAAGAAATGCTCGGCACCTGGCCCCAGGACGTTCTGGACGCCAGGCTCAAGGACCCACCACTCAACACCGGAAACTGGGCAAACTCCACAAACACCGTAGATTTCAAGAAGATCCTCACCAAGGGCCTCCGTTACTTCATAGATGAAGCACAGGGCCACATCAACGATTTCGTCGAGAACCAGCGCCAGGACGCAAATAAGTTCTGGTTCTGGAAGGCCGCGATAATCGTCTGCGAGGCTATAATCACCCTGTCCCACAGGTACGCCGCGCTGGCCCGCGAGATGGAAAAGACCGAAGAGGATCCCGCAAGGAAGAAGCAGCTCATAGAGATCGCCGAAGCCTGCGAGCACGTTCCTGAGTTCCCCGCGAGGAGCTTCCACGAAGCGCTTCAGTCCATGGCCATCGTGGGCATCTCCAAGGGCATAGAGCACCCCATGCATAACCACCCGCAGTGGGGCAGAGGGGACCAGTTCCTCTATCCGTACTTCATCAGGGACATCCAGACCGGAGTCGTCTCTGTCGACAAGGCAGTAAATATGCTGGCTGAGCTCATCGGCCGCTGGGGCACCACTATCTACGTGGACACCGGCACGCACCGCGAGACCCACCAGATCACATTCGCTATAAACAGCATGAACCTCGGCGGCATCACCCCCGACGGCAAAGAAGGAAGCAACGAGCTTTCCTACGCGTTCCTTCACGCGGTAGGCCTGCTCAAGCAGTCCTCCCCGACGGTCGTTATCCGCTGGAACCACGACACTCCCCGCTGGCTCATGAGGAAGTCCATAGACACCAACCTCATCATGAACGGCGGCATCCCTCTCTTCGAAAACGAAGAGGGCATAATCAGGCACTTCGTAGAGGACGGAGTTCCCCTCGAAGAAGCCCGCGACTGGATCGGACGCGGATGCGTATGGCCGGCACTTCCTCAGCGCGCTGAGTACAAGTGCGGCGCGGCAGGCCTCAACAACGCCGCCATCCTGTACATGACCCTGCACAACGGCGTAGCCATCACAGGAAAGAAACTCGGCCTCACCACAGGTGACGTCAGGAAGTTCACCGATTTCGAGCAGCTGTTCGAAGCCTACAGCAAGCAGCACCGCTTCGTGGTTCACCGCACTCTGTGGCTCGCGAACATGGCCCGCGACACCCAGGACCAGTACCTGAGGATGCCGGTGCTCTCCACGCTTTCGCTGCAGCACTGCATGGACTACGGCCACGACGCCATGACGCCTACCACCTGCGCGGAGTACGGCATCACCGACAGGGCAGTCATAGACGCGACAGATTCGCTCTACGCCATCAAGAAGCTTGTCTTCGATGAGAAGAAGCTCACCATGGACGAGCTCATGGACGCCCTGGATGCCAACTTCGAAGGCCCCCGCGGCGAAGAGATACTCAAGATGTGCCTGGCTGTTCCCAAGTTCGGAAACGACATCGACGAGGTCGATATGCTTGCAAGGCGCGTCTCCGAGATGTCCGCCAGCAGCATCACCAGCTACGACAACGGCGACGGCAACATGCGCTTCAAGTCCCTGCGCGAAGGCCTCTCCTGGCACTACGCGGCAGGCAAGGGCGTAGGCGCGATGCCCAACGGCCACAAGGCTCTTGAGCCTTTGTACGACGGCTCCGCCTCCCCGATGCACGGCATGGATAAGAACGGCCCCACCGCGGTGCTCCGTTCTGTGCTCAAGGCAAACTTCGGCGATCACTCCTACGTCCAGGTGCTGAACCAGAAGTTCCCCAAGTCCATGTTCAAGTCCGACGCCGACATAGAAAAGCTGGTAGACCTGACCAACTCCTTCCTCGGAGCCGGCGGTACCCACATCCAGTACAACCTCGTGGACAACAAGGAACTGAAAGCCGCGAGGGAAAAGCCGGAAGAGCACAAGGACCTTCTGGTAAGAGTCGGCGGCTTCTCCGCTTACTTCGTACAGCTGTCCCCGCAGATCCAGGAGGATATCTACCTCAGATCCGAACAGCATCTGTAAGGCGCAAACAAACAAGGCAGTCTCACACAAAGGTGTGAAAGCATATAAAGCACATATTTTTTCAAGGAGGAAAAAAATGAAGAAAGTTTTAGCAGTACTGCTTGCTCTCGTGTTCGTATTCGGCATGGCAGCCTGCGGCAACACAACACCGGCTAACAATACCCCGGCAAACAACACGACTCCGGCAAACAACACTACTCCGGAACTCTCCTTCCCCAAGAATGTAACAGTTTACATTCCGCAGGCAGTAAATACCATGGTAGACCAGACTTCCAGGATCATGGTAGACTACCTCAAGAAGGCTTGCCCGAACACCAAGTTCGAGATCGAAAATGCTGACGGTAACGGAAACGACCAGGCAAAGAAGGTCGCTGAGGCTCCGGGAGACGGCTCCGTTCTGCTCATGATCGGACCGGGAACCATCACTTCCTTCTATACCGGGGAATGGGATTACAACCTGGCTGACACCGAGAAGTACGTCGCTCTTGCAGGAAACGTAGGTCAGGAACAGCCCTCCGGCGGCGTATTCCTTATCAACGCCAACGAGACCAGGTTCAACGACATCCCCAGCATGGTCCAGTGGATCAAGGACAACCCCGGAAAGCTCAGATGCTCCTGGGGAACAGGTACCCCCCACGAGATCCGTCTTAAGCTGATCCTCGACTACTACGGGATCAAGTCCTCCGACGTAGTCTTCCATCCCAGCTCCACCAACGACGTCCGTACCTGGATCCAGGGCGGAAACACCGACGTTGCAGTTATGACCGAAGCTACCGCTGCTCAGGACATCAAGGGCGGCAAGGTAAAGGGCATACTCAACAGCGTATGCAACAGAAACCTCTACACTCCGGACCTCGAGCCCATCAAGGACGTGCCCATCGTTACCGATCTGGTACCCGATCTTGCACAGGCTGAAAAGCTCATCTGCGCATGGCCGATGACCATCTACGGATCTGCCAAGATGTCCCCGGAACTCGTAGAGTTCTACAACAAGACCATCAACGGCTTCGTAAATGACAAGGAACTCATGGATCTTGCACACACCAAGGGTGCTACCACCACCTTCCAGGTCTTCTCTGTCAAGGAGATCAACGACTACAACCAGCTCGCTAACCGTCAGATCAAGGAAATGATCGAAAGGTTCAAGTAATATGCGGGGTTAACACCTTCATAAAAATGCAATAGCAATAATTGGTTTACGGACAAAAACGTAAGCCAATTATTGTATTCTGAATTCGCCAGCATCGTCATACGGAGACACCCAATGAAAAAAGACGCAAGAACCATCGGTATAGTAGGTACCGGTATGATAGCAAGCAGCATGGCTGTGCTTGCCGCAGGCCACGGTTTTAAGGCTGTGGTGCTGGCAAGGAGCCAGAAGTCCGTGGACCGCTGCAGCGGAGTGGTGGAAGGCTACTTCGCGCAGATGGTGGACCGCGGCATCATAAGCAGAGCGCAGGCCGATGTCTGCGAAGGCTACATAGTCTACACTTTCGACTACGCAGACCTTAAGGACTCCGAGATAGTATTCGAATCCGTAGCCGAGACCACCGAGGCAAAATACGCGGTCTTCAAAGCGATAGAGGAGAACTGCCCCGCGGTAAAGGCTATCTGCTCCGTAAGCTCCTCTATAGTTCCCGAGGTCCTTGCGGAAGGCGCAGACAAGTACGCCGACAGGATCATGGTGGCGCACCCGTTCAACCCGCCACACATGGTGCCCTACTTCGAGCTCTGCGGTTCGAAGCGCACTGCGGAAGGCGTGGTCGAGTACGCTAAGAGCCTCCTCGAGGAACTCGACAGAAAACCTGTAATACTCAAAAAGCCCACGCCCGGATTCATCGGAAACCGCCTGCAGTTCGCTCTGTGGCGCGAGGCGCTGGCCCTGGTCGAAGAAGGCATCTGCGACCCGCGCGACGTGGACACCTGCCTGGAATACAGCTTCTGCCCCAGGTATACATCCATAGGCATATTCGAACACTTCGACAACGGCGGTCTGGAACTGAACGCTGCTACCTGCCGCAACACCTGGCCCATACTTTCCAGCAGGACAGACATTCCCGACTTCATGAAAAAGCTCATGGACGAAGGCAAAATGGGCGTGCGCAGCGAATCAAAGACCGGCTTCTACGACTGGAACGGTGTTGATATGCAGGCCTATTCAAAGCGCGTCACCGAACCCTACTGGCAGATGCTCAACTGGAAATTCCCCGAAGAATAAGTGGAGAGGGACGGTTCTTCACCACCAAGGAGGCAATCATGGATATTCTTAACGACAAAGTATACTACAACGACGAAGGCGAATACGGAAAGTACGTCCTCAACAAGCTGATCCTTCCCATGCCGCAGGGATCCCCTGAATCCATCAAAAACTACGAGCGCTACGCCAAGCGCATACTGTGGATGGACGGCAACACTACGCCCGGTGCGTTCCAGCTGAACGCATCGTGGTATAAAAAGCCCAACATGTACATAATCGACGAGGCAGTGGACAAGACTGTAGCATTCTTTAAGCCTCATGTGCACGAAGTCGGCGAGATCGTTGCGTTCTTCGGTTCCGACCCGGAAGACCAGGAGAACCTCAACGGCGAGATAATCTTTTATCTCGGCGAGGAAAAGCATGTCATCACCAAGAGCACTTTGATCTTCATCCCCGCAGGCCTGGAGCACGGCCCGCTGTTCATCCAGAAGGTGGACAAGCCGATATTCCACTTCTCCTGCGTGATGCAGAACACCTACGAGTGGGACAAGGACGAGGAAAAGAAATAAGCGGAGGACGCCATGGCTGAGAATAAGCTTACAGACAGGCTCATAGATTTTGCCCTGAATTTCAGGACGGAAGACATACCACAGGAGGTCCTGGACAACCAGAAGACCGTACTGACAGACTCTATAGGAGTCATGACCGCGGCTTCGGCGCTGGAGCCCGCGGCAAAGCCTTTCCTGGACTTCGCGGCCGCGAACGGCAGCGGGAGTTCTACCATACTGGGCACGGGTCTTAAGACATCGCCTGTACTGGCCGCGATGGCCAACGGTGCACTGATCCACGCGTTGGATTACGAAGACGGACACGATGTGTCACACGCGCACCCCAACACTGCTTCTATCCCGGCTATCCTTGCTTACGCGGAAGCGGAGAACAAGGACGGAAAAGAGACTCTCGCAGCAATGGTGATAGCCAGCGAGCTTGCCGTTCGCCTTAAGATGTGCCTTACAGGAAACGATCTGCGCGACTGCGGATGGTACGCTCCCCCCATGTTTGCGGCTTACGGAGCGGTTCTTGGTCTTTCAAGGCTTCTGGGCTTTACCAGGGAAGAGGCGCTGGACGCGTTGTCCATCTGCATGACGCAGATCTCTCTTCCCGGCCAGAGCGCAAGATCCAAGGCGTCGGTGCTGCGCGGCGTACGCGAGGCTCTTTCCGCCAAGGCAGCGGCGTTCGGCGCCGAAATGGCCCGCTGCGGCGTAAAAGCCCGCATGGACGAACCCTTCGAAGGCCCGTTCGGCCTGTTCATGTCCTGCTTTAGGAACATGTACGATCCAAATATCATATTTGACGGCCTCGGGGAGCGCTGGGAATGTACCGAGCTGCGCTTCAAGGCATGGCCCTGCTGCGGCACCTCGCACGGCGTAGTGGACGCCATCACGAACCTCGTCAAGCTCGAGGACATAAAGCCCGGCCAGGTAAAAAGCGTGCATCTTTATGTCAATAAGCCGCATCTTAACCTGCTGGAGCCTAAAGACGTCAAGTATCGTCCGGCTTCGCTGGCTGCCGCAAAGTTCAGCCTGCCGTTCGCCGTGGCGCTGTCGCTTCGCGATGGCAACGTGACGCTCAATTCCTACAAGGAGGATGCTCTTTCGGATCCCGAGCTGCACAGGCTCATGGATACCGTAAGCTTTGAGATGCAGCCAGAAGACACCGTCATCCCCGAAGGTTCCAGCCCGGACGACTTCATAAGGGTGGATGTCGAGACGGACGGCGGAGTGTTTACCGCAAGGAACGTCATCTCAGCGGGAAGCCCTAAAAAACCCTTAAGCAAGCAGCAGATCCTGGATAAATTCAGGGACTGCATGAGTTTTGGAGTAAAGAAATGCGACGCGGAAGCTGTCATCAGAGCTATCGACAGCCTTGACAGGGGCGGGTCTGTAAAAGACTTGTTTTCTGCAGCATTCATGTGATATCATCAGATAAACACGAGCATACACCGTTAGGAAGGAGATCCCCTATGAGTGAAAAGACAATATCCCAGCAGGTCATCGATTATGCTCTTGGCGTTAAGTTTTCGGACCTTCCCGCAAGTACCGTGGAAAAGCAGTCGCACAGCGTAAACGACCTTCTGGCGTGCATGCTGGCCGCGACAAGTCTGGACGACACGGCAGGCAAGGTCGCGGAATACGCCATGCGCGAGACCGGTCCTTGTACCATTCTTTACAACGGAGCAAAGACGTCCCCGGAGATGGCCGCTCTGGCCAACGGCGTCCTGTCGCACGCGATCGACTTCGACGACAGCCACGACGCCATCGTTCATCCAAACGGTATCATTTTCCCTGCGGCTTTAGCCATAGCCCAGTACCTGGGTGACGTCAGCGGCGAGGAGTTCATAACCGCTATGGTGATAGGCTCCGATCTTTCCTGCAGATTCGCGATGGCCCTTACCTGCGACCTTCAGCAGTTCGGCTGGAACAGCCCGTCGCTCGTTGCCGGCCTTGGCGCCGTCTACGGCGCTGCCAGGCTAATGAGGCTGGACGAAGGGCAGATGAAGGACGCTGTCGCCATGTTTATGACGCAGTTTACCTGCAGCGGGGAATCCATGAGCAGCAAGGGCTCGGTCATCAGAACAATGCGCGACGGATTCGCGGCTCAGGCTGTCGTCCAGTCCGTTATGATGGCAAAGATCGGGATGCACACGCGTTTCGATACGCCGATAGAGGGCAAGATGGGCTTTTACACCATGTATGCTCACGGCAACTGCGATCTTTCCAGAATCACTAACAGGTTAGGGGAGTTCTTCGAAATAGAGAACATTACATACAAGCCCTGGCCCAGTTGCAAGACCACCCATACACCCATACAGGCTCTTACCGACATCATCCGCAGCGAAAACCTTGCGGCGGATGATATCAAGGAGGTGCACCTTAAGATGCATACCGCGGCCGCGATGGCGCTCGACCCGTTCGAAGCCAAGCTCGAGCCGCAGAGCGTAGCTATGGCGAAGGTCAGCATGCCTTTCGTCCTGGGAACCATAATGAAGTACGGAAACGTCAATCTGGAGAGCTTTACTCCGGAGCGCCTGGCGGATCCGGGCATTAAAGAGCAGGGAAAGAAGATCACTTACGAATACGATCCCACCTGGCAGAAGGACAGGATGCACTTCGTGGACATGACGGTAAAGACCACCAGGGGCGATTTCTTCCGCCACCTGGAAACATCGATGGGCGGCACCGGATATCCGCTCACGGACGAGCAGGTAAAAGACAAGTTCTTCTCCTGTGTCAAATTCTACCGCATGCTCAAGAACGACGCTCAGATAGAAAAGCTGTACGAGGCCAGCATGAATGTCGCCTCGCTCAAATCGGTCGGTGAACTCTTAGAGTTATTATAATATTTATTAAGGAGGTACTTTATGTCACCGGTAGCACTACTTATTTTAGTAATTGCCTGTATAGCCATAAGCGTTATAGTAGGCAATAAGCTGAACATCAACATCGGTATCCTCGCGATGGCGTTCGCGTACATAATCGGAACGTTCATCATGAAGACATCCACCAAGGACCTTGTTTCTTACTGGCCGACGAGCACGATGTTCACAGTACTCTCGCTGATGCTGTTCTTTGGATACATCAACGAGACAGGAGCTTCTGAAAAGCTCGCGTGGAAGATGCTCTACGCAACCCGCAATCATCCCGCTGTAATGCCGTTCATGATCCTGATCATCGCTGCGGTCATCACAGCAACAGGCGCAAACCCGTTCGCAGTTGCAGCCATCTGCTGCCCGCTGGTATTCAGCATCTGCAGCCGTACAGGAAAGAACCCGCTCCTCGGATTCGCCATGTTCACCTGCGGCACCAACATGTTCTGCTATCTGCCCTGGGCTTCCGCCTACGCAGTTCAGAAGAACGTCATCCTCAGCGGTGAGCTTGCTGACAACGCTGACGGATACATGGTAGGCGTCACCTTCGGCTACATGATCTTCTTCCTCCTCACTGCCGTACTCATCTACATCTGGCAGAAGGGACCGAAGTACATGACCGTTGAGGACGAGATCAAGCCGGTAGAAGCATTCGACAAGAAGCAGAAGACCGCTCTCATACTCGTAGTGATCTTCATCATCGTAGTTATTCTGCCGACAGCTCTTGGCACCATCACCGGAGACAAGGCTATCAAGGGATTCGCGAAGAACCTGGATGTGGGTCTTGTTGCCATCATCTTCGCTACTATCGCAGCGCTGCTTAAGCTTGCTGACACCAAGAAGGTCATCACCAAGCAGATTCCCTGGGCCACTATCATCATGATCTGCGGCGTATCCATGCTGATCACTGTAGCCTCCAAGGGCAGAGCGATCGAAGTCGTAGGTGACTGGATTGGAAGCTCCCTGCCGAAGGCTCTCATCTGCCCGATACTCTTCATCATCGGCGGCGTACTGTCCATGTTCGTCTCCACCAACAACGTGGCTATCCCGACGCTGTTTACTCTGGTACCGTCGATCTTCGCGGCTTCCGGAATCAGTCCGGTAATCCTCTATATGGCTATTGCCGTAGGATGCAGCTCCACCGGATGCTTCCCGTTCTCCGGCAGCGGTTCCTTCGCGCTTGCTATGTGCCCGGATGAAAAGCTTACCAAGCCTCTGTTCAACGGCCAGATGAAGATGGCAGCATTCCAGCTGGTCATAGGAATCATTCTTTCCTTCGTACTGTCATTGGTCATCTGATATTACGTTACAAACGTCATAAGCCCGGCTGTTTCAGCCGGGCTTTTTGCTTGATATTTCATGGGGTACCGCCTGCACCCGCGCCCCTTATGGAACGCCCCTCCAAATGCTCAAAAACTTCTTGACAGCGACACTTCAACGTATTAAAATGAACCATTATAAATAGCATAAAAATGAGTTGAAAATACAAGGAGAAAGACTATGCTTAAGAACGATTACACAAAGAAAGTCTACGCAATGGTAGAAAAGAGGAACCCGGGCGAGCCGGAGTTCCTGCAGGCAGTCTACGAGGTCCTGGAGTCCCTGGAGCCCGTCATAGAAGCCAACCCCAAGTACGAGGCGGCAGGCATACTTGAGCGCCTGGTAGAGCCGGACCGTCAGGTCATCTTCCGCGTTCCATGGGTCGACGACAAGGGCCAGGTACAGGTAAACCGCGGCTACCGCGTGCAGTTCAACAGCGCCATCGGTCCCTACAAGGGCGGCCTCAGGCTTCACCCGTCTGTTAACCTTTCTATCATCAAGTTCCTCGGCTTCGAGCAGATCTTCAAGAACAGCCTTACCAGCCTTCCCATCGGCGGCGGCAAGGGCGGTTCCGACTTCGATCCGAAGGGCAAGTCCGACGCGGAAGTTATGCGTTTCTGCCAGAGCTTCATGACAGAGCTCTACAGGCACATCGGAGCTGACACAGACGTTCCTGCCGGCGACATAGGCGTTGGCGCAAGGGAGATCGGCTTCCTGTTCGGCCAGTACAAGAGGCTCGCAAACGAGTACACCGGCGTTCTTACAGGCAAGGGCCTTACATACGGCGGATCCCTGGCAAGGACCCAGGCTACCGGTTACGGTCTGTGCTACTTCACCGACGAGATGTTCAAGTGCATGAAGAACGAGAGCCTCAAGGACAAGATCGTAGTCATCTCCGGTTCCGGAAACGTCGCTATCTACGCCTGCGAAAAGGCTACTCAGCTGGGCGCCAAGGTAGTTGCGATGTCTGACTCCAACGGCTACATCTACGACGCAGAAGGCATCAAGCTGGATGTCGTAAAGCAGATCAAGGAAGTCGAAAGAGGCCGCATCAAGGAGTACGCCGCGCGCGTTCCCGGCTCTGTATACACCGAAGGCTGCAAGGGTATCTGGGGCATCAAGTGCGACGTAGCTCTTCCCTGCGCAACACAGAACGATATAGACGAAGAGTCCGCAAAGAAGCTCATCGCTAACGGCGTTGAAGCAGTAGCTGAAGGCGCAAACATGCCCAGCACTCCGGAAGCTATCGCAGTCTACCAGAAGGCAGGAATACTCTTTGCTCCGGCAAAGGCCTCCAATGCAGGCGGCGTAGCCACCTCCGCTCTTGAGATGAGCCAGAACTCCATGCGCTACAGCTGGAGCTTCGAGGAAGTGGACAACAAGCTCCACGATATAATGGTAAGCATCTTCCACAACACCTACAACGCCGCAGAAAAGTACGGCATGAAGGGCAACCTCGCCGCAGGCGCAAACATCGCAGGCTTCGAAAAAGTGGCCACCGCAATGCTCGCCCAGGGCGTGGTATAGAAAGACAAAAAAAAAAGAGGCCTCATGTGAGGCCTCTTTTTTGTGTGCATTATACCTTGGTCTGCTCGGTGCGGGCGATTATCTCGTTCTGCATCATGTTTGTGAGCGTTACGAAGTAAGCGCTGTAGCCGGCTACGCGGACGATGACGTCCTTGTAATCCTTCGGCTTTTCCTGAGCGGCGTGGAGGGTTGCCCCGTCGACGCATGTCATCTGGACCTGCTTTCCGCCGTTGGTGAGGTAGGTCTTGATGACGGAAGCCAGCTTGCTCATGTCGCTTTCTGTCTTAAGAGCGCTGGGGCTGAACTTCATGTTGAACAGGGTTGCGGAGTACTCGTCCTGAGCTATCTTGCGGCCGGAATTGAATGCTGCAAGAACGCCCTGTGTATCGGTACCCTGCTGCGGGGAGATCATACCATCGGAGAGGATCTCGCCTGCCTTTCTGCCGTCCGGGGAAGCTCCTACGACCTTGCCGCAGGGCTGGTGCGAAGAAATGGAGATTCCGGAGGGCAGGCAGCTGTTGCCGAATCCGCTGTCGCAGGACTTGACCTGCTTGCAGTGCTGAGCGTAGAACTCGACTACCTGTGCGTCTGCGTAATCGTCGTCGTTGCCGTACTTGGGAGCATTGATGAAGTCCTTGCGCATGTCTTCGTAGCCTTCCCAGTTAGCGTCCAGAGCTGTTACGAGCTGCTCGAGGGTGTACTTCTTGTCGTCGAATACGAGCTTTCTTATAGCGGTGAGGGAGTTTGCGGTGTTCATGCCGCCGACTGTCATTACTGTCATTGCGCAGTCGAAGGGCTTGAAGCGTCTCCTCTGGAGAGGTTCTGCTACCTTGAGGCCGTCGTGCATCAGCGGGCTCTTGAACGGCTCTGCGGCAACGAGGGCCCTTGCCAGGGTATCCTTTACGCAGCGCTCCGCAGCCATTGCCGTGAACCACTTCATGTTCTCATAGAACGCGTTCTTGAACTCTTCCCAGGTCTTGTAGCTGCTTATAGGAGCCGGCTTGGGTCCGATCTCTTCGCCGGAGAGCTTGCAGTATCCGCCGTGGAGGAAGATATCCAGAACCTGCGGCTCGTTGTAGAACAGAACGCCCAGGGTCCTTGCGTAGCCGGGGATAACAGCATCGAGGCATCCGCAGATGCAAAAACGTCTTGCGATCTCGATCGGGAATCCCAGGTCGTGGAAGAACTTGATGTAGGAATCCTCGGAGATGAACGCCGGCATTCCTATTCCGCTTCTTACGCACTCAACGCCTTTTTCGATGTACTTCATCGGAGTGTTCTTGGAGACGCGCAGGGTGATCGTGTGGTGGGGCACCTGGCACTCAAGAGAGGCCTGCATGAAGAGCATTGTAAGCTCGTTGCATGCGTCCTCGCCTGTCTCGGGATCGCAGCCGCCGATGACGAAGTTGATCCAGCGGGAGTCGCCGGAGTGTCTGCCGCGGCCGAGGCCTCCGCGTACGGTGTGGAAGGTGGTGGTGTGGACCTTCAGGAGCTCTAAAAGCTCGAGGGCTTCTTCG
>JAFRXM010000026.1 GCA_017443515.1 Bacillota bacterium | reverse complement strand
GCTGCGCTGGACGATAAAAAACGGAAAAGAACTCTGCGGGCAGTGCCATGACAGGCTGGAAAAAGAGATGCCTTACGACAAGTGGCACCGCATGACCATCACCCAGATCAGGGAGTACTTTGCTGACAAGGAGATGCTCGATTCCAGGACCGAGTGCGCTTTTTGCGGCAGCAAGCTCGGTAAAGACGAGGCCGGGCGCATGGTCCTTAAGGACAAAAATGTCATCTGCGGCAAGTGCGCCGAGAGCATGCGCATAGTAAAGCCGGTATACATGACCATCGAGCCCGACGGCTACGACGATTATAAAGACGTTGCGGAGGACCCTCTGAAGGAACTGACTCTGGATGACGTTCCCTGGGTCCAGAAAGACGCGGCTGAAGAGCGCGAAAGGCGCATCGCGAAATACGGCAGGCACAAGGCGGTCTTCATAGTTGACGACGTCACAAGGTACTTTAAAGAACCGGACGCGCACCAGGTCTACGGGAGAGTGGTGCTGGGCCGCATAGACAAGGACGACACGCTCTGCGTCAGGAGAAGAGAAGGCACCTACCGCAAGCTCGTCACCTGGATAGATCCGCTGGAATATAACAAGAAGGCCAAATGCCTTTCTGAAGGGCATGAAGGCAACCTCATGATACTCGGAGACGTCTCCTTCATCTATCCCGGGGACGTGCTTACTGTGGAAAAAGCTTAGGAGGCAGGAGCTGTGGCAAAAAATAAGGCAAAACTGGATCACGGCCCTTGCCCGGTCTGCGGAAGGGCTATAATAACGCTGCTGACGAACGTTAAGCTCGCGGACGAGGCTGAGATCTGCTGCGACTGCGCGGCAAAGCTGCGCGTCATGTACCCGCTTGCGTACGGCAAAAAGAAGGGAAAAAAGAAGATAGAAAGGTTAGACCCGCTGGAGGCTATGACGCTGGACGAGGTCCGCGCCGCTATGGAAAAGGCACCGGGACAGCTGGAGGATCTGAGGGCTAAATACGGCAGGAACGCGGTGTTCGCTGTTGAGGACATCAGCATGTACTCGCACGGATGGTTCATGCCCCCGTACATAAGCGCGAAAGGAAAGGATGTATTCGGGTTCTTCGATATAGGGGACGAAGTGGAGATCCTGCACGCAGGCGCATCCGTGAAGGCGAAGATACTGGATATCGAGCGCGAGATTGCAACTGAAAAAGACGCCGATGCCTGGATCAGGCGCGGAGAAGGCGGATACCCGATAAAGAGGATGGTGTTCAGCCAGAAAGACCTGATCATATCCCCGGGCGATCTTATAGTAAAAGGCTGAAGGGCCGCGGAAATGAAGGATACTACACTTTGCTACATAGAGCGCGGCGGAAAATGGCTTCTTATGCTGCGCAACAAAAAAGAAAACGACCTCAACGAAGGGAAATGGATAGGCGTAGGCGGAAAGTGCGAGCCGGGCGAGACTCCGGAGCAGTGCGTGCGCCGCGAGACCTTCGAGGAGACCGGGCTCACTTTGGGCGAGCTACACTTTTACGGGATCATACACTTCCGCTCCGACACCTGGGAGGATGAGGAGATGTACCTTTACAGCTCCTGCGACTTTACCGGGCAGCCCAAAGAGCAGTGCAGCGAAGGCACGCTGGCGTGGATCCCGAAGGAAAAAGTGCTGGAGCTTCCCATATGGCAGGGTGACAGGCTGTTCCTTAAGAAGATGCTCGACGGAGAGCTTTCGATAGAGATGACCCTGGTGTACAGGGGCGATGAACTGGTTGAATGGTACTGAAGAGGAGGCAGGTTTTGACTGAGCTAGAAAAAAGGCTGGACGCCAAGATACCCGGCAAGGACACGGGTATAGAGATACGCAAGAGCGTCTGTCCCATCTGTGACAGAGGCTGCGGCATCGATGCCTACGTATGGGACGGAAAGATCATAAAGATAGAGGGCAGCGAGGACCATCCGGTGAACAAGGGCTACCTCTGTCCGCGCGGGATATCCGCAAGAGCCCATATCTACAAGGAAGACCGCGTGCTGTACCCCATGAAGAGGGTCGGCAAGCGCGGCGAGGGGAAGTTCGAGCGCATAAGCTGGGACGAGGCCTACCGCACCATAGCGGAAAAGCTGAACTCCATAAAGGAGCAGTACGGAGCGCAGGCCGTCACCTTCTACAGCGGCCACACCAAGTGGTACAGGACCTTCGTGCAAAGGCTTGCTTATTCGTTCGGAACGCCTAACTACGCCACGGAATCCAGCTGCTGCTTTACACACGGCTATATGGCAGGTAAATCCACGCTTGGCTACAACGTAGGCCCTGACATGAAAAACGCAGGGGTGTTCCTGGGCTGGACTTACTGCCCGCACAGGGATCCGCGCGATCTTAAGGGCGTGCTGAACTTCAAGAAGAACGGCGGAAAGCTTATAGTAGTGGACTGCAGGCGCACCCAGACCGCTGAGATAGCGGACCTGTTCCTTCAGCCCATACCGGGAACGGATCTTGCCATCATACTCTGCATGGCGAACATCCTGATACAAAAAGGGTGGATAGACAGGGAATACATAGACAGGTACGTCTACGGATTCGATAAATTCAAAGAAGTTGCGGCAAAGTACACAAAGGACAACGTGGAGGCCATCTCGGGGGTAAGCTACGAGCTCATCGAAAAAGCCTGCGAGATGATACACGAGAACCTGCCGCTTTCCATAAACAAGTTCAACGGCCACCACATAAACGGCTACAACGCCAACCGCGCCCTGTACGCTCTGGCGGCTATCACGGGCTGCTACGACAGGAAGGGAGGGCTCTCGCCTAAGCCCTTCGCGTTCCAGCACATGGGCGGAGGCTACAAGACCCTCGACAGGGAGTTCTGCGAGGCTAAAAGGCCGCTATCCCCGCTTCCGGTAGGCTGCGAGGATTTCCCGCTCTGGAATTACTATGAGCACGAGGCGCAGTCCATAAGCATACCGGATTCGGTGCTCCTGGAAAAGCCCTACAGGACCAGGGCCATCTTCGGATTCGGTCTCAACTACAGAATGTGGCCGAACTCTCAGAGGATGAAGGAAGCGCTGAAGAACCTCGATTTCTTCGTGGATTCGGATCTGTTCATGACCGACAGCGCAAAACTTGCGGACATAGTGCTGCCCGCAGCGTCCACCGTGGAAAGAAGCGACCTTAAGTTCTATCCCGGCGGCCTGGTGTGGTATCCCGAGCCTATAATAGAGCCGCTGGGCGAGTCGCGCTCCGACGAGCAGATAGTCTGCGACCTTGCAAATATAATGGATCTGGATGATCCGATCCTAAGGAGCGGCGTGGAAGCCACCTACGATCACATACTGCGCAACCTGCCGTTTAAGATCGCGGACGCCAAGGCTCCGGCGCCGATAAAGAACAGCGCATTTAAGCCCTGGGTGCCGGGAGAAGCTATCGAAGCTGGGCTCCCGACCCCGACAAAAAAGATAGAACTCTCCTGCAGCGTCATTGAAGAGCACCCCGAGTGGGGCCTTAGCAGCGTTCCTGATTACATGGAAGCCTTCGATCCTAAGGAGGCCGCTGAGTATCCGCTGGTACTGGTGGCAGGCGCAAGGCACCAGAACAGGTTTCATTCCAGGCTTGTGAACAACCCCTGGGCAAGCACAGCGGCCGGCGAGCTCGCGGCGCAGATAAACCCCCAGGATGCAGAAGAGCTTGGCATCAGAAACGGCGATACCGTTGAAATATCAACAAGATGCGGCAGCATAACCCTTAAGGCCAGCGTCACTGAAGTGTCGCGCAGGGGCACCGTGAACGTATATCACGACGACCCGAAGGCTCCGGCCAACGATATTATTCCTTCGGACAGGAGGGACCCGTACACGGGTTTCCCGACCTTCAAGTCCGCAAGGTGCAGGGTCAGAAAGGCGGGTCAGAAGTGATGAAGAGGATAGTTTTTGACGAAAAGAAATGCGCGGGCTGCAATATCTGCGCAATAGCGTGCATGGACCAGAACGACTACGATCCTTCCTGCGGCGAGGCTCCTTTCCGCATGGCGGGGCGCAGGGAAAAGGACGGGGTATTCACTAACTTTTCCGAAAGCTGCGTCCACTGCGGAGCCTGCATAGACGTTTGCCCCATGGAGTGCATCTCAAGGGACCCTGACACCGGCTTTGTGGTAGTAGACAACGCGGAGTGCATAGGCTGCGGAGCCTGCAGGGACGCCTGCCCGCTGTCCGCTCCGAAGATAGTTGACGGCAGGATGCGCAAGTGCGACGGCTGCAATGAAAGAGTAAAGGCAGGCTATCTGCCTGCCTGCGTGCGCGCCTGCCCAACAAAAGCGCTGTCCTTCATGTGACAGGGGGACGGTTCTCTGTCACATCATTTCAGTTCCAGGATCATGACATTTTTCACGTCGCGCTTAGCGTTGGTGTCCGACATCACCACCAGGCGCGGCTTGTTTTCTTCCCCGAGTATTATGTAGGCATTGCCTGCTTTTTCTATGTCTTCCTTTACCAGCACCGCGCTGTAGTTGTCCTCGGCGTTTACCGCGACCTCGGTGTACTCTTTTCCGGCAAGAAGGTCCTTTATCTCTATTCCTTTAGAATCTATGTCTTTTGTCTTACCGCTGGCCATGGTGATGGTGCCTTTGACCTGCACGAGTTTAAGGCTGTTGAGATCAGTTTTGGTCTGTTCTCCTTTGTAAGAAATGATGACCTCGCAGCGATCTTTTTTCGGCGTGTTCTGGGATACGACCACAGCCAGGACGGCAGCAGCCACTATCAGCACGGCAATGGCGATAATAAGTGTTTTCCTCTTCATTTGAATTCCTCCAGCCTGAGAGCTTTTTTCAGGTATTTCGCAAGAAGCGACGCAAGAAGGCCGCAGATGATGCCGCTGATGCACGCGACGCACATGTACAGCGCCAGCACCGCTCCGCGCAGGCCGAATACGATGATGTTGGCGATCAGGGACGCCGTTACCGACGCCAGGGCGCAGGTGACCGTGATCCTCGTGGTCTGGTCCAGCCCGGTCTTTTCCAGTAGCAGAACGCAGAGGTCTATGACCAGCCCCGGCACAGCGTATCCCAGCGGTGCCAGAGCTCCCATGCTGCCGACGCTTCCCAGAAGGAAAGCTATTCCGCTCTGCACAAGGCCCATCAGTATACCTGCTCCGAATCTGCGCACGATAAAAGCGGCCACCACAAGAAACAGCAGCGAAAAACTGGTACCTATCCCTCCGGGGATGTGCAGGTGGTCCGTTATGACATTTGCCACAGGGGAAACAAGCTTCTTTGCTATGATCCCAAGATCACAGCAAAGAGCCATAAAGATCAGGCTCTTTAAACTGAGCTTATTCATCATCGCTCCTTTTCAAACACGGAAGGCGGGGCTGTTTCCGGCCTCACCCCGGTCCGAAGACCATAGCAATACGCCTTAGGCCTTAGGACTCGGAGACGTGAGTATTATATCACAGATGAGATTCTTTGTATATCTTGCTTAGGTCCAGGTAATCCTCCGGGGTGTTGCAGTTAAGAAGCTGCTGATCGCCTTCGGGAACTGTCAGAAGGGTCGGCGGGAAAGCCTTAAAAACGGCCCGTACGGCTCTTTGGCCCTGCGAAAGGCATTCCGATACCTCCGGCAGGATCTCTTTGCTGTAAACGCCTATGAGGGGCTCTGGGCCGCGTCCGGAAGCCAGCAGCGTGATCGCCGGTCCGCTTTCTGTTGCAAGCTTCATAAGATCATTCAGAGTCTGCGCTTTTACCAGCACCGAGTCCACGCTTAAGATGACGCAATGTTTGTTTTCGGATGCTTCCAGCACGGCGCGTATGCCTTCAAGAGGCCCAAGTCCCGGTGCGCTGTCCGCTACTGTCCTTACGCGCATCCCGGGGATGTCTGGCAGAGTCAGGCCTGCAGCGTTTTCTCCGGCTCCTTGAGGCGCTCCGAGGGAGACTATAATGTCCTGTATCCCCGCGGCGATCAGCTTTTCAGCCTGGACCTGAAGAAAGGTCCGGCCGCCGATATTGAGTTTTGCCTTGTCTTCGCCCATGCGAAGAGATCTTCCGCCGGCAAGTACGGCTCCGGAAAAAAGTTTTGTGTCCATAGAATGCCCTCCGGATACATGATAGCACGTTTGGGCCTTCCACGCATGCGCTTCTTTTTCTGTATCTTTTTTATTACACTATACAATCCTTGATTACAGTTCATTTTTTTGATAAAATATCCTATAACCATTATTCATAATGTGGTGTTAAGGACGCGCAGCGCGCTGTCAGAAAGAAGGAATCATGATCGATCTGTTCAAAAAGTGCGGGGAATTCACCCTTGCCAACGAGTACAGGGATATGGGCATATACCCGTATTTCCACGCTCTGGAATCCAGGCAGGACACCGAGGTCATTATGGAGGGCAAGCGCCGCATAATGCTCGGTTCCAACAACTATCTGGGCCTTACCATAAACGACGGCATAATAGAAGCCGGCCTTGAAGCCTTAAAACAGTACGGCACCGGGTGCTCCGGCTCCAGGTTCTTAAACGGCACGCTGAAGCTCCACCTTCAGCTTGAGGAAGAACTGGCTAAGTTCTTAAGAAAAGAAGCTGTCGTCACGTTCTCTACAGGTTTCCAGTCCAACCTTGGCATCATCAGCGCCATAGTTGGGCGCCACGACTACGTCATCTGCGACAAGGAGAACCACGCTTCCATATACGATGGCTGCAAGCTCAGCTACGGCAAGATGCTGCGTTTCGACCACAACGATATGAACGACCTTGAAAAGCAGCTCCAGAAAGTTCCGGAGACCGCAGGCTGCCTGATAGTAACTGACGGCGTGTTCTCTATGGGCGGCGATATAGCTAACCTGCCCGAGATCGTAAGGCTTGCCGAAAAGTACGGAGCCAGGGTGATGGTAGACGATGCTCACGGCATGGGCGTCATAGGCGAGGGCGGCCGCGGCACCGCAAGCTATTACGGGCTTGAGGACAAAGTCGATATCTACATGGGCACCTTCTCCAAGAGCCTTGCGTCTCTTGGCGGATACATGGCAAGCTCCGCTCTTATCTGCGACTACGTGAAGCACAACTCCAGACCGTTCATATTCTCGGCCTCCATGCCTCCGGCCAACGCGGCGGTAGCGCTTGCCTCGCTGAGGCACCTCGAGGCTCATCCGGAGCTTCCGCAGAACCTGATACGCATCTCCAACTACTTCAGGAAATGCCTCACGGATCGCGGAATAAAGATACGCCAGTCCGAAACACCGATCATTCCGATCTACACATATGACCCGATCCCCACGCTCACGATAGCCAAGGAGCTCTACGAGGAGGGCGTCTACGTAAACAGCAGCCTGCCTCCGGCCACGGCTCCAAACGAGTGCCTGCTTCGCACCAGCCTTATGGCCTCCCACACCGAGGCCCTCTGCGACGAAGCTGCAGACACCATACAGAAAGTCCTCGCAAGGCATGGCCTTGTAAAGTAAAAAAGCGGTCCGGCTGATCAGCCGGACCGTTGTTTTTTATTGTCAGAACAGTATGTCCATGGGCAGGCGGGCCGCTTCGAGCTCCTCCTGCTTAAGACCGAATGTCCTGCAGTTGTAGGCGTCTATGGCGTCCCACAGCTCCTTGTAGGTGCCCGGGTACACAGATCCGGGGCCTCCCTGGCTGATGCAGGGGATGAAGCCGTTGGGCGTTCCCACGCGCTCAATGGCGTCGACTGCTGCTTTGTGGCAAATCTCCGGAGTCCAGCCGTCGAAGTCCACGAACTTGTTGTCTATCTCTCCCATGAAGGTGATCTGCTTGCCGTACTTCTTTACGAGCTCGGGCACGTTGTTGGTGTGCATCGGACCCTGCCATACGTCTATGCCCATCTCGATCATGTAGGGCACGAGGTTGGCGGCGTAGCTGTCGGAGTGGTGGATCACCAGCTCCACGCCGTGGTCGTGATAGTAGCCGTAGATCTGTTTGTATGGCTCCAGGAAGAACTCCTCGAACATCTCCGGGCGCAGGAACGAGTTCAGTTCTCCGCCCCAGTCGTCGTGGTGGAAGACCGCGTCGGGGTGCAGGTTGCTGCAGACGCCTTCGGCGAATTCCAGTTCCCAGTCGGTGAGGAGCTTGATCATGTCGTGCATCTCGTCCGGGTTGGTGATGTAGTACATCAGAGCCTTGTCGATGGAGCAGAAGTGGTGGGTCTGCTCGAACAGGCCGGGAGCCACGAAGGTCGCCGCGTAGGCTTTGCTGCGGTCTATGGCATCGTACTGAGCTTTGAAGATGCCCCATTCCTCGTCGGTAAACTTCAGCGACGGGGCCTTTACGTAGTCGCTCCAGTGCTCTATGTCTTTAACGAGAAGTTTTTCCGGGGTGTGTACCGGAAAGCCTCCGGGAGTGTTTTCCGGGAAGACGTTCCAGACGCCCCACGCGTTTGGCGCGGCCGGCATTCCTTTCTGCGGAAGCGGGCTGTGCATGTTGAACGGCGAGAAGAGCAGTTTTATCGCCTCGTACTGGTTCACGTAGCGCTCGGGGTTTTCGTTTTTAACGGTCCTGCGCATATTTTCTCTTGCGGTAAGCATAGCGGATCTCCTTTCTGTGCGTGCGATATCGATCCTTACAATTCAATTGTATAGCCTGCGCAGGGAAGCTACAAGAAATATAATTATGAACATTTTCCACATGCCGTATGCCCTGCGCATGAATGTGATAAAAACGCAAAAAGGGGACGGTTCTGGTTTTCATTTTTCCATTAACTGTCAAAATGAAAATGAGAACCGTCCCCAGTTTTCACAACTTATCAGTCGTTGTATCTGGTCTTGATGTGGGCCTGGTAGGTGCCGGGCATCATGACGGACAGCGGGAGCCTCGCGTCGTCGAGCTGCTCCTGCGTAAAGCCGAAGTGCTTTGTATTGTACTCGTCTATCGCCTGCCAGAGTCCTTCGTATCCGCCTATGTACAGAGAACCGGGTCCGCCCTGGGTTATGCAGGGGATGAAGCCTTCCATGGAGCCGACGTACTCGATGGCGTCGTTTACAGCCTTGACGCAATCGTCGTAGGTGGCGGCGTCGAAGTCGACGCGCTTGTTGTCGATCTCGCCCATGAAGGTTATCTGCTTTCCGTACTTCTTTACGAGCTCAGGCACGTTATTGGTGTGCATCGGGCCCTGCCATACGTCTATGCCCATCTCTATCATCTCGGGGACGATGTTGGCGCAGTAGCTGTCGGAGTGGTGGACTATCATCTCCACGCCGTGGTCGTGGTAGTAGCCGTAGATCTGCTTGTAGGGCTCGAGGAAGTAGTCGTCGAACATCTCGGGGCGCAGGAAGGAGTTCTGCTCGCTGCCCCAGTCGTCGTGGTGAAGGATGGCGTCCGGATGGAGCCTGTCGCAGATCAGCTCGGCGTATTTGAGCTCCCACTCGGTTATGTACTTGATGAGCTCGGACATCTCGTCCTCGTTGATCATGTAGTAGAGCAGGGCTTCGTCTATGGAGCAGAGGTGGTGGGTCTGCTCGAAGATCCCAGGCGCGATGAAGGTGCAGGCGTAGGCCTTGCTGCGGTCTACCGCGTCGTAGGTGGCTTTCATCTTGTCCCATTCCTCGTCAGGCCAGTCCAGGGACGGCGCCTTTACGTATTCTTTCCAGTTCTCAATGTCCTTTACGACTATCTTTTCCGGGGTGTGGACCGGGAAGCCTGCCGGAACGTTAAGCGGGTAGGAATAGGTGACGCCCCAGGCATTCACCATATCGGGCTCGCCTCTTTTTGGGCGCGGGTTGTGGAACGCGAGCGGTGTGGCGAGGGGCCTTAATGCTTCGTACTGGTTGACGTAGCGGTCCGGGCCTTCGTTCCTCACGCACCTGCGCATATTTTCTCGTGCTGTGTACATTGTTTTCCTCCTTGTATAATTATGGTGACTTATCTGAACTCTGTTATTATTATAACGTGGGAAGTGGACGTTATCAAGTAATACAAGTGCTGCGCCGGAGCTTTGTCAGAACTAAAAGAAACATTTGCGCTTCGGCGGCTTTTGTGATATTCTAACAGTTAAAATTGCGGCAGCATAAGACTGCCCGGAAAGGAGGCTATTATGGTCGATTTAAAAGATGTATTCGCAAGTCCGGAAAAGTATGCCGGAGAGATTGAAGTGGAGGGCTGGATAAGGAATAACCGCGGCTCCAATAAGTTCGGGTTCATAGAACTGAACGACGGAACTTATTTTAAGTCGGTCCAGGTGGTCTACGAAGAGGAATTCCTCGATAACTTCCGGGAGGTGGCGGCGCTGCCGCTGTCGACGGCTCTGTCGGTAAAGGGTGAACTGGTGCTCACGCCCCAGGCAAAGCAGCCTTTTGAGATAAAGGCCAGGAAGATCACGGTGGAAGCTCCGTCGGATCCGGATTATCCCATCCAGAACAAGCGCCACACCATGGAGTATCTGCGCACGCAGCTGCACCTAAGGCCGCGTACCAACAAGTTCTCGGCTGTTTTCAGGGTCCGCAGCGTGGCAGCTTACGCCATCCACAAGTTCTTCCAGGAGAAGGGCTTCGTCTACGCGCACCCGCCCATCATCACCGCGTCCGATGCGGAAGGAGCAGGCGAGATGTTCCACGTCACCAGCTTCGATCTGGCCAACGTGCCGAAGACCGAAGACGGAAGCGTCGATTACAGCAGGGATTTCTTCAGCAAGGCGGCAAACCTTACGGTCTCCGGCCAGCTTGAGGCTGAGATATTCGCCCTGGCGTTCAAGAACACATACACCTTCGGACCCACGTTCCGCGCCGAGAATTCCAACACCACGCGCCACGCCAGCGAGTTCTGGATGATAGAGCCCGAGATGGCTTTTGCGGATCTCACCGACGACATGGACATCATCGAAGAGATGGTCAAGTACATCATCAGCTTCGTCATGGAGCAGTGCCCCGCGGAGATGCAGTTCTTCAACCAGTTCGTGGACAAGGGCCTTCTGGACAGGCTCCACAACGTTGTAAACAGCGATTTCGTGCGCCTTACCTACACGGAGGCCATCGAGCTGCTGCAGAAAGCCAACAAGAAGTTCGAATATCCGGTAACAGGCTGGGGTATGGATCTTCAGTCCGAGCACGAGCGCTACATTACGGAAGAGGTCTTCAAAAAGCCGGTCTTCCTGATCAACTACCCCAAGGAGATCAAGGCTTTCTACATGCGCCGCAACGACGACGGAAAGACCGTCGCCGCGTGCGACCTGCTGGTGCCCGGCATAGGCGAGATCGTCGGCGGATCCCAGAGGGAAGAACGCTACGACGTGCTTAAGGGAATAATCAACGACCTGGGCATGGATGAGGCGAACTACTGGTGGTACCTGGAGCTCAGAAAGTACGGCGGCGTAAAGCATTCCGGCTTCGGTCTGGGCTTCGAGCGCATGATCATGTACCTCACCGGAGTGGACAACATCCGCGACGTCCTTCCGTTCCCCAGGACCCCAAGAAGCGCAGACTTCTAAGGCAAACAAAAAAGCGGCCAGGCTTTAATGCCTGACCGCTTTTATATTCCATCATTTACCAAAATGAAACCGGGGACCGTCCCCGGTCTCACGGTCTCACTCCACGTTCAGGGCGTACCATTCTTCAAAGGTGAGGCCTGATTCCATGATCTTCTGCGCGTAGTCCACGCCCACGTAGCGGTAGTGCCAGGGCTCGTAGATGTAGCCAGTGAGGTATTCCTTCTCCGGCAGGTAGCGCAGGATGTAGCCGTATTTGTAGCAGTTGTCGATCAGCCACGCGTACTCTTTGGTGTTCTCGAAGTGGTCCGCGGTATCGGCAGTGTTGATGTCCACGGCAAGGCCGGTCTCGTGTTCCGAGTGCCCCGGACGTGCGGAGTAGGTGTCGGCTTTTGCCTGGCCGGCGCTGTTGACGTAGCCCCAGTAGAAGCTGTACTGCGTGCCCCAGGTCCTGAAGGGCGAAACGCTGCGCAGCGTTATCCCGTCTGCCTTTGCGGCGTCGACCATCTTCTTGAACCATTCGGCCGCAGTCTTTTCCAGGGATCCGTAGCCGTAGCCCGTCAGCTTTTCCAGCTCGGGCTCGTAGTCTCTGTCAACTGTGAAGTACTTGTTTACCAGCACCAGGTAGCCCTTGCTCATGTCAGCCGGCTGTATGTCGGTGTAGAAAGGCTTGTCCACGCCTGCGTTGACGCGGCGCAGCACTTCTGCAAGCTCCAGATCCGGGTTTTCGGCGCGGTACGCCTCGTAGCGCTCGAGCTTGCTTTCTATGAAATTGGCCTGATCTTTATATTCGTGGATCTTGTTGACGTGCTTCACGATATCTTCCAGGCTGCTTTGGGGGCTTTCCTGGTAGCGCGCCTCGTATTCGTCAGCGAAAAGCACGTTGTAACCTTCGACGTTTATCATATCCAGGCTGCGGTTGATGTAGGCCACTTTCTCTGCCGCATCCCTGGGTTCGCCGCTGGGGTATACGCGCAGGTAGTCGTCGTAGTACTCCTCGCGGAAGCCTTTGGCGGCGCGTATAGCTATGACCCACGGATCGAGCTCCTCCAGCAGTGCATCCGCATCCTTGCCCTCCGCAAGCCCCTTGAGGTAATCCGTAAGCTTGTCAGCCTGGAAGCGCTCGTCCTGGGCTATTGCGATGATATCTGCCTGTGCCTTGTTTGCGGCAAGGATCTTCTGCTCATCGTCGGTGAAGGCGGTCTTTATCTCCTGTATCTGCTGCTTTGTGTAGCCTGCCTGCTGCAGCTTGAAATCGATGCGGGAGGTGTACCATACTGCGGCGCCGGCGATCACGACAACAGCGATAACGACCGCAATGACTGCACCTGTGCGCTTTTTGTTCTGAGCTTTATTATTCTTCGACATATCTGATGACCTCGGATCCTGATGCTTGGATTATCTAAAATGGATTATAACACAAAAAAGACCGGTAGCAATGACAAGCTGACGGTATGTTTGTGAATTTGCTGTGTGATTTTTCTTGCAATATGTCTGGGAAATTATTAAAATATAATGATAACAAGTCAATTTGTTCATATAATCTGGGGGATACGGATGAAAAAAAAGAAGACGTCCAACATCATTATGGTGGCGGTGATAGCGCTTATCGTCTGCGCCGGGGTGTTTGGCGTAGGAAAGATCAAAGGCTGGTTCGACAAGCCGGAAGAGCCTACCGCTCTGCTTACCGGATATAAAGGCATCGTTACACTCGAGAGGGACGGTGTGGCATACAGTCTCCGCGAGGATACCGTGCTCAGGAAGAACGACCGCATCAGCCTCGACCCGGGTGCCAGGGCGACAGTCATCATCGGTGAAGGAAAGCTCGTCCTTGGTGACAATACAGTTCTTGAGATAACAGACCCGCGCGTTTCCGGCTTCGATGCGAAGATCCACAACGGGGATGTGTTTGCCGATGCGGCAACAGGGATAAAGCTCGCTTTCGAAGATCAGGTGCTGGCGCTTGAGAACACCGCAGCTGAATTCAGCATCAGGCCCGGCGCAAAGAGCGTCAGCGTGTATTCAGGAAGCACCGGAGGCATCAGTGCCGGCAGCATGAAGGAATGGATAAACGGTGAGGCTTCGGAGCGCAGCATAGCTCTCACCAGCCTCAGCGCCTTTACTATTTCGCAGCTTAAGGCCGCGAATTCGAGGATGGCTACGTGTTTTTCCGATGCCCAGCTGGATCAGCTGGTGGCCCAGCGCGAGGCTGAGGCAGCGTCGCAGATAGATATCGCCGACACCGATGTTATAAACAAGGACGATAAGCCTGACGGCGGTCAGGACAAGCAGCCTCAGCCCGACAAGAAGGGCGACGGCGGAAAGAAAGACGACAGCGGCAAGAAGGACGACAAGCAGCCCGGCAAGGATGATAAGAAAGAGCCGGCTGAGCCGACAGAGCCGACTGAGCCCACGGAACCTACAGAGCCTATCAAGCCGACTGAGCCCACGGAACCTACAGAGCCTATCAAGCCCACTGAGCCGACAGAGCCCACTGAGCCCACGGAACCTACAGAACCTACGGAGCCTACGGAACCAACAGATCCGACAGAGCCCACTGAGCCTACTGAGCCTACTGAGCCGACCGAGCCTACTGAGCCGGCCGAGCCTACCGAGCCTACCGAGCCGACAGAGCCCACTGATCCGACTGAGCCTACGGAACCTGAAGATCCGCCGGCGGAGGACAAGAAGACCTACGTCACTATCTCCATACGCTGCGATACGATACTCAACAACATGGAGGACCTCAAGCCCGAAAAGGAGCCCTACGTTCCGGATAACGGCTGGATCCTGGGAAAGACCAAAGTCGAGTTCACCGAAGGCGAGACCGTGTTCGACATCTTAAAGCGCGTCTGCGAATACCGCGGCATACAGCTCGAATACAGCTGGTCGCCCATGTATGACAGCTATTACGTCGAAGGCATCAACCACCTCTACGAGTTCGACTGCGGCATAGAGTCCGGCTGGATGTACAAAGTCAACGGCTGGTTCCCGAACTACGGCTGCTCTTCATACACCGTTTCCGACGGCGAAGACATAGTCTGGTGCTATACCTGCAAAGGCCTGGGGGCGGACGTAGGCGGAGGAGTCTGATCTGATGCATTCGGACGCGTTTTCAAAATGCCATCCTGCAGTCAACCTGGTATTCTTTTTGGGCGCAATAGTCGCCACCGTGCTGATAGTACACCCGGCTTATGTCCTGGCAAGTATAGCAGGCGCCGCGCTTTACTATATGCTGCTCAGCGGGCAAAAAGGCCTGAAGCGCATACTGGTGCTGCTTCCGATATTCGTTTTCGTCACCGCTGTCAACCCTTTGTTCAACACTTACGGGGACAGGGTGCTGTTTAAGGTGTTCGGAAGGCCTTACACGCTGGAGGCTCTGCTTTACGGAGCGTCGCTGGCAGGAGTGCTGGTCGCCATGCTGCTTTGGTTCGGCTGCTACAACGCCGTGCTTACGGAGGACAAGTTCACGAGCCTGTTCGGAAACCTCGCTCCGGCGCTTTCGCTGCTTTTGGTCATGGTCCTTAGGATGATCCCCAACCTCATAAAAAAGGGCAGGCAGATCTCCGGCTCAAGGATGTCTGTTGGAAAAGACGCGTCGAACGGCAGAACGCTTACCGAAAAGATCTCCGGCGGCATGCTGGTGGTCGGGACGCTGATGTCCTGGGCCCTTGAAGGCGGCGTAGTGACTTCCGACTCCATGCAGGCAAGGGGCTACGGTACCGCTAAGCGCACCAGCTTTATGATATACCGCTTCACCGGCTCCGACGGTGTGCTTGCGGCTGTCATAGCCGCGCTGCTTGCAGCCATCATCGCCTTTTGCGCGAAGGGCGCTGCATCTGCGGTGTTTACACCGACGCTGGATATTGCTCCGGTCCGGGGCACAAACCTGGCCGGATTCATAGTTTTTGTAATTTATATGCTGATCCCATCAGTTATGCACATAAGGGAGGCCGTTCAGTGGAACATTTCAAGATCGAGGATCTGAATTTCTCTTACCCTACCGCAAAGGGAAAGCTGTCGCTTGAAAACGTCAGCCTTACCATAAGCAAGGGCGAATACATAGTGCTCTGCGGCAGGTCAGGCAGCGGCAAGACGACGCTTCTTAGGCATCTTAAGACTGTCCTTGCTCCACACGGCAAAAGGAGCGGCAGCATTACGTTCAACGGAGTGCCTCTGGAGCAGGTCAGCGAGCGCGACCAGGCTTCTAAGATAGGCTACGTCATGCAGAACCCGGACGACCAGATCGTCACCGACAAGGTGTGGCACGAACTGGCTTTCGGGCTTGAAAGCCTCGGCACGGACCAGAAGGTCATGAGGGCAAGAGTCGCCGAGATGGCCTGCTATTTCGGCATCCAGGACTGGTTCCACCGCAACGTGGCGGACCTTTCCGGCGGCCAGAAGCAGCTGCTCAACCTGGCATCAATAATGGCGATGCAGCCCGAGGTCCTGATCCTTGATGAGCCTACCAGCCAGCTGGATCCCATAGCCGCTTCTGATTTCCTCAACACCGTAAGAAAGATAAACATCGAGCTCGGCACCACCGTCATCGTGACGGAGCACAGGCTCGAGGACATATTCCCCTATGCGGACAGGGCCATAGTCATGGACGAGGGCCGCATCATAGCCGACGACACTCCAAGAAACATCGGCAAGCTGCTCTACGAGCAGAAAAACCTCATGTTTGCAGCCATGCCCACGCCTGTGAGGGTCTTCTATTCGGCCGGAGGCAAGGGTGATTGCCCTCTCACGGTCCGCGAAGGCAGGACCTGGCTTGCCGAGACCTTCCCCAAGGCTCCGGCAGTTACGGCTCTTCCGGTATCGGAGCCGGACGAAGAGATAACTGATCCTGTCCTGAGCCTCAAAGAGCTTTGGTTCAGGTACGAAAAGGACAGCCCTGACATTCTCCGCGGGGTGAATATGGAAGTACAAAAGGGCAGCCTGTTCGCCATCGTCGGAGGCAACGGCGCCGGAAAATCCACTACGCTCAAGGCTATCTGCGGAATATGCAGGCCTTACCGCGGCAAGATAAAGATATTCGGCAAGCCCGTTGAAAAATACAGCACCGGTGAGCTTTTCAAAAACTGCCTGTCCATGCTTCCTCAGGATCCGAAGAGCCTCTTCGTAAAGAAGACCGTACGCGAGGACCTGGAGGAGATGAGCAAGGACAAAGACCACGTCGCGCAGATCGCCCGGCTCTGCCAGGTAACGCAGCTTCTGGACAGCCACCCTTATGACCTTTCAGGAGGCGAGCAGCAGCGCGCGGCGCTTGCCAAGGTGCTGCTCACAGACCCGAAGATACTGCTTCTGGATGAGCCTACCAAGGGCATCGACAGCTTCTTTAAGGAAACTTTCGCGGGCATACTTGCGGATCTTAAGGCCAAAGGGCTTACGGTCATCATGGTCTCGCATGATATAGAATTCTGCGCCAGGTACGCTGATACCGTCTCCATGTTCTTCGACGGGCAGGTGCTCACCACAGACGTTCCGCGCAGGTTCTTCGGCGCCAACAGCTTCTATA
Organism: Bacillota bacterium; assembly: GCA_017443515.1. Lineage (GTDB taxonomy): Bacteria > Bacillota > Clostridia > Peptostreptococcales > Anaerovoracaceae > RUG13409. Next base: position 29,143 of record JAFRXM010000026.1, on the reverse strand, counting down.
CCACTGCTGCCAACAGGATGAGCAGGCACGTCTTCGCGAACGCGGTAACAGCCGACGATGTAGCGGAGCTCTACAGGATAAACACGGGAGGCTCAAATTGAAAAAATCGCATATAGCAATACTCATAGTGTTTCTGATATGCATCCCTCTGACGCTGTATTTCGGTACCATAGCCGCCAGGCGCAGCTTCTACCTTACAGGGACTCTTGTTATCATAGAGCTCCTGGTGCCGTTTTTCATGGCCTTCGAGGGCAGAAAGCCTCAGGCCAGGGAACTGGTCATAATCGCGGTGCTCTGCGCTCTTGGCGTTGCTTCCAGGGTGCTCGTGCCTCTTCCGCACTTTAAGCCGGCGTTTGCGATAATACTGCTCTCCGGCATGGCATTCGGACCGGAATCCGGCTTTATGGTAGGTGCAATAACTGCCTTTGCCGGGAACTTTTTCATGGGGCAGGGCCCCTTTACGCCCTGGCAGATGATGGCCTACGGCGCCGGCGGCATGCTTGCCGGCTTCATCTTCCAGAAGAAGCTGCTGCCCAAAAAACCGCTGATCATGGCTATATTCGGCTTTGTGATGTGCGTCGTGTGGATAGGCCCGCTCCTGGACTGCTCGCAGATCTTCCTCATGCTATCCGAAATAAACTGGGCAGGCGTTGCCGCTTCTTTTGCGGCGGGGCTTCCCGTCAACGTCAGCCAGGGAGTGTGCACCGCTATCGTGATGTTCCTCTTCGGCAGGCCCATACTCGAAAAACTGGACAGAGTCAAGATAAAATACGGAATGATGGAGGATGCCGATGGGATTTGAGCGCTGCCATCCTGCGGTCAACTTGATATTCTTCTGTGCGGTAGTAGCGGCGGCGGTGGTATTCACGCAGCCGGTCTATGTGGCGCTCGCCTATGTCTGCGCCTTTATCTACAGCGTAAAGCGCGGTGGTAAAAAAGCCCTGATCTTCGACTTGGTGCTTATACCGCTGATAGTTATATTTGCTTATTATTACAGCATTTACACGCATTTCGGAGTCACCGTGATAAGCATCAACTTCATAGGAAACCGCATGACCCTGGAGTCGTTGTTGTTCGGCTTTACGATAGGCGTCAGGGCTGCTGCGGTCCTTATGTGGTTCTCGTGCATCCACTCCGTGTTCTCGGCTGACAAGGTGGTATACCTGTTCGGGCGGGTGAGCCCCAGGCTGTCGCTTTTCCTTTCCATTCTGCTCAGGATGGTGCCGCGCATCAAAAAAGAGGCGGCGCGCATCGATACCGCGCAAAAAGGTATAGGAAGAGGGCACTCGCAGGGCAATATCTTCATGAAGATCAGGAATTGCGTACGCATCTTCTCCATGATGATCACCTGGACCATCGAAGCTCTGGCCACAGCCTCCGAATCCATGCGCAGCCGCGGAAGCATGCTCCGCGGAAGAAAAGCCTTTTCCATCTACCGCTTCGACAACCGCGACAGATCCTTTGTCGTGGCCATGTTTGCGCTTATCACCGTCACGGTGATGGCGATAATGCTCAAGCAGACGAGGGCGCTTTATTCCCCGCGCATCAGCATGTCCCCCGTGACTACGCTTTCCTACCTGTTTTACCTGTGCTATGCCGTATTCTGCCTGATGCCGTTTGCGCTCGAGCTCTGGACTGAGTACATGTTCCGCCGCGCAAGGAAAACTGTCTGATCCGCATTTGTGTAATTCCTACAATCTATATATTATATTTTTTAAATGTTGTTTAATTGACAAGTGCCTGGCAAAATGGTACTCTTAGCCTAGGTTATTTTTTTATGCAGTCCGAGTGCCGAAAGGGCATTGTCCCCGGAGGATGATAGGGAATCGTGTTTGATTCACGAGCGGTACCGCCACTGTAAGTGTTGAGGCGTTTTTTATGGCGAGAGCCGGCCATCGGGATCACCTGAGAAGGCTGAAAAACACCGCTTAAACACAAGCCAGGAGACCTGCTCGGACGATGATATAGCTTGTTTCCCGCGAGTACGGGAAAGGGGCGCTTACCAGGCAGAAAACGGTTGCCGTTTGTCTATTTTTTAGGCTGCGGCGATTTTTTATGCCCGGGCAGATCATCATCCCAGTATTGGGGCTGCATGATGTGTTGTCAGTTAAAGGAGAAAGACAATGAAGCACACAAAAAGACGCTTTCTGAGCATGCTGCTTGCATTGGTCATGGTCATAGGCCTTGTCCCTGCATCGGTGTTCGCAGCAGAACCGGAAGGCAGCAGTCTTGCTGATGGTTTCTACGATGTGAACGGTGTCACGAATACCATGTCCATGTGGCATTATGACGCCGAGGACTTCACGGAGTATATCGAGATCAAGGACGGCAAGATCACACTTGTAACGCGCGCTTACAATCCTAACAGATTCGACTCTGTGTGGATGGGCAAGCGTACTGAGGCACCCGAAAATGCGGAAACAGCCGCAGTGATCACCGGGACGCTCATCAAGGCGGACGACGCTTATGTTGAGAGCGGAGCCGAAAAAAGCAATATCCTTGAAGTTGACGGCGTAAAGTACAAAGCAGTCGAATTCAGGATCCCCTTAACAGAAGCGGATCTGACTTCTGACATCTACTATGTCCTCAGATACAGAAAAGGATATACCAACAGCAACGGCGAGGATCGTAGCTATACCTGGTGCGGCACCAGCAACCAGAGCTTCAAGCTTGGAACGCTCAGTCCCAGCCAGACAGAGCTGGAGCTTGCTATCACCAACAACACAAGCATGTTCAAGCTGGTATCCGCTGATGCATTTGTCTCACCCGACGGCAGCGGCAAGATCGTGTTCGCGCTCAGCGGAGCATCGTATCACAACCTGTTCAAGGGCAACTACGAGCAGGCTGTTGCCAACGGCGACAACAGGGACAAGTGGATCAAAGGCGCTGAGAACGCAGAAGGAAAGTGGGAATTCGAAGTTCCGTTCGCTGCGGGCGAGACCTACATTCCTCTGGTCTCTATCTCCGAGACCTATCTGAAGAAATACGACGATGGAGTTGAAGGCGCTACTCTTGCAAGAGCCTTCTATCCCAGGCAGCTGACCATCGATCTTGGCGCTAAGACAGTCGTTGCAGATGATTACAAGTTCACGCAGGATCTTAAGGTCACCAACAACGTCAAGATGTTCAAGCTTGAAAGCGTATCCCAGCTCTACACTGTCGGCGGCCCGAATTCCAACGGATACAAGAGCGAGCTCATCCTGCAGATGAGCAACAACACCTTCGACAAAGCATTCATCGGAAGGTCCGAAGATGCTGTAAAGGAAGGTGCTGCTTTAGTTGATTTCAAGGCAGATGGCGACAAGGGAAGCTTCACCTTCGACGTCAGGTCCATAAAGACCCCCGGAGATCCCAGCACCACAGTATCTCTTATCGGCGAGCCGTTCGTGATATCCTTCCACTCCGCAAAAGGCTGGTACGAGAGAATATTCACCATCAACGAAACTGCCGGAACACTGGTAGTCGATCCTGTCGCAACAGCTGATATCAAGGCTGCTGTCTCCGTAAGAGGCGAAGTAAAGCTTGCTCTTAAGGATGTCACGGCAAAGGATATCGACCTTGACGGCAAGGTCACAGCAAAGGAAGCTCTCATCGCGACCCACGAAGCATATTACAAGGGTGGAGCTGCAGAAGGTTTTGCTACCGCTGAAGGCCAGTGGGGCGAATCCATCACCAAGCTCTGGGGCGATGAGAACAAATCCATCATGTACTACAGGAACAACGCATCCTGCTACAGTCTTGCAGATGAATTTGCAAAGGGCGACGTTCTCTACGCTTACACCATGAAGGATGAAGCCGGGTATTCCGACGCTTTCGGCAAGATGGACAAGACATCCTACACAGCTGAAAAGGGCACCTTGGACATCACACTTCAGACAGTAGGTTTTGATTCTGACTGGAACCCGGTCGACAAGCCGGCTCCCGGAGCCAATATTAGTATCTGGGCTGAAGAAGCTCCCGCTACAAGAGCTGAAGGAGTTGTTCTTGAAGTCGTCGACAACGAAGACGGCACCTACAGCCTCACCTTCAACAAGGCAGGCGATTTCGTGATCGTTGCCACCAACCCCGAAGCCAACATGGTGCCTGCGCTGGCATCTGTTACTGTAGAGAAAGCTTACACAGCTCCCAAGGTCGTAGTAAGCTTCGAGGTCTACGATGCAGATACCGATACCGTAGCTCTGCTCTATGGTCCCAAGGCAGCTGAGTATACCTCCACTGACAACGGCAAGACCATAGCTGAAAAGCTCCTGGGCAAGGAAAACGTAGGAATCACCGATTCCGGCTGGATGCAGAGCTTCACCATCGATGAAGTCGTTTATTCACCGGAAGCGCTTGAGCTGGCAAACGGTTCCTGGCTCGTATACAAGAACAACGCAAACGATTCCGTCGGCCCGGCAGAATACAAGCCTGCGGACGGCGATGTTTACCGCTTCGTTCTTACGACCTATGATCCCGTGACATACGCTATGCCTGTTCTGGCAAACGACATGGACGCTCTCTACTGGGCAGTCGCCACCACAGATGCAACAGATCTTACATCTGCAAATGCGCTGATCCAGAAAGAGGCTCCCAAGCAGAGTGATATAGACGCCATGGCAGTATCGCTCAGCAAGGCAGGCGGCGACCACTACGTGCTGCTCGACGGACGCACAGTACAGGTCAATACCACAACATATCCGTACACCTACTTTGATACCCTCAAGGTCGACAAGGCCTCGGCCGCAAAGGACGAGACCGTGACTGTCACCCTGATCGCTCCGGAAGGGACCGATCTTGTTGAGGGAAGCCTCAAGGCAAACGGCGCCGCCCTCACAAAGAAGGACGACACCACCTACACGTTCACAATGCCGGATGCTCACGTATCCATTACGGCGGAGTTCGAATCGGCTGATTCCACAAAGCTTCTTACCGCAGCATTCGCACTCGACGAAGCGGGCAAGAACGCCGTCGCTACCGAGCCCGCGTTCGACAAGGACGTATTCGAGTATGCGATAAGCTTCACCGATCAGGATGTTGAAGAAGAAGGCCTCTTCTTCACCGGAACCTTCGATGAAGAATCCGGCACCACCGCAAAGTGGATGACCTACATGTCAGCTCCTGATTATGGCATCGAAATGTATGTCGACGGACCGGCGGCAACATCTGGTCAGGCTATGGAACTCAGTCAGCCCAGCTTCTACTATCCGGGCATGTCCAACGGATTCAAGCACAGGCTGGATGTAACATCCGCTGCAGGCACCATCAACCAGTACTTCTTCAAGATGACGATGCTGCCGACCCTCGATACCCTCGAGATCGACGGCGAGGAGATCGACGGCTTCGCATATGACAAGTACAGCTACGATATCACGATGCCTGTCGGCACCGAGAAGATCACCATCAACGCAGTTCCTTACGATGAGGATACTTACTATGTATACCTCAACGACGGCGAGGAAGATATCGCTTCTGCGGATACCGAAGTCGCTCTTAAGCCCGGTATGAACACCGTAAAGATCGTCGTGGACGACGATGGAGGCACAACAAACACCTATACCTTAAACGTCAAGGTAGAGGTCCCCAAGACCCTCAAGAACCTCGCGTTCAAGGCTGGAACTGCAGCTACTGCAACAGAGTACGAACTCACCCCGGAATTCGACCCGGCGGTCAGCGAGTACACCTTCTACCTGCCCGACAGCTCCGCAATGGCCTACGCCTTTGCTGAACTCGGCGACAACGTCGAAGGCGCAGTCACATTCGAGTACAAGAACCCGTCCAGCGGCGCAGCCATTACAAGGACTCTTGGTGCGAACGGCAACGTCAGCCTCAGCACTCTTGCTGCCAGCAACAGCTTCGTCGGCCAGGACGTAACAGTCAAGATCGGTGGAGAAGCTGTCTATACAGTACATGTGCTCCGCCAGGCTACGCTCGCAGCAGGCACCAACGGATTCAGCATAAAGCTCGCCGACGACACTGCGCTTGCAATAACTCCGGCTTACAACCGCACAGTATACGAGTACGACGCATTCGCGGCAAACGATGCGGTATTCACAGTTGCGGCAAAACCGACAGTAACAGCCGCAGCGCTCAAGATCGACGGAAAGGCTGCCGAGGCGGGAGTCGCCGCAGAGGTCAAGCCTGTATGGACAGACAGAGGATTCGACCTCATAGTGGAAGTATCCGGCGAAGGTGCTAAGACAGGCGTCTACACCTTCCACATCCACGAAGCAGCAGCAAAGCTCGAAGTCACCAAGGCTCCGACCAAGACGGTCTATGCTATTGGCGAAAAATTCGATCCGGCAGGCATGGAAGTCACCGCGACCTATGCGGACGGTAAGGCTGTAACAGCAGGTCCTGAAAGCTTCACATTCGCTCCGGACACCGAGCTCCACCTCAAGGATACCGTCATCACCGTATCCTACGCGGGCCTCACAGCAGAGCAGAAGATCAGCTTCACCACTCCGTTCGACGGAGCAGGAACTGAAGACGATCCGTTCCAGATCAAGACCGCTGCAGACATGCAGACTTTCGATGAAATGGTAGAAGCCGGCGAGTCCTTCGAAGGGACCTTCCTCAAGATGATGAACGACATCACTCTTGATGCGGCGTTCAACGGCGTAGGCTTCGGAAACAACCAGGGCGGCACCACTGCAGGCTACAACGCAAACACCTGCAAGGGCTTCTCCGGAGATTTCGACGGCGGTAAGTTTACACTCACCGTCGCAGAAGGCGGAAGAGCTCCGTTCGACCTCATCCGCAACGGCTCCGTACACGATCTTACCGTCTTCGGTAAGAAGATCGCAGATAACGGCGTCGTAAGCACCTATATCGCAAACGGCGGCACAGTCGAACTTACGAACGTAACACTCAAGTCCGGATCAAGCACACTCAAGTCCGGTATGATAGGCGGCTATGGCAACAACCCGATCACTATCGACGGCTGCGTAGTTGAGGAAGGCGTCACCGTAGGTTACGCCAAGGATCAGCTGTGGATAGGCGGAATTGCGGGCGAGTTCAACGGCACCATCACTAACTCCACCTGCAACGCTGAGGTCTACGGCGTGATGTTCGTAGGCGGGATCGTTGCCGACAAGGGCCAGTCGATGCAGAAGTTCGAGATCGATCACTGCACATTCGGCGGCAAGGTCGTTGCTTCCGGCGAGGGCTTCGTGCTGGATGACTATCCCAACAAGGGCATGGTCAAGAACTACATCGCCGGAGCTTATGCAGGCGGTATCGCAGGCGCAGGATACGGCGGCACCCAGTGGGGTATGAACACCGCATGGTCTACGCCTGGTGTCACCATCACCAACTGCACAGTCACAGGTACAGTTACCGGTACCAGCGGCGTTGGCGGAATACTCGGCGGCGAAGGCGCTCAGGCCCAGGCATGGGACAACGGACATACCGTCATCCAGAACAACACATTTACAGGAAAAGTCTCCGGCGAGAAGTACGTCGGCGGCATTATAGGCTACATGTTCAGCCTCAACAAGAACAGCGACATCAGCGGAAATACGTATGCATTCGGTTCTGCTGAAAAGGGCATAGGCGGAGTTGGCGGCATCGACACCAACGGCGTCGAGATCAAGAAGACCGAGACCGGCGTTCCGGCTGAGGACAAAGACGGAGTCTTCTACTTCTGCACTGAAGTCGATGAGGATGATAAGGACGCAATAGCGGCGATCCGCGATGCCGTCCCAGGACACGAGCTCCAGAGCGCACTCTCCATCGCTACTCTCGGCAGCGCAGGCTTCAAGAACCAGTGGAAGGTCAACCACCACCGCACAGACGATCCGCTCGGCAAGGACGCCGATGCTCTCGCAAAGATGGTGGCGGCCCGCGAGGATCTTGCTATCACCAACAAGCTCAACATGTTCAAGCTGGTGAGCGCATACATCGAGACGACCGGAGAAGGAAAGACTCTGGTGTTCGCACTGTCCGGAAGCAGCTATCATTACCTCTATCAGGGCAACTACGAAGAAGCTGTTGCCAATGGTGAAAAGAGAGAGAACTGGATAGCAGGCGAGGTCAACGCGGAAGGCAAGTGGGAGTTCAGGATCCCCGTGACCGATGAGACTTCCTACATACCGGTAGTGGCCATTTCGCAGACCTACCTTGACAAGCATGATCAGGGCCAGAACTCGCTCGAAAGATCGTTCTACCCCAGGCAGCTTACGCTCGACCTTGCGGCAAAGACGATAGTTGCGGACGACTACAACTTCACAAAGGAGCTTGCGGTCACCAACAACGTCAGGATGTTCAAGGTAGAGCCGAAGGCATCTCTTACCACAATAGGCGGCCCGAACTCCAACGGATATAAGAGCGAGTTCACGCTCAACATGAGCAATGCGACCTTCGACAAGGCGTTCATAGGTTCTGCCAAAGACGCAGCTGCGGAAGGCGCTGAAGTCATCGAATTCGTTCCGACGGAAGACAGCAAGGGAAGCTTCACCTTTGTGGTAAGGTCCATAAAGACCCCGGGAGATCCGAGTACCACAGAATCGCTTCTTGGCAAGCAGTTCACGATCTCCTTCCACTCAGTCTCTAAAAACGAATGGTACGAGAGAGTGTTCCTGATCGACGAGGAAGCTGCGACCGTGGTTATCGAGTCCGTGTTCACCGCGACCGTTACAGGCATCAGCCTCGACCTTCAGGACAAGATCAGCGTTCAGTTCAAGATCCAGCCGGACGATAATCTTGCGTATGCGGAGCTCGAGCTCCAGAATCCGGACGGCACATTCGAAGAGCCGGTAAAGGTAGTCCTTGACAAGGCAGACACCAGCGTCTACAAGGCCGCCGAAGACAAGTTCGTGATCAGGTACTCCGAGATAACCACCAGGATGATCACTCAGGGTGTTAAGCTTACCGTGTACGACAAGAGCGGCAACGCCATGAACATCTACCGCACCACCAACGAGAAGACCTACACCAATTCCGACCCGCTTATCTACAGCGCGGCAGACTGGTGCAACGCAGCCATAGAAAAGTACGGAACGGATAAGACCCAGAAGGCCGCATGGCTTGCAATGGCAGTCCTCAACCTGGGCGGAGAAGCACAGAAGTACTTCGAGAACTACAATCCCGAAAACCCGGCTAACCCGAAGGGATACCTGGCCGACGACATGGCAGCGTTCAAGAAGGATGCAGCTTATGATCTGGTGCTGTCTGATGCTAACGCTAAGCAGAAGGGCTACTCCGGAATCACTCTGGATCTTGCAGAAGAGACCAGGCTGAGGGTGAAGTTCAAGGCTAACGTTGCAGCAACTGTTGACGGCAAGGCCGGAACACTTATCGAGGAAGGCGGCAAGTACGTTCTCGATATTACAGGTCTTAGGTGCATAGATCTGGATCAGTTCTTCGAAGTTCAGTTCAAGGGTACCGATGGATCCACCATCACCATGAAGCTGTGCGCACTGAGCTGGAGCAATGCGGCTATCGACGCGCTCGGATCTGATGCAAACAACCAGACCGTCAAGGTAGCCAAGGCCGTAGCCCTCTACAGCGCAGCAGCAGAGAACTACTTCAAGTAATGGAATCGGGGACGGTCCCTGATCTCATGAAAAACGGGGACGGTTCTGGATTGCAAAATGTTAAATAATGGTAACATAGCCCGGGGGTGCATCGGCATCTCCGGGCTTTTACCGTCTGCTGTCAGCAATGTTTTTTCATTTGTATCCAACTTGCGCTTTACTTTATTGCGGTAAATGAAATATAATAAACTGCTATGAGTGAGAATTATAAGTTTTTCCAGCACAAAGACTGCGAATATTTCCCGTGCCACGAAGGCGTCCCTGCGGAGGATTTCAACTGCCTGTTCTGCTACTGCCCCCTGTATTTTCTGGGCAGGGAATGCGGCGGCAGTTTTACCTACACAAAAAAGGGCGTCAAGAACTGCATGGGCTGCAGCAGGCCGCACCGCAGGGAAAATTACGAAGTCATCATAGCGCGCCTCAAGGAGGCCATGAAGCTTACCGGACAGCGCTGCGCGGTCGAAGAGGCTGCTGCGGCGAAGGCATCCGCAGATGCAGCGGAAAAAAGCGCAAAATAGTGCAGGATAATGCAGCTTCGGGCAAATAGATTCTTTACAACAGGGGTCAAAATCTAGTATAATTAAATTTGGCTGGTCATCCGGCCTGAAGATATGATCACACAATTTTAGGAGGAAGCTCACGATATGAAAGGCTACAAAGCAGACACCATCAGAAACATCGCCTTGCTCGGACACGGCGGCACAGGAAAGACTACATTCCTGGAGGCCGCACTTCTTGCAACAGGCGTTATCAGCAGGCTCGGCAGGGTGGAGGACGGAAACACTGTATCCGACTTCGACAAAATGGAGATAGAAAAAGGTTACTCCATCTCCCTTTCTATCGTGCCGGTAGAATATAACAAGGTCAAGATCAATTTCCTCGATACCCCGGGCGTATTCGATTTCGTGGGCGAGGTCAATTCCGCAGTTAAGGCTGCTGAGGCCGCTGCAATATTCGTAGACGCATCCTCCGGCATACAGGTCGGCACCGAAAAGGCCTGGGACATCTGCCAGAAGTTCAGCGTTCCCAGGTTCTTTGTCATCAACAAGACCGACAAGGAAAACGTGGATCTGGACGCAGTAGTAGACGCTCTTAAGTCCAAGTTCGGTACCAGCGTAGTTACACTGGACGACAAGGACGCCCTCAACGAAGCGGTAGCAGAAACTGACGAAGAGCTCATGGAGAAGTTCTTCGAAGGCGAAGAGTTCACCGATGAGGAGTTCAACAAAGGCCTCATGAACGGCATCGCGTCCGGAAGCATCTGCCCGATCATGACATGCTCTGCAGTAAAGGGCACAGGCGTAAAGGAAGTCCTGGACAACTGCATCAAGTACGTTCCCAAGGCGTCCGGCAGCGTAAAGACCGAAGACGGCGAAGAAGTAGCCTACGGCGACGGCACAGTAGCAGCATACGTATTCAAGACCATCGCAGATCCGTTCCTCGGAAAGATCTCCCTTGCCAAGCTCATCCGCGGCAAGCTGGTACCGGCTCAGGTCGTATATAACGCAAACGCTGAAAAGGAAGAAAAGCTCGGTTCAATGTTCTTCCTCCGCGGCAAGACCCAGGCTGAGGCTCCGCAGGTCCTCCCCGGCGATATCGTAGCATTTGCTAAGCTCCAGTTCACCCAGACCGGCGATACTCTCTGCGAGAAGGCCGCACAGGTGAAGTTCCCGAAGATAGAGTTCCCGCAGCCCACGCTGTTCATAGCAGTCGAATCCAAGGCCAAGGGCGACGACGCAAAGGTAGCCGCAGGCATCTCCAAGCTCAGGGAAGAAGATCCTTCCTTCAGCTACGAGAGAAACTCCGAGACAAGGCAGTCGCTGCTGGGGACCCAGGGCGACATCCAGCAGGGCATACTGCTGCAGAAGCTCAAGGACAGGTACGGCGTCAGCGTAGACACCGCGGACCTCAAGGTCGCTTACAGAGAGACTATCAAGGGCACCTCCGACGTCCAGGGCAAGCACAAGAAGCAGACCGGCGGTTCCGGCCAGTACGGCGACGTATGGATCAAGTTCGCTCCCTCCACAGAGGAGTTCGAATTCGCGGACGAGACGGTCGGCGGCTGCGTACCCAAGCAGTTCATACCGGCAGTTGAAAAGGGTCTGCGCGAGTGCATGGAGAAGGGACCCCTTGCAGGCTGCAAGTGCCAGAACATCAAGGCAACGCTGCACTTCGGATCCTTCCACGCTGTGGACTCCGATGAAATGTCCTTCAAGATCGCTGCTGCTCTCGCGTTCAAGAAGGGTATCCAGGAAGCAAAGCCCTGCCTGCTCGAGCCGATCATGCACGTTGAAATCACAGTTCCCAACGACTATACCGGCGACGTTATGGGCGACATGAACAAGCGCCGCGGAATGATACTCGGCCTCGAGCCGCAGCACGGCGGACTGCAGAAGCTGATCGCTGAAGTTCCCCAGGCAGAGATGTCCGACTACGCGATCGTCCTCAGGGCTATGACCCAGGCGCGCGGAAGCTTCACCATGTACTTCGAGCGCTACTCCGAGCTGCCCGGCATGCTGGCTGACAAGGTCATCGCCGCTCACAAGGCAGAGGAAGAGAACAACTAGTTCCGGCCTGTCTATAAGACGCAATATCAGGACCCGCACATTCACGTGCGGGTCTTTTGTTTTTCGGCATCCTGCGGCAAGCTTTTTATTGATAAAAAGCGCTTTTTGAAATAAAATATTGGCAGGGGGTTGCGGAAAGGAAAATTTATGGCAAGCAAGAAGAATAAAACTGTGTTCGTGTGCCAGAACTGCGGCTACGAGAGCGCAAAGTGGCTCGGGCAGTGCAGCGTCTGCGGCGCGTGGAACTCCTTCGTGGAGGAAAAGGTGGTGGAATCCCAGGAGGGCGACGCCAGAAGGCGCACCAGCAGCTCGTCTGCAGGGCACAAGAGCCGCCCCGTGTCTATAGATCAGGTGAAGTCCGGCCAGAAGGGCCGCCTGGACACCGGAATAGCCGAACTGAACAGGGTCCTGGGCGGAGGCCTCGTGCAGGGGTCGCTCACCCTCGTGTCCGGAGAGCCCGGCATAGGAAAGTCCACGATAATAATCCAGGCCGCGTCTGCTATAGCGCAAAGATACGGAAAGGTGCTCTACGTTTCCGGCGAGGAATCCGAAGAGCAGATCAAGATGCGCGCCGACAGGGTCTGCCGCGGGGATCTTTCCAGCCTCTTCCTTTTGTCGCAGACCAACATGGACGAAGTCATGGCTGCCGTTCAGGAAGTGCAGCCGGTCTTCCTCATCATAGATTCAATACAGACCATGTACACGGACGATATCGAGTCCGCCCCGGGCAGTGTGTCCCAGGTGCGCGCCTGCGGGAACCTCCTGATGAATATCGGAAAAGGCATGAACATCCCGGTGTTCATAGTTGCGCACGTCACCAAGAGCGGCGAGCTTGCTGGCCCCAGGATAGTGGAACACATGGTGGACGCTGTGCTGTCGTTCAACGGGGAAAGGAGCCAGGATCTTCGCATACTGCGCGCTGTAAAGAACCGCTTCGGCACCACTTCCGAGATCGGCGCTTTCGAGATGCGAGAAGAAGGCCTGGTGGAGATAGAGAACCTCTCGCAGAGCTTTCTGGAAGGCCTTTCGGATGAATCCGAAGGATCCGTTGCTACCGCCGTCTACGAAGGCACGAGGCCGCTTCTCCTTGAGATACAGGCGCTTACGGCGCCGACAAGCGTCGGTTTTGCAAGGCGCACAGCCATAGGAATAGACAGCCAGCGCCTGGGCATGATAATAGCGGTCCTTGAGCGCAAGGCTCACATGACCCTCATAAACCGCGACATATACGTAAACGTTGTGGGAGGCCTGCATCCCGAAGGCACCAGCACGGATCTGGCCGCGGCGCTTGCGATATGGTCCGATGAGAAAGGCGTAAAGCTTCCCGCGGGCATGCTGGCGATAGGCGAGATAGGTCTTACAGGAGATCTTCGCCCGGTGCAGTCCGCTGAAAAACTTGTAAAGGAAGCCGCAAGGCTCGGCTTTAAGACTGTGCTGCTTCCCTCAAGGAGCCTCGAAAAGCTGCCTTCCCGCCCGGACGGAATAAAGCTGGTGGGAGTGCGCACGCTTTTGGAAGCTATCACAGCAGCTTCACAGATTTCACAAAAACAGCAGCTAAAATAACAATATAAGTATTACGACCGTACACCAGGAGGTGCAGACATGGCTAAAATACTCATTGTAGACGACGAGGCAAAGATACGCGAGGTCATTCGCGAATACGCCCAGTTCAATAAATACGAGACCGACGAGGCTGAAGACGGCATGCAGGCTGTCGGAAAGTGTCTCAACAACGACTACGACCTTATAATCATGGACATCATGATGCCGAGGCTCGACGGTTTTTCCGCCTGCAAGGAGATACGCAAGGAAAAGGACGTCCCCATAATCATGCTTTCGGCCCGCGGAGAGGAGTACGACAAGCTCTTCGGCTTCGAACTGGGCATAGATGATTATGTGGTAAAGCCCTTCAGCCCCAAGGAGCTTATGGCCCGCGTTGCAGCGGTGCTGGCCAGGAAGAAGCGCGAGTCCGAGCCGGTAAGGCAGCCGGTTCTAAAGTCCGGCGGTCTTGAGGTGAACATGGATTCCAGGACCGTCACCGTGGACGGCGAAAAGGTGGACTGCACCCTTAAAGAATACGAGATCCTGGCCTACCTGATGCAGAACAGGAACATTGCGCTCTCGCGCGACAGGATGCTTCAGGACATCTGGGGCTACGATTTCTTCGGCGACGACCGCACCATAGACACCCACATAAAGAACCTGCGCAGCCGCCTTGGCGCGTACAGGGACAAGATAACTACCGTAAGAGGCATAGGATACAAGTTTGAAGACTGAGGCCGCAGAAAAAAAAGAAAAGAACACGCGCCAGGTAAAGGACCTTCGCTACAGGCTGACAGCGTCCTTTATCCTTTTTGCGGTCATCTTGATGGCTATCCTTTGGATATTCCAGTCCGTCTTCCTGGACAAGTACTACGAGCTGGCCATGAGCCGCCGCTGCTCCAAGGCGGTGAATTCCGTAGCGTCGTTTTACGCGTCCAAGACCGACAGCATCTCCATGCAGGAATTCGTGGAATTCCTGGGCCAGCAGTCCGCGGACAACGACCTTTTCATACGCATAGAGTCCCCGGACGGAAGCTACGGCATCTCTTCGACCGAATCCAGCAAGATGGGGCGTTTCCCCATGATGGACAACACCCGAGACCTGCTTCACCAGGCCAGGAACATGCTGAAAAGCAGCGAAAAGGGGTATATAAGCTTTTCCACCAACTCCCGTATGGGCGACAAGACCTACGTATACGCCAAGCACGTGCAGAGCGAATCCAACAACCCTGTGTACGTCTTTGCTATAGCGACACTGACGCCTCTTGGGCCTGCCGTGGGCATACTTCGCTCGCAGCTTCTGATAGTTACGGGCGTGGCGCTTATAATAGGCATTTTCGTGGCGAGGTTCACCTCCAAACGGCTCGCAACACCCATCTCCAACATGGAGATACAGGCCCGCGAGCTTGCGAAGGGCAACTACGACGTGCATTTCGAGGGCGGAGATTACAAGGAGCTTAAAGACCTTGCCGCTACGCTCAATCAGACTGCGGTCGATCTTAAGGCTTCGGACGCGCTGCAAAAAGACCTCATAGCCAACGTCTCGCATGACCTGCGCACGCCTCTTACCATGATAAAATCCTACGCCGAGATGATAAGGGACCTTTCCGGGGACATACCCGAAAAGAGGGACGAGCACCTTGGCGTCATCATACAGGAGGCCGACAGGCTCGACGACCTGGTCGGCGATATACTCACGCTCTCCAAGATGCAGGCAGGCGTCGTGGAGATGGAGATGGAGGATTTCGATATTCAGGAGGCAGGCGAGAGCGTGTTCTCGACCTACATGGTCATGGAGCAGGAGGGCTTTAAGCTGAGCTTTAGTCCGGCGGCGGAAAAGATAACAGTCCACGGCGACAGGCGAAAGATCCAGCAGGTGATGTCCAACCTCATCTCCAACGCGATACGCTACAGCCGCGACGTGAAGGAAGTCAGCCTGGGCTTCGAAAAGAGCGGAGGCAGTGTGATCTGCTCGGTATGCGACAAAGGCATAGGCATAGACGAAGCCGACCAGGCGAAGATCTGGAACCGCTACCAGAAGGCCAGCAAGCAGGGCGTAAGAAGCTCCCAGGGCACAGGTCTTGGCCTTTCCATAGCCTCCGAGATACTTGAAAAACACGGCGCCACATACGGTGTTGAGAGCAAGCCCGGAGAGGGCAGCCGCTTCTGGTTCTCGATGCCCGTAAAAAACATATGACATTATGCTAACAATTGTTGACATGTCATTAAGTCGATGATATTATTAGCATTTACTTTTAATTGACCTCCCGAGCCTTTCGTGTTATAATAGCTACGGAGGTCTTGTATAATGTTCAGTATTGGCGATAAAGTCGTATATCCTATGCACGGAGCCGGAATGGTTGAGAGCATAGAGGAAAAGCAGATCTTGGGTGAAACAAGGTCTTATTATATCGTCAGAATAAAGCACGGAAACATGCAGGTCATGGTGCCTGTAAAGGGTGCGGAAGCCGTTGGACTAAGAAGCATAGTCGGTTCCCCGGATCTTGATGCCGTATATAAAGAGCTCAGGGCAGAGTCCACGCCTATGGACGAGAACTGGAACCGCCGCAACCGCGAGAACATGGACAAACTCAAGACCGGAGATCTCTGCAGGGTAGCGGAGGTCATAAGGAACCTGACCAGGGTGGACCGCGTAAAGAAGCTGTCTACAGGGGAAAAGAAGCTGCTAAACAATGCCAGGCAGATACTGTCGTCGGAGATGATGATGGTCCTTGGAATAGAGGAACAGGCA
The DNA here is from genome assembly GCA_017443515.1 of Bacillota bacterium. Classification (GTDB taxonomy): domain Bacteria; phylum Bacillota; class Clostridia; order Peptostreptococcales; family Anaerovoracaceae; genus RUG13409. Next base: position 12,770 of record JAFRXM010000026.1, on the reverse strand, counting down.
GCGCTCGACATGATAGATCAGGCCATCTGATTTAAGAAAGGCCTGCGTCATTTAATATAACAACTGAATACTTAAAAGGAGAATGCAATGCTTAGAAAAGTATTCCGCATCGTGCTTACTGTTTGCGGAATGCTGTTTGGTTTCGGAGTGTCAACCTACCTGGTGGAGCACTGGAGCGTTCTTTCGGGTCTTCAGCAGACCGAATCCACGCTGATAGTGCTGGTGTCCACGGGAATATTCGGACTTATTTTCTTCAATGTTTTTTCGGCACTCACGAAAAGAGGGGAAAAAGTTGCAAATTCCGTAGCTACAGAGCTCGCTGAAAAGCTCACTGCGGAAGAACTTCTCACTGTAGTTGCAGGTCTCATAGCGGGGCTGTTGATCGCCTACCTTATCTCGCCGATTATTAATGGGATAAAGGTGCTCCAGACGCTCAATCTGAACGTTGTGCTGACCGTACTGCTTTACCTTCTATTTGCATTCCTTGGAGTAACTCTCGCAAGAAAGGTCGCGCCCAGTTTTAAGGGCATACTTCCCGCTTCCAAGGAGCAGCAGACAGCAAAACGCAAAAGTAAGAGCCGCAGCGGAGCGGCGCCCAAGATACTGGATACCAGTGTCATCATAGACGGGAGGATAGTGGATATCCTCAAGACAGGCTTTATCGAAGGAGATATAGTCATACCTTCGTTTGTCCTGGTGGAACTGAGGCATATCGCGGATTCCTCGGATGCCTTAAAGCGCCAGCGCGGCAGAAGAGGCCTCGATATTCTCAACAGGATCCAGACCGAGTACGGCATAGAGATCTACGATACCGGTTCCGACAAGTCGCTCGAGGAGATCCCCGAGGTGGACGTAAAGCTTCTTAAGCTTGCCCAGAACATGAAGGGCATGGTGGTCACAAACGATTTCAACCTCAACAAGGTAGCGGCCATCCAGGGAGTCGGCGTGCTCAACATCAACGAACTGGCCAACACATTAAAGCCCGTGGTGCTGCCCGGAGAAAAGCTCCAGGTCTTCCTCGTAAAGGAAGGCAAGGAAAGCTCCCAGGGCGTAGCCTATCTGGACGACGGCACTATGATAGTTGTGGAAAACGGCAAGAAGCTGATAGGGCAGACGGTAAACACCACAGTAACCAGCGTGCTGCAGACCTCGGCCGGCCGCATGATATTCGCGAAACCCGATTAGCCATATGCAGAACATATCCGTGATAATTGCTGCCGCGGGTTCGGGGAGCCGGATGGGCGGCAGCGTTCCAAAGCAATACCTGCTTATAGAAGACCTTCCGGTCCTTGTAAGGACCGTCAGGGTTTTTTGTGCTCTTGAGGATATCGCGGACATACTCGTGATGTGCCCTCCGGGGGACAGAAAGTACTGCGAGGATCTACTGGCGGAGCATCTGCACGCCTGCACCAGCGGAGTAGGGGTCTTCCCCAGGGTCCTGGTGCGCGAAGGCGGCGCAACAAGGCAGCAGACCGTAGAAAAAGGCGTGGCGGAGCTTTGCGGAAGGGCGGAACTTATACTGGTGCACGACGGCGCAAGGCCATTCGTTTCGCCGGAAGTTATAAACGGGGTAATAAATGCCTTAAAGTCCGGCGCGGATGCGGCGGTGCCCTGCGTAAGGCCTAAAAGCACCATCAGGACCGCGGAAAAGACACTGGACCGCGGCAGCCTGTTCGAGGTCCAGACGCCCCAGGGCTTTAAGGCTGAAGTGCTGCAAAAAGCCTTGAAGAAGGCCGCGGAGGATGGTTTTACCGGCACGGATGAAGCTTCGCTTGCGGAGCGGATCGGGGCAGAGATCACCATCACCGAAGGCAGCTACGCAAACATCAAGATAACCACTCCGGAGGATCTTCCAATGAAGGACATACGCTGCGGCAACGGATACGATGTCCACAGGCTCGCAACAGGCAGAAAGCTCATGCTCGGCTGCGTGGAGATACCATACGAAAAGGGTCTTCTGGGGCATTCTGACGCGGACGTCTGCGCCCACGCAATAGCGGACGCGCTTCTTGGAGCTGCGGCCCTTCGGGACATAGGATACCATTTCCCGGACACCTCTCCCCAAACGGAGGGAATGCCAGGAAGCCTGCTGCTTTCAAAGACCGCGCAGCTGCTTGAAAATGCGGGCTTTACTATAGTCAATATAGATGCTACAATTGTCGCGCAGAGGCCTAAGCTAGCTCCGTATATAGAAAAGATGCGGGCAGCCACGGCAAACGCTCTGGACATACCCTTAAGGAGCGTAGGCATCAAGGCCACAACAGAAGAAGGCCTTGGAATAACCGGAAGCGGCGAGGCCATAAGCACCTTTGCCACCGCAGCTATAAAGTGATCAAGCCGAAAGGACATAAAATACCATGATAAAAGCATCCACAATGTTTCTGAGCACCTTAAGGGAAGTGCCTTCCGAGGCCGAGATCCCAAGCCACATCCTGCTCCTTCGTGCAGGCATGATAAAAAAGCTGGTATCCGGCGTCTACGCGTTCATGCCGCTGGGATACAGGACGCTCAGAAAGATAGAAAACATAGTGCGCGAGGAGATGGACGCAGCAGGCGCCCAGGAAGTGCTCATGTCTGCGCTTCAGCCCGCAGAGCTGTGGCAGGAATCTGGCCGCTGGTACGCCTACGGCCCGGAGATGATGCGCCTTAAGGACAGAAACGAAAGGGAGTTCTGCCTCGGGCCCACGCACGAGGAAGTGTTCACGGACATCGTGCGCCAGCAGGTATCCAGCTACAGGCAGCTGCCCCTCAACCTCTACCAGATACAGCATAAATACAGGGACGAGGCGCGCCCGCGCTTCGGGCTCATACGCAGCCGCGAGTTCATCATGAAGGACGACTACTCCTTCGACCGCGACGAGGCTGGTCTTGATGTCAGCTACTGGAACATGTACCACGCCTACGAGAAGATCTTCGACCGCTGCGGCCTTACCTACAGGCCCGTGGAAGCGGATTCCGGAGCTATAGGCGGCAGCAACTCCCACGAGTTCTGCGCTCTTTCCGACGTGGGCGAGGAAGAGATAATCTACTGCGAGCACTGCACCATGGCAGCCACCGCGGAGCGCGCCGCGTTCAAAGACGAAGCGGCCCCCGCAGAAGCAGAGCTTCCGATGGAGAAGGTCCACACACCCGGCACCAAGACCATAGAAGAAGTCGCAAACTTCCTGGGGCTTCCGCAGAGCAAGACCATGAAGGCTCTTCTTTTCGAGGTCTACAGGCCCGAGGACGAGAGCGGAAAGCCCGAATACGTCGCCTGCTTCATCAGGGGGGACCGCCAGCTCAACATGACCAAGCTCGTCAACGCCCTGAACGTTCCTGAGTACGCAGTCATATTTGCAAACGAATCCGCCATGGGCGCCGCGACAGGCTGCGTGGGCGGCTTCACTGGCCCGGTCGGCCTTCACGACTGCAAGATAGTCGTAGACTCCGAGCTCGTAAACACCAAAAACCTCTGCGCAGGAGCCTGCGAAGAGGATCACCACATACTCAACGTAAACTACGGCAGGGACTACAAGGCCGATATCGTAACAGACCTCAAGCTGCTGCAGGCAGGGGACCCCTGTCCTGTGTGCGGAGCTCCCGTAAAGTCCGCAAGGGGCATAGAGGTCGGACAGGTCTTCAAGCTCGGAACCAAGTACTCCGTGCCCATGCACCTTACCTACCACGACGAGAATCAGCAGGAGCACCCGGTCGTCATGGGCTGCTACGGCATAGGCGTCACGCGCACCTTCGCAGCCGTTGTGGAGCAGCACCACGACGATAACGGCATAATCTGGCCGGTCAGCGTGGCTCCATACCATGTCATCATCACGGTAATAAAGCCGGCGGACGAGGTCCAGATGAGCCTTGCCGAAGAGCTCGGAAAAAGCCTTGAGCAGGCTGGCTGCGAGGTCATAATAGACGACCGCGACGAGCGCCCGGGCGTCAAGTTCAAGGATGCGGACCTTCTTGGAATTCCCGTAAGGATCACCGTCGGAAAGAAAGCCGCGGACGGAATAGTCGAGTACAAGCTGCGCCGCGGAGGCGATGTTGCCGAGCTTTCAGCTAAAGATGCGGCAGCAGAAGCCATTAAGCTGATAAACGCCGAAAAGTAAGCGTTTTCGGAGGACAGATATGAGAGTCTACAACACACTTACCAGAAGAAAAGAAGAACTCGTGCCGCAGGATCCCAAAAAGCTCACCATGTACGTGTGCGGCCCTACGGTCTACAACTACATACACATAGGAAACGCCAGGCCGATAGTGGTCTTCGACACAATGCGCAAATACCTGGAGTACCGCGGACAGAAGGTAAAGTACGTACAGAACTTCACCGACGTTGACGACAAGATCATCAACCGCGCCAGGGAAGAGGGCATATCCGCGCTTGAAGTGGGCGAAAAGTACATCGCCGCTTACTACGAGGACGTAAAGCAGCTCAACGTCGCCCCCGCAACCGTGCATCCCCGCGTCACCCAGACCATGCCGGACATCATAAAGTTCGTGCAGGGCCTCATAGACAAGGGCATGGCCTACGAGGTCAACGGCGACGTTTACTACCGCACCCGCAAGTTCCCCGGTTACGGCAAGCTGTCCGGCAAGAACATAGACGATCTTGAGGCAGGCGCCCGCGTGGACGTCAACGACATAAAGGAAGACCCACTTGATTTCGCGCTCTGGAAGGCCAGAAAGTCCGAGGATGAGATAGCCTGGGAGAGCCCCTGGGGCATGGGCAGGCCAGGATGGCACATAGAGTGCTCGGCAATGTCCAAAAAGTACCTCGGCGAGACCATAGACCTGCACGCCGGCGGCGAGGATCTGCAGTTCCCGCATCACGAAAACGAGATCGCGCAGTCCGAGGGCCTTACCGGAAAGACCTTCAGCCGCTATTGGATGCACAACGGTTTCATAAACATAGACGGCGAAAAGATGTCCAAGTCCGCAGGCAACTTCTTCCTGCTCAGAGACGTCCTGAAGGAGTACGACGGCGAAGTCCTGCGCTACTTCCTGCTCTCCGCACAGTACAGAGGTCCCATAAACTTCTCCAGGGACCTTATGGAAGCTGCAAAGGCAGGCCTTGAGCGCATGCAGAACTGCAAGGCCACGCTTAAGCACCTCATGTCGCACGGAGCAGAAGGCGCCATGACAGAAGCCGAGGCTGAAAAGCTCGCCGCTTACGGAGCCCACAAGCAGAAGTTCATCGACAGCATGGACGACGACCTCAACACTGCCGACGCGATAAGCGCGGTATTCGAGCTTGTCGCGGATATCAACAGGGACGTCGCGTCAGGCGCCACCAAGTCGTTCGCCGCAGAAGCTTTCAAGCTTTTGGACGAGCTTACAGGCGTGCTGGGGCTTTTACGCCAGGAAAAGAAAGAGGAAATAGATGCAGAACTGCAAAAGCTCATCGACGAGCGCGCAGCCGCAAGAAAAGCCAAAGACTGGGCAACAGCCGACCGCATCAGGGACGAGCTCGCCGCAAGGGGCATCACCCTCAAAGACACCCCCCAGGGCGTCCAGATCATCAGATCGTAAGCCTGTAAAAAGCGGCTATTTAAGGGATCTTTTCAACAATGCAGACAGAGCCTAGACAGATGGATGTGCTGGCGCTAGCCTACCTTGGCGACGCCATATACGAGCTTTCAGTAAGGGAGCGCGTGCTGGAGCGCGGCGCGGCCATAGGGGCGGACAAGCTCCACAGGGCAGGCGTGCGCTACGTCAGGGCCGAGGCTCAGGCGGCAGTCATTAAAAAAATGATGGAAGAAGGCTTCCTTTCGGAAGAAGAGGAGGCTCTTTCCAGGCGCGCCCACAACCATAAGATAGCTACAAAGCCTAAAAACGCTGACCCACTGACTTACAAGTGGGCCACGGCTTTTGAGGCGCTGCTCGGATTCCTTAAACTTTCCGGACGCGATGAAAGGCTCGAAGAAGTTATCAAAAGAGCCATGGAGATAACAGAAAATGCCTAAAAGAAACAACCCCAGAACAGGGCCGAAATACGAAAAGACAGAGGCTACTGCAAGGCGCGGCAGGACAGCGCAGGGCGCCGGCAGAGGCTCTAAGGCTGCGGAAGCCTACGCTCCAAAAAAGATGCCGGCTAGACCTGAGGAGAATCCAAACCTCCTCATAGGCCGCAATCCTGTAACTGAAGCAATAAAAGCAGGCCGTCCGGTAGATAAGATCCTCATGCAAAAGGACGCCGAAGGTTCGGCCCGCAGCATCGCAAGCCTTGCCAGGGAGCAGGGCCTGGTGGTCCAGTACGTGGATAAGCTCGTACTGGACAAGCTGGTACCAGGAAAGGCGCACCAGGGCATAGCGGCATACGTTGCGGCGCACCACTACGTAGGCGTGGAGGATATACTCGCCTCCGCAAAAGCAAAGCACGAGGACCCTCTGGTAATAATACTGGATGAGCTCGAGGACCCGCATAACCTGGGCGCTGTGCTGCGTTCGGCGGACGCGGCCGGGGCGCACGGTGTCATCATCCCTTCAAGGCGCTCCGTAACGCTTACCGAAACAGTCGCAAAAGCCTCGGCAGGGGCTATAGAATACGTTCCCGTAGCCAAGGTCGGAAACCTTTCGCGCTGCATAGAGCTGCTCAAGTCCAAAGGCCTTTGGATAGCATCCGTGGACATGGACGGTCAGCCCTACAGCACCGCGGATCTTAAGGGCCCGCTGGCGCTTGTCATAGGAGGCGAAGGCAGCGGAGTCTCCAGAGTGGTCCGCGAAAAGAGCGACTACATAGTATCCATCCCCATGAAGGGGCACGTCAATTCGCTCAACGCTTCCAACGCGGCAGCCATAGTGCTGTTCGAGGCGGCAAGGCAGAGAGCTGCATCCAGATAGATAAGGAGAGTATAAAATGGCTGAAAACAAGTACAACGCACTCACAGACGAGCAGCTCGTGGAACTGGCGCAAAAAGGCGACGTAGGCGCTGAGGAGCTCCTTCTCACAAAGTACAAGGAAATGGTACTTTCCAGGTCCGCTATCTATTATATAGTCGGCGGCGACCGCGACGACGTAGTTCAGGAAGGCATGATAGGCCTCGTAAAGGCTATCAGGGGCTACAAAGCAGCGGCCGGTACCTTCTCCAACTTTGCTTACGTATGCGTTACGCGCCAGATCATCTCCGCAGTCCGCAGCGCTACACGCGAAAAGCACAGCCCGCTCAACGACGCGATCTCGCTCGACCAGCCTGTCGCAGGAAACGCAGCGGACGCATCCACGCTTGCCGACGTCATTCCCGCGGGCGAGGCTTCGGACCCCGCCGAGGTAGCTGTAAAGACCGAGCTTCTGAACATCATCATGGGGCAGAAAAACGTCTCTTTCAGCAAACTTGAGCACGCTACGATAAAATACCTCACCCAGGGCAAAAACTACCGCGAGATAGCCGATTTGACGGGTAAAACACCCAAGCAGATCGACAATGCCATCCAGCGCATACGCGCAAAACTGCAGGATCTGAAATAACAGCCGCAGGACGGCAGCAGCCTCAAAAAAGTATTTGACATTAAGCGCACCTGCAAGTATAATAATTGGCGTCGCAGAAAAGCGGCGCCAACACTTCATATGCTGCTGTAGCTCAGTAGGTAGAGCGCATCCTTGGTAAGGATGAGGTCACCAGTTCGACTCTGGTCAGTAGCTCCACTAAGGCTTGAAACCCTGATGTTTCAAGCCTTTTGCTTTCTTTAAGAAGCGGACGATGATTTTGCGGATCTTATAGGACTGTGGTATAATACACACCTTATATTTTAGAAACCTTAACTATACTTTTCCGTCTGTTATATATAGAAAAAGAAACTATATTGAGAAACAAAGGAGGACTGTGATGAAAAGGTTTTCATATTTAAGACTGCTGCAGATTGTCCTTATAGTTGCAGCACTGATCCTTGTCTTTGCATCATGTGGGAAAAACCCAGCAGGCAATTCTTCAGACGGGCGTGATCTGGACCATACCGACAACAAGATATCTCTGGAGGCAATCGTTTCTTCGGAGGCTGATTCCGCGAAGATCATAGTAAAGAATAACGGGAACCTGAAAATATCATTTGGTGAAGATTATTATATTCAAAAGAAAACGAATAATGGCTGGAAAGATGTTAAAGAGCAGATAGACCATAATGTGAACCTCGTGTTGTTCCAAGCTCCCGCAGGAGACAATTATACTTTTGATGTTAACTGGAGTCAGTTATATGGAAAACTCGAGCCCGGAGAATACCGCATCGTAAAACCATACCAGAAGGGTGAGGCGTTCTCGCGTGACGGAGAGACTTTCTACGCATTTGCAGAGTTTACAGTCGGGGAAAAGTAAAATGAACTCAATATCCATCTGGAACAACAAAAACATATTGCTGTTAGGCTTAAAACATGAACTGACCACATCTATCGTAGAGATGTGGTCTGTTTTATACAAAAAAAAAGGTAGCTTTCTATCATTCCTTGTATTTGTACATTTGCTGCAGTTCGGTCCATATAGTAAAATAAAAAAACTAATTCGGAAACATGGTTCTATTTGTAACGTTCGCCGGAGAAAAAGCGAATACTATGGTGAAAGGCTTTTCAGAATGAACACTATAGAAGATGAAAAAATAATAGAGCTTTTCTGGGAACGTTCAGAGGATGCGGTCCGGCAAACGGAAGCCAAATACGGCAGATATCTGTTGACTGTTGCAGGCAATATTCTCTCCGATGAACAGGACTGTCAGGAGTGCGTCAACGATGTGCTGCTTGCTGCGTGGAACGCCATACCACCTGCAAGGCCGCAGGTACTAAAGCTGTTCCTTGCCAGGGTGACGCGCAATATTGCGGTCAGCAAGTGGCGCAGCCTTACTGCAGGCAAGCGCGGTTCGGGCCAGGCGGAGCTCGTACTCGATGAGATCCGCGAAATGTCGAGCGGCAGGGACATTGCGGACGAGGTGGCGGACAACATGGTGCTTTCGCAGGCTATCAGCAGCTTCCTGCGCTCAAAGAGCCGGATGGAGCGGATCGTATTTACAAAGCGATACTGGTTGTTTATGACCACAAGGGAGATCGCTGAAAGCGTCGGTCTGTCCGAAAGCAATGTCAAGGTAATGCTCCACCGTATGCGCAAGGAACTCAGAAAGCTCCTGATAAAGGAGGGTTTCGAATTATGACAGAAGACAAGTTCATCAACGCGATGAACACTTTAGATGACGACCTTCTTATTGAGGCTATGGCCGAAACCCCGGCGATCATTTCCTCCGGCGCAAGGAGATCCAGGCTTGGCCGCAGACAGATGGTAGCGATCGTAGCGGCTGTGCTGATATTCGTGCTGGCAGCCGGTTTTGCTTCGGGCATATTCACTGCTCCCATCAGGTTTTTCAACGCCAATGAAGTGTGGGGGTCAACAAGCAAGGCTATCGCTTTCGGAAAAGAAGTCAATATGCTTGGTCTCCAAACACAGCTCGAACCCGTAAAACAGCGGAGCCTCAGGGGGCAGATCAAGGAAGATGTAAAAAAGCTCATCAAGGAAGAAAAGGAGAACGGAGAGCCGCACTGGTATTTAGCTGAGCAACCGGACGGCAGTATGGAAAAAGTTTACGACGATTATTATCTGGTTGAAGGGACTGTGCAGTTCGACAGCCAGGACGCTGCAATAGATTACATAGGCTGCAAGTACTTTGAAGTGCAGTATTTCCCCTATGAAAAGATTCTGGCCACCGTTGCGTACGGAGGAATGCTGGAGAACACCGCTTTGGGAGAAAGATCAAGAGTTGGATGCGGTTTTTCTGCGGAGAGCATCGATGAAGAAGTGAAAGTAAAGATCTCTGCTGAAGTAAATTGGAGCGACAGCGTCTGTGAAGTGGGCGGCGAGGCGGTCTGTGACGATGGAACATTTGCGGTGGAGACATTTACGAACGCCAACGGCTACAACGGCGGCAAGATCTACAAGACCGGAATCCGGGACGGATGGGTCTACAGCCGGGTTTACAGGGAAAACGGCAAACCGGATGTTTATGAGATAAGAGGCCTTTTGGTAAAGAACCTCTGCGTCTACAGGATAGAGATCTCGAGCCCGTGGGAGGACATCGACGAAGCGAACAGGATATTCGATACCTGGGCAGAAAGCTTTTGAACACAATAGCACCAGAAGATCAAAGGCCGGAATTCCAATGAGTTCCGGCCTTTTTGTTCTTTATTCTAAGAATCTGTTGTAAAATATAAAGTAATATGTGATATTTCACCCTTCTCATTCGTTATATAAGTGAAAGCCTTAAAAAAGCATCCAAGCGAGGTCATCTTTTGGAAAAGAAAAAGTTGATAGAACTCTATGATGAATTCTTCCCGGACGTTCAGCGTCTGGCGTTTTCCTACCTTAAAAATAAAGAGGACTCCATGGACGCGGCTCAGGATGTTTTCGTCAAACTGATGAGGTCTAACGTCGTTCTTATCCCGGGGAAAGAGAAGATGTGGCTTCTGAAGGTTACGGCGAACGAATGTAGGGATATGCTCAGGAGATCTCGTCCGACAGAAGAGCTTCCGGAGGACATGGCCTTTGAAGAAACAGACAGGGAAGTCTGGGAACTTCTTTCGGGGCTTAAGCCGGAGGACAGGGCCGTCATTCAGCTTTACTATTTTGACGGATATTCGGTAAAGGAGATCGGACAGATCCTCGGGAACACTGCATCCGGAGTATCCATGCGGCTTTCGAGAGCAAGGAAAAAGCTCAGGACGATACTGGAGGATGAAGATGAATAGAATAAAGACCGCATATAAAAACGCAGTCCCCAACGGCGGGGAGCTTGCAGCTTATAGAGAAGAGTTTATAAAAGAACTGGACGCCCCTCAGGGCACCGCCAAGCCCATAAAGACCTGGAACAGACGCAGATGGCGCAGGGCGGCAATCGTTGCGGCATGTCTGGTCGTTGCAACTGTATCTGTTATGGCATTTACAGGAAAAATGAGCATTGCTGTTACTCCGGGAGATATTTCTGCCGTAAAAGATCTCGGAATCGATCTGCCTGAGATGATTGGAGAGTTTAAACAGGATAGTGTTTCATGTAATAATTGGGTGTCTCAGGGCGTTTTTGACATCAAAAGCATACTCGACCCTGTCTATAAAAGCTATACTGTGCGCTATGAAAAAGCTTTTGATATTGTCTGGCACGACCGGGGGCCGTATGAGGATCCCGCAGGATTCAGCGGCAGTCACACCAGTCAGAGCATATATGTCGGCGTTGGCTCATCAATGGGGTTCAGCACAAAGGACTGGGAGCGATTTGCCGGATATGACGGTGAGACAAAAAAGTGGATACCTTATGGGGTTCTTATCGATAATGAAGATGCAACGGTAAGCTACGAAAATGTTGAAGAGATCGAGTATAGAGGTGCAACGGTCTGGCTATATGACGTAATGCGTCATAACAAGAATAGCGAGCCGGAATACTGTTCAGATGCCGGCGCCCACTTTTATGATCCGGAAAAAAAGTGCTATTTCTATATCAGCTTCGTATCTCCAGGCAGTCTTGAAAACAAATCCGAAAGCTATGATAAGGATGGCAATCTGATACATAAAGCAAATGAAAAATGGGTCAGAGAGTATAATTATCTAAGCAAATCCGAGCTGCTCGGATATGTAAAAGAGATAATAGATCTGAACAGGTAATATATATCAACAGTTGTCGGGCTGCGCACCACTGGATTCCTGATCAGCACTACAACCACTTGGAATGACAGTGAATGATCTCACTGTCATTCTTTTTTATGTCATTTTGCAGCGATGTGGCCGGTATTGTAAAATAAATCTGTGATATCGTAGAGATGTGGGCAAACTATAAGGCGGTAGGAGTGTGTCCCACCGCCTTGCTTAATTGTAATTTATCTTGAAACAATAGGTTGGCCATCTTTTGTCATCTCTAAGACATCTTTATCTCAAAAATATAGATATAGATAAACCGATTTCTGAACTATCTAAAAGAGATATAGAGAAGGCAATAGCAAAAATGAGGCAATCTGGAATTGCGTAAAATTAAGATATTGACCTGACCCCCAAAAAGTAGAGTCAAAATATACTATCTAGCCTTGCTCGTAGTATTTGAGCGGAGTAAGATATCCATTAGCTGCGTGCGGCCGTTCTCTTGGATAGAAATGCCACACATATTCGTATATATCTCTTTTGGCTTCTTCAACTGTGTCATACTTTTCTTTAAGCCACTCGGATTTCATTTTGCCCCAGAAGCTCTCCATGGGAGCATTATCCCAGCAGTCACCTTTACTGCTCATGCTGCATAAAAGGCCATTTTTGCTTAGCAGTTTTCTGTAGTCTTTTGATGCGTATGTGGATCCTCTGTCCGAGTGCATTATGCATCCTTGACCGCCAAGGCCTCTGGATGTCATGTCGTTTAGAGCATCCATGGTAAGAAATCTGTCGTTTTTCAGACCCATTGCAAGCCCCACCGGCATACGCCCATACAAGTCCAGTATTCCTGCTGCATACAGATCCCCCTGCTTAGTTGCTACTACTGTTGTGTCGCTTACCATCTTTTCATTAGGCTTGTTTGCCTTGAAATTCCTGTCCAACAGGTTGTCCGCAATGACCTCATCATGCTCAGAATCTGTTGTGCTTACATATCGTTTGCCGACTTTTGAAAACAGTCCGTATTCATTCATCAGTCGCTGTACGCGCTTATGATTAACGTTTTTCTCTCGCGTCTCACCTTAATTGAATTTTGAAATTCTGTTTTACCGGTAGAGATTCAGAAGTTAGTTTAGCAAAGAAATATGAGATAATAGAGGTGTATCCTCCTGCAGACAGGAGGAAAAATGCCTG
>JAFRXM010000025.1 GCA_017443515.1 Bacillota bacterium | reverse complement strand
TTCTTCTGGCGGAGAACGAAACCGGATACACGGTTGAGCTGGAAGTCCTTGAGGCGCAGTATCTCGAGGAGCTCGAGCACCTGTTCGTCGGTGATCCTTCCCTCCGCTATGTCCTTCTTGTAGTACGGATACATGTACTGGTCGAAGCGGCCGGCAGCTGCAGTGGAGGACGGGTTCATCATCAGGAAGAGGAACCAGAAGCACTGGCAGGCTTCCCAGAACGTCTCTGCGGGGTATTCGGGAACGCGGCGGCAGTTTGCAGCCATCTGCTTGAGCTCTGCCTTGCGTACAGGATCAGTCTCCTCTTCTGCGGTCTTTTCAGCAAGATCCGCGTAGCGGTTTGCGTACTTTACGATGGCTTCCAGGTCTGTGATGCAGGCCTGCCAGAAGTACTTTTTGCGAACGCAGTCCTCGTCGAAATAGTTGAAGTTCGCAAGGTATTCCTTGCACTGGTTGATGATGTCGCGGCAGCCTCTCTTGAGGATGACTTCGTAGTCTGGAACGAAGAGCCCCATCGGATTGAGGCCCATGCCGGACTGCGCTCTTCCGCCGCCGGAAGCGTTCTTCTTGTCCTTCCAGGGAGGCAGGATGAGGCCGGATCTCATGAAGGACCACATTGCCGGGTCGTCGCCCAGGAAGTCGCCCATCAGCTTGTTGGACGTAACGAATACATCGCCCTTCTCCACCTTGGCCATGTAGCCGAGGAGTTCTTCTTCCTCTTCGGGTTCTATGGTGTAGCCTTCGGTCTTAAGGGAATCGATCTCTTCCCTGTTCCAGGTACCCATCTCGTAGTCCATTTCGATACCGAAAGCCTTGCTGGCGCCTACGCCGCAGATCAGATCATCCGGCTCTATTGCTATGGGGCACTTGGTGAGAATGGCTTCGTGAACGGCGGAGCGGACCTTGTACGGATGCTGGCCCTTCATCGCCTCCATCACGGGGAACGAAGCCCTTATACGGTCAATGCAGAGCGGATAGGTGCTTGTAGCCCAGCGCTCTCTCATTCTTTTTATTCTGTCAGTCATAGTAACCTCCTTATATAATGCCTATGCAATATTATATCATGAAAAACAGAAACATATTTACAAAACACATCATAAATCGATACAAAAAAATACGTGTTATATGATAATAAACTATCACTTCATTATTTATTTTGTTTATGCTATTAATACCTGATCACACCTAACTTACGTCAGTTTTTGAGCCTTCTATTGATTAACAGCCTGCCTGCGTGATAAAATATGTTTATTAAAGGAGAGTATAGTATGGACATCAACCAACTTGTTTATTTCGCAGACGTGGCGAAGACCCAGAACATGGGGCAGTCTGCGGATAATCTGCATATTTCGCAGCCGGCTCTGAGCATGTCGATCAAGAGGCTGGAAAACGAACTCGGCACAGAGCTTTTCGACAGGCACAACCACAGCATCTTCCTCAATTCTTACGGAAGGCTGTTTCTCAGATACGCGGAGTACTGTATAAAAGACCTCGAAGAAGGCAAAAAACAGCTGAAGGCAGCTCTTAATGCCAAGAGCAACACCATAAGCATAATGTGCCCTGTATATTACATTACAGGCATTCTTTTTGACGCATTCTGCTCCGTTAACCCCAATGTTACAGTAGAGTACCACTTCTACCAGTACTGGATGGTTGAGGAAGCTCTGCTTAATAAGACGCTGGACATTTGCATAACATCTTCCAAAGTATCAAACCCCCAGCTGGAGAACACGTTTATAACCAACCGGACCATGGGGGTGCTCTGTCCGGCCGGACACAGGTTCGAAGGGCGGGAATCAATAGCAGTCAACGATCTTCGCGATGAAAAGCACCTTACGTTCCCCGAGAACAAAATGCCGCGCTACGATCTTGATACTATTTGCAACAGCCGGGGTTTCAGGCCGAACGTCGTATTCGAGTCAGATTCCTTCTCCACGCTTCTGCAGATGTGCAAAAAAGGCAAAGGCATATTAAAGACTTCTCTTGAATCAACAAGACTGCTTGACATGAGGGGGCTGTTCTTCGTACCGTTCGAAAAGTCTGAAGTAGACGCACATGTAAAGCTCTACATGGTGACCCGCAAAAGCAGCAACAACCCATACATGGAAGACTATAAAGCTGTGGTCATGAGCGCTCTGGCCGGAGAAGATCTGTAAAGCGGTCAAAACAGCGTACATAAAAACAGCCGGGAAGACGCAGTGTCCTCCGCGGCTGTTTTGTTTTACATGTTACTCTGTCAGTTTTGCGAACTTCTTTCCGAAGAGCCTGTCGTAGATGTTTATAAACGCGCCTATGAGCAGGACCTGGAGGACGGTTCCTTCGCGTATGCCTGCAAGGCCGAGGAATCCGTCCCAGGTGAAGTTGCCAGCTTTGAGCGTGACAACAAGGCTTATCAGAAGCGCCAGCACAAACCAGAACGCATCGAAGAGTATCTTGTATGTACCGAGCTTTCCCCAGCCGGTCTTCTGCATTATCACCAGGTTCATGCTCTCTATGGGCATGGTGATGAGCTTGGCCTTTACCACGAAGAAGATCCCCAGCGCCTGTACCATGATAGCAACAATCAGCTGGATCACGCGCTCCGGATATGAATGCGGCTGCCACCAGCGGACCAGCGGATCCACATATGCGATGAACAGACTAAATATGAAGGACACCGCAAGCTGCAGCAGCTGTATGGGCTTGAAGTCCTTTTTGAGAATTATGATCTGCACCACAACGCACAGGGCGTTTACGACGAACACCCAGAACGCCACGCTTAAGCCCACGGTTTTTGACATCGCCCAGGCAAAGGCTGTGCTGGAACCTGTGCCAAGCTGGGCAATGAGCGTGAGCCTGATGCCGAGCGCCACGACAAACAGGCCCAGCAGGTACAGAATTATTCTTTTACCTACGTTTTTTCCGAAATTCATAAGTACCTCCTGACGCTACTTTCCGCGGTGTTCCTTCATGTACTCGGGATCCAGAGTCGCGTAGTAACTGCCGTTGAGCCTTTTGGGGTTGAAGGCGTCACGCATCTTAAACTGGTACAGAAACGAGAGAGGATTGGGAGCGTTACAGAACATCTTGTTATGTTCATCCTGTGTATAATAGTATCCTGTAGGCTTTCTGTAGTTCTCTGCCGTGTTGCAGAAGTCCGGACCGAAGCCGTTCTCCAGATTCCACTTGTTGGAGACATTGTCGCAGAATTCCTGAGTGCCCTTAATGCTATCAGGATCGTGACCGTCGAAGTGCATGAAGTTCTCCCACAGCATCGGGCCGCCTCCGCCGCCCATAGTGCCAAGAGCTCCCATTGAAGCGTCTCCGCCGGTTGCTGCCATGAATGTGCCCTTCTGCTCCCACTCGCGCTTCAGGGCGTAAGTTTCTTCGCAGCGGCTGGCTGAATAGATCAGGTTAGGCTGCAGGAGTCCGAAGCACCCTTCGTAGGATCCGCAGAGAGTATAGTTGAGGTTCTTGTGACCGAGCCTTATAAAGTAGGTCTTGTAATAATCCGCCATGTCGGGATCGAGGCTGCGTTCGTCCTTCCAGCCGCCGCACTGCTTTAGGATCTCGTCCAAAGCAGCTTCTTTCCACTCGGTGTCAGCCGGGCTGAAGCCCGCCATCACAAGGTACATCTCTATCTTAAGAGATTCTGTGGTCTTCTGTACATTCGGGTCTGCCATCAGCGCGGGAAGATCGCCGAGCTCCTTGTCCGGGTCGGTGAGTATCTCAAGCATGGCGGCCTTGATGTCGCGTCCGAACATGGAGAACTGCCTGTGGCCGGACATGACTATCTCCGCGTCGCAGAGCATCATCATGGCCTTTGCCCACTGCTCCCAGGTCGGGAATCCTATTGCGTAGGCCTTGAAATTGTCGGGAAGATCGGCGAGATAGGCAGGCGGAAGTCCTCTGGTCTTCATTACCTGCGGGCCTGGCCACGGAGCAAGCTTTATGGATATCCTCGTGCATATACCCATCTCGCCCTTGGCTCCAAGACCTCCGCGGAAAATAGCCCTCTGGCTAGGGCCTGGGCCTTCCTCGGAGAACCAGCCGCTCTTTTCAAAATCTCCGGAACCCATCACAGCGATCTCGCCGCTTGGGAGCACGAATTCGGCTGTAAGCAGGTTCTCGCCGTTGCCTCCGGTGTAGATGGAGCTGGGCCCTGCGCCTGCCCATCCGGACGTGCTTGCGATGATCGAACTGGAGCATCCGCATCCCGGAACGTTGCACATAAGGCCGTAATGCATGGCCTCGGCCTGCGCGTCCCCGGAGAGGATGTTGGACTCGACCGTCATGATCATGTTCTTCGGATCGATCGTGAAATGATTCATTCTGCGCATGTCTATCTGCAGCGAGTAATCGTCTCCGATGTACCCGTGCGCGGACCAGAAAGTGGACGAAGCCTTGAATTTGATGTTGTACTTGTTGCAGATCTTAACTAGTTTCTGCACTTCCTCCGTTGTGGAAGGAAGGGCTACTGCCTGAGGCATGGGGGTGCGGCTGCGGTAAGGTCCGAAGTGGCAGGAGGACTGATGCGTAGCGCAGCGGTAAGTCTCCAGGATCACCGGCTCCTGGGACACGTTTTCCGGCCCTACGGCTTTCTCGAGCTCTGCGTATATTTCTTTGGAAAATGCCATGGTTCTGCCCTCCTTTACTGCTTTGCGCCCCAGTCGGAAAGGCGTCCGGGGCTGAGCACGTTGTTAGGATCGAATATTTTTTTGAGCCTTCTTAAGCGGTCAGTCGTGCCCTTATCTTCCGGCAGCTGGATGTCCGCCCAGGCTCCGTAAGGCCTGCTGAAGAACGCACCTTGCCCGAAGAGTGCCTTCGGAGCGTCCGCAAAGAGCCTTTCTGCTGCAGCTCTGCAGTCCTTGCAGTAAGGAATGCGGAATTCCAGGCGGCAGCTTACGCCCTGATGCTTTGGCTGGATGTATATTCCAAGAGCCTCCGCGGGATACCCCGCTTTTTCGGCTTCCTTCGTCATGATGTCCGTAAACTCGCGGACTCTGTCCATGGTGCAGAGGAAGAATATGTCGGCGGAACTTCCGGTCTCGACGTCCTTCCAGTACGCGCCCTCTTTGCATGGGGCAAACGCCTTTTCCATGATCTCCTCAGCCCTGAAGCCCGCAAGCTGCTTTACTATGCGCACGCATGCCGCCGCAGCGGCTTTTTCCATGCACTCGCGCTGGCCCTTGATGCGAAGCTCCGGAAGCGGCGGACGGCTCGCCAGCACGACCACCACGGTCCAGGCAGGAAGTGCTTTTTCTATTCTTTCAGCATCTTCAGCATTCTTTGCCATGAGAGCCGCGAGGTCTTTGGCGTTCATCATGAACAGCCCGTCGCCGCAGCGCAAGTGCTCCATCTGGTACATGAACTCAATACCGTACTCCAGCTTTTCCGCAGGAACCAGGTAGGCTTCACGAAGATCAGGCAGCAGCGCGCACTTGACGGATACCCAGGGAACTATGCCCATGGTGCCCTGCGCGCCTGAGAGCAGCCTGTAGTAGTCGATCGTATCGGGGCCGCTCTGGTTTATCAGGTACTGATGTTTCTTTTCGTGCGCGAATTCGACCATCTCTTTAGTGCCCAGATTCAGAGGCATGCCTGCGGCTTCGCCGGTGCGCATGCGGTTTCCATCGCCCCAGATGACTTCCGTTGCTCGCAGCGGATCGAGGACGTTCCACTGCATGTTCGGGTTGAGCCTGGCTTCGGTCTCAAGAAGGCTTGCGACGACCGACTTTCCGGCCTTTGGAGCAAGCGGCATATCTATCATCAGG